>JBEGTQ010000020.1:0-14799 GCA_041179305.1 Pseudomonadota bacterium | reverse complement strand
GCTCAATACGCGAGGGAGAAAATGTCTGGGCTATCGCTCTCCGAATGAGGTATTTTTAACGCACTTACAGGCGGCATAATGCCCTACCTTTTTGTTGCATTTCAACTGGGAATGGGGCACTTGTCTGCAGTATACCTGCATCAACAAACTTGCAGCGTGCGCAAAGTTTGTCTGATTTTGGTAACCATATTTGATTACTTATGGTGAGTTTGTTAGAGTTTTTCACGGGGCAGGGATAGCTTATGTATAAAATTAGCTTGTTGCGTTTGGCGCAGAGGGAGTTATTGAGATTGCCAGCAGGTATTCAGGCGGCATTGATTAAAGCTATGGATGAGCTAGCGGCTTATGGTCATGAATTACGCGAGCCGGAAGTCAGGGATATAGGGCGGGGACTCAAAGAGTTACGTGTCAGCGCGAAAGAGGGCATTGGCCGCGGTTTTTTCTTTTACCATGTTAATCGACAGGTTTATATCCTTCATATTTTGCAGAAAAAGACGCAAAAAATCCCAAGACGAACACTGATATTGGCCTACCGGCGTATGAAAGAACTCAAACGGAGATTGCAACCATGAAAAAACAAGATGATTTTGATGTTATTCCATTCACTGAGGTGAAAACTACGGCGTTAAGCCAACCTCAGGTCAATGAGGCCTATACTGATTTGCAGATTCGGCAGTCGATGATGACTGAACTCAAAGCGGCTCGTCAGCGGTGCAACTTGACTCAGGAGGATGTTGCCCAGCGAGCTGGATTAAAGAAGCAAAACATTAGCCGCATGGAGAAGGGTATCATCTCTCCAAACCTCTCCACATTAAGCCGTTATGCTGCCGCACTTGGTGGGACGTTTGTTTTTAAATTCAATTCTGAATCTTCTTGTGTTTCTAAGGAGTGATGGTAACTGTAGTTGTGTCACTCAGGATCTCGGTTGACATTTGATCTTACATACCCAATTTAGTTTTTAACGTCAGAATAGAGTCTTGTTTGAAATTTATTGACACTCATTTAAAAGGGTAACAGAGTCCTACCTGACATTTTTCAGGAAATTTAAGCAATGAGTGAAATCATCATTTATGAGCCGGCAGACGGCGGGCACGTAACCGTGCGGCTTGAGGGTGAGAGTCTTTGGCTTACCCAGGAACAAATCGCGGACTTGTTCAAGCGAGAACGATCAGTGATTACCAAGCATTTGCGCAACATCTTTCGGGATGGCGAACTGATTGAGGAAAGCAATGTGCAAATTTTGCACATTGCTGGCTCTGACAAGCCAGTCAAGTTCTACAACCTTGATGCCATCATTTCTGTCGGGTATCGCGTCAACTCTAAGCGAGGTACGCAATTTCGCCAATGGGCGACAAGTGTTTTGCGCGATCATTTGATGCAGGGCTGGACGCTGGATCGCTTCCGGTTCGAGCACAACGCCGCTGAACTGGAAGCGGCGCTGGCGCTGGTCAAAAAAGCCGCCCAATCACCCGATCTGATTGTTGAAACTGGGCGCGGTTTAGTCGAGATCGTCAGCCGCTATACCCAAACCTTTTTGTTGCTACAACGCTACGACGAGGGATTGTTGACCGATCCTAATGGGACGGCAGGCGGAGTGATGCTGTCACTTGGCGATGTAAGAAATTCCATCGTTAGCTTGAAAACTGATCTCATGTCTCGTGGTGAGGCCAGTGATCTTTTCGGGCTCGAACGCAGCGATGCGCTTGCAGCCATTCTTGGTAACCTCGATCAATCCGTGTTCGGCGAGCCGGCTTATCCGACTATTGAACGCAAGGCGGCGCATCTATTGTATTTCGTCATCAAGAATCATCCTTTGGCCGATGGCAACAAACGTACAGGCGCTTTCCTGTTCGTCGATTTTCTGAATCGGAACAATGCATTGATTCGAGACGGGCAACCGGTCATCAATGACATCGGGCTTGCGGCATTGGCGCTATTGGTAGCTGAATCGGCACCGGCGCAAAAGGAGACGATGATTCGCTTGATAGAAAACATGCTGGCCGGTGTACGGTAGGTGGGCATGAACGGACAGCGTATTGGATATATCCGGGTCAGCACCTTCGACCAAAAATTGCAGAGTTCGGCTACACGTGGTCTATAAATGAGCATGATGATTTACTGATAGTAGCGGCTTTAACCGGTATTTAATGGCAGGTATTGCCAAAGCCCGGTTATCTGCCAGATAACGATCTTTAGGCGCCGGCGCGGAGCTTTGAATCGCAATCAATGACCAACTATCACCTGTTTTTAGCAGTAAGGGTGAACCACTGTCGCCTGGTAAAGTATCACATTGGTGTGACAACACACCTTTCTGAGACCAACCGGTGACCAGACAATTTTCATGGCTATATAGCGTATCCAAATGATCTACGGGATACCCTGCCTGCGTTATCTTGCGTTTGACCGACTTGAGAGCTTGGGTCAGCTCAGTTGTGGAACCGTTCCACAGCGGTAGGGGAGTAATCGGCACCGGCTTCGTGTTAGTTAAACGAATTAATGCGAAATCATAGGCAGCAGCAGCGGGAGGAACAATCCAACCATCACCATCAGGTTTAAGTTTTTTACCCAATCTGGTATCAACCAGTGTTTCTAACCTGCTGATTTGATATTTCCAGTGACCTTTGTACGATACAAATCGTAAGGCAACGGCACGGTCAATATTACCCGGAGAGGCCAGTACGCAATGTCCTGCGGTCAATGCCAGGTGAGGGGATATCAATGTGGCGGTGCAAAGATTGCCACTTGCCGTTTCAACCTGCCCAATAGCTTGCCATGGCCATTGGTTGCTATTAGCAACAGCGGTACGATCATCTTTGCCAAAAAACAAGGTATTTTGATCAGCGGCATTATCGCCATCAACATGCTTATCTGCAGGGGGGTGCGCCAAAGCGGCGGTGATCGAAAGAGGTAATAAACTTAAAATTAATAATGATAAGCGCATAAATAATCAGCCCTGCTTTTTTTACTTATCGAGGAGCTATCCATTAACACGTCACAAGCTTTGTCGCTTAAATAACTACGTTACTTTCATTATAATAGCTAATTCGTATTATAAATAAAAAAATAATGTGATGACACCGCATCTAACTAAGATGGCAGGGATGATTTCAAATAAATAACGGTGCAGAATTATCAGCCTCCTGCTAAAAATAACCCACTTTTTTCACTAGTTACTCCTTAGTGTTTTGTTCACATATTAGTCCCGTCGGATCGTTATAAACAGAGTAGATGAATCATCACAAGGTTTCCGTGAGTTATTGGTTTCGGCTTGTAACCGATTGTATAAAGCTAATTATGTGTCTTTTTATGCTCATTTTAGTTACAACATACAATATGCTATTACCTTTAAAAAAGCACTCTGTAAGAAAATAACACACTGAAAGCAATAAGATATCTATTCGTCTTACACGATTGACTGCCTGAAGGCTGTGCTTAAATGATTTGCCTGATGAGCGAGTTAAACCTGATCAGTACTCAGTGAATACCTGTGCTTTACCGCCCAGCAAAAGCGGAAACTGGCTCCCCCTAATGAACTGGCATCAACAGAGATGGTACCTTGATAAGCCTGCGCAATGGAGTGGACGATAGCCAAACCTAGCCCACAACCGCCAGTGGCACGATCGCGGCTGAGATCAAGGCGGACAAACGGGTCGAACACCCGCGCCCGGTCTGCTAATGGGATCCCCGGGCCGTCATCCTCAACTTGCAAACAAGCGTTATTGCCATCAAACCACAACCCGATACGAAGCCGTTGGCTGGAGTAGCACAGGGCATTATTGACCAGATTATCCAGCACTCGCTCCATTAAACGCAGGTCAATAGCGCCAAAATCACCACGATGAGGAATGTTAAGTTCGATTTCCCGCTCGTGATGGATCAAACGCATATCTGTCACCTTAGCCACTAGCCATTTGGGCAAATCGATAGATGCCAGATTAAGCGAGACTTGAGGCCGATCCAGACGAGCATAGGTGAGAAGTTCATCAATCAGCGCTTCCAATTGGCCAATATCGTGATCCAATGTTTGTTGTTCACTTTCAGTCAGATTATCACTCATGGCTAACCGATAGCGCAGGCGTACAAGTGGGGTACGCAATTCATGGGCAATACCGTCAATTAGCAGTTTCTTGCTGACAATTAACGTGTTGATATTGTCAGCCATTTGATTAAAAGCGACACTCAGCCGATTAAGACTGGATGTGGGATCAAAATGTGTACGTTCGTCAAGATATCCGGCTCCTAATCGCTGGGCGGCATTCTCCAGTTTAAGCAGGTCTTTCCAGTGCGGTCGCATCCAAAGAAATACCGGTAACGCCAAAGACAGGCCAATAAGAATCAGTAACGCTAAATCAAGTAAACGTATTTGATGCAGATAAAACAGATAGGGTACTGGGCCTACCGCAAGAACGTAGTGGCTACGCGGAATGCGTTGCAGGAAAGTATATTTATCATCTAAAGCAATAATTTTACCTGCACGGAGGCGTTTGTTCAGCCGCTCACCGAGATCCCATTTGTCTAATGGATCTATATGCAATTGGAAAGAAAGGTTTAAATCCAGCGTGGCGATAGTTTTATTCCAGTCTTTTGGTGGAATTTCCCGTAATTCACTGCGCATCAATGACAACGAACTTTTCATTAAATCGTCCAATGACTGACGACCCACACGTTCTGCAGTGATTTTGTACACCAACCCGACCAACATCGCCATCACCATAAAGCAAACAAAGAGCAATAAGAAAAATTGAATGAAGAGCTTTCTCATTGCTGCACTGACTCCCAGGCATTAGGAGCAAACAGGTAACCTTTATTGCGCACCGTTTTTATGCGGAATGGTTCGACGCTATTGTCATAAAGTTTGCGCCGTAAACGGGAAATAGCAACATCAATGCTGCGATCCATACCGTCATAGCTGACACCGCGCAAATTCTTCAACAAGGCCTCGCGATCCATAATGATTCCGGCATGAGTCGCCAGCTCCCAAAGCAAATCAAAATCAGACGTTGATAAGGTAATTTCTTCATCACTGAGATTCACTTGTCGATTCACTGGATCAATACACAGCAGACCGAAGTGAATGGCATTGCCGTTGGTTAGGGGGAGGTTAATGGTTTTTTGAGTTTGTTGCTTATTGTGTTGCCGCAGATGTAGGCGCAACCGAGCCAAAAGTACCGCAGGGGGTGTGGTCTTCAGAATATAGTCATTTGCGCCCATTTCAAGGGAAAGAATATGATTCATATCACTGTCCAGTGAGGTTAGCAACACGATCGGGCCTTCATAGCCAGGCCGAAGATCACGGCATAACGTCATGCCATCTTTTCCAGGCAACATAATATCGAGCAGCACCAAATCAGGTTTTTGCTGTTCAATAACCGCCTGCGCAGTATCTCCACGTGGTTCGACAAAAACGTCTATGCCGTGTCTACCAAGATAAGCCGCAATCAGTTTTCCGACCTCCGGGTCGTCTTCTACAAAAACAATGTTGGTCATGATTTTCAGTTTATAAAAGTATCTGAATTCAGCATAACGCGCTGTTGGCGGCAATGCTACGCACAGTGACGCATTCTGTTGTTTACTGATGATGGGAAATCGAATCAAGCCAGATAAAGTGAATGGAACTTTGTTCGATCGGCTTATTCGATTGCTGATTGCTTCGCTTAATAATGAATTATCAGCCAGGTTGCAGGAATGGTGGCGATAAGCACGAGAAAAATCGCTGCCCGTTCTACAATATTCAGCAATCGAAGCCCTTCATGCCCTTTACGCGCATAAATAAATACCAGCAATCCTGGGGCATACAAAAGCACTGACAGCAGTAGATACAGCAAACCGGCGGCGTAAATTAGCCATAAACCATATAAACATGCGCCACTGGCCGCTACAATCAAACGCCAGTCCTGACGTTCCAATGCCACCTTAAATAAGAAGGCGCCCACCAGAAAATAAGGCACTAAAATCATTTCTGAAGCAATAGCTAATAGAGTATTGTAATTGCTACCCGTCAGCCAGATCAGAATAAGCGCCACCTGAACAGCACAGTTGGTCAACCACAACGATTGGGCAGGTGTGCTGTTCTTATTTTGATGGCGAAAAATTTTCGGGAATGCACCCTGTTTCGCGGCAATCATCGGAACCTCTGACGCCATAATGGTCCAGCTTAAGTAGGCGCCACAAACGGAAACAATCAGCCCGGTAGCAATAATCATCTCGCCCCAAGGGCCAATCATCTCAACCATAATACCCGCCATTGACGGGTTACGCATACCCGCAAGCTCGGCGCGCGGAACTACCCCGAGTGACAATAAAGTGATCAGCAGATAAACACTAAGAGCAGACAGAACCGCCAGCATAGTGGCCCGCCCAACGTCTTTTTTATTACGTGCCCGGGCAGAAACAACCACAGCACCTTCGACGCCAATAAAGACCCAAAGTGTAATTAACATGGTGTCTTTAACTTGCTGCCAGACGGGGGTATGCAAGGCGATGCCGGTAAAGTCAAAACTGAAAGTATCGCGGCTGAATGCAAGCCCGGCCAAAACAATAAAGCCGCCAATTGGCAGTAGTTTCGCGAGCGTCGCAACCAGATTAATACTGGCTGCGGTCTGAACGCCGCGCAATACTAATATGTGAACCAGCCATAGCAGCAAAGAAGCGCCAAGCAATGCCTGCCAGGTATTGCCCTGACCGAAGATGATGCTGCCCGGTTTATCGCTAAAAAAGCTTAATGTGGCAAAAACTATCACTAAATATGAGACGTTGGCGATCACCGCACATAACCAATAACCCCATGCAGAGAAAAAACCGATCAAATCACCAAAGCCTTCTTTGGCATAGGCGAATATCCCGCCGTCCAGATCAGGGCGCAGTCGTGTCAACAACAACATGGCAAACGCGAGGGATATTATCCCTACACCGGTAACACTCCAGCCAATAAGCAGTGCCGCCGGACTGGCTACTTCGGCCATGTTTTGCGGCAAACTAAAAACACCTGCTCCCAGCATTGAGCTGAAAACCAGCGCAGTAAGCGCAGTCAGACCGAGTTTTTTTTCCAAAGATAATTCCCTGATTTATTAAAGTGTTAATTAATCGCTATTAAGTTGTTGACAGCATTATATGAGGCAAATTTAACGATAATTAATGGATAATAGCCCCAGAATTTTCGAGAGATTTTACGGAGTGAAGGATGATCATGCAATGATTGGTTATGCGATTTAGACAAAAGATTATTCAATCGAGCTTAATGGGGGAGAAGTGGGGGAGTTAACAGATAAAACAAGGGCAGCACTGGGCTGCCTTTGAGATGACTATTTAAATAAATCCGCGCTAACAGTGAGGTTACCGCCACTCTTGTTCTGCCATTGACGAGTAACATGGTAGTACTTTGCACCTTTCGCTGCGGCGCGTTTAGCGACTTCGTGCGAGACATCGGTCATGCTGTTAAAGTGACCGGTAAAGCTAACGGAGTCAAATGGTACCATCTGAGCGGCGGTGGCGTTATTCAGCTCCTGAATCTGTGTGCCATCAGAAAGGGTTACGGTGTAACGTTTACCGGTTGATGATTGCGTCTCGAAGAAACGGCCAACATCAGCACTTGGTGTACCTGAAGAGGCAACACCCGGGATTTCAACGTTAGCGGCGGCGGCGCCACCTGCGCTCAGTGCTGCACGGCCGGCGTCAGAATTGGCAGGAATAGCATCCGGACTTTGAACAACACGTTTTGTTGCATCAGCTTTATAAACATATGCCGTCACAAACTGGTTGCCACCTTGGTTAGCATAAACCTGACGCACAATAAAGAAGGAGTCAGCTCCTTTCTTTTTTGCCGCTTTGGAAATGGCTTCGTTAATATCAGGCTGGCTACGGAAGAAGCCGCTGACAGAAACAGTATCATAAGGCTGAAGTGCATAGGCTTCAGTTTTTGGCAATTCTTTAACACCATTAAAAACGCGATGCGGGATCTCTTTGCTGATCTGCGCTGTACCGTTATGATAAACATCGGCCGTTACACGCCAGTTACCACCACTATTATTGCTGCTAATATCCTGGATATAGAAGGCGTCGGCACCCAATTTATCAGCACGACGCGATATTGCATCTGCTGCTTCATTGATTGCATTAAATCTGCCTGTAATAGTAATGCGATCAAACGGCTTAATGGCTGCTGCCTGCTCTGGAGTCAGTTCTTTTGCTGCATGGGCAGCAGAAAAAACAGTGAGCGATAGCAATGCTGATGCGATGATCGTGTGTTTCAGCTTCATAAAAAATCCTTTCGCCTTGCGCAGTAACGTTGATACGTGCGGAACAATTGATGCGTAACAGAATAGCAGATGATTATCACATGTAATAATGGCAAGTGTCTCAGCAATTTATAAGAATCATGAACAGCGCAAAAACTACGGCGCAATTGCATACAAATATGGATCATCGGTCATATTTTCAGTAGGTTATAGGGAGCTGAAGTGAAACCGGCTTGGCTAATAACCAAACAGATGTAAATTATATCAAAGACAAGTAAAAGGGATCATTATGCATATTGGTATACCAAGAGAGCGGTTGGCCAATGAAGCCCGTGTTGCAGCAACGCCGAAAACGGTGGAACAACTGCTCAAATTAGGCTTCACCGTGGCGATTGAAAGTGGCGCTGGCCATTTAGCCAGTTTTGACGATGCTGCCTACCTGACTGCAGGAACGACCATTACGGATACCACCGATGTGTGGCAATCCGACCTTATCCTCAAAGTGAATGCGCCTCTCGAGGAAGAGATCTCTTTGATGCGTGCCGGCAGTACGTTGATCAGTTTTATCTGGCCGGCTCAGCAGCCAGAGTTGCTGCAAAAGTTGGCTGAACGTCAGGTAACTGTATTGGCGATGGACTCTGTGCCACGTATTTCGCGCGCACAGTCAATGGATGCCCTCAGTTCGATGGCTAATATCGCCGGTTATCGTGCCATCGTTGAAGCTGCGCACGAATTTGGCCGCTTCTTCACTGGGCAAATCACCGCTGCCGGTAAGGTTTCACCAGCGAAAGTGATGATTATCGGGGCTGGGGTTGCAGGTTTGGCGGCCATCGGTGCGGCAGGGAGCCTGGGCGCAATTGTGCGTGCCTTTGATACCCGCCCTGAAGTCAAAGAACAAGTTCAGAGCATGGGCGCGGAATTCCTCGAACTGGATTTTGCAGAAGAAGCTGGCAGTGGCGACGGCTATGCTAAAGTCATGTCTGAAGCGTTTATCAACGCTGAAATGGCGCTGTTTGCCGCCCAGGCGGCTGAGGTGGACATTATTGTCACGACAGCACTTATCCCGGGTAAACCGGCGCCGCGTCTGATCACCAAAGAGATGGTTGCCGCAATGAAGTCCGGCAGTGTGATTGTCGACTTGGCTGCTCAAACTGGCGGTAACTGTGAACTGACCGTCGCCGATAAAGTGACTGTTACGGAAAACGGCGTAAAGATTATCGGTTATACCGATTTGCCCAGTCGTTTGCCGACACAGTCTTCCCAACTTTACGGTACCAACTTGGTTAACTTGCTGAAATTACTCTGCAAAGAGAAAAATGGCGAGATAGATATTGATTTTGAAGATACGGTTATCCGCGGTGTTACGGTGGTGAAATCCGGTGAAGTAACCTGGCCGGCGCCACCGATTCAGGTTTCTGTCCAACCGCAGGCCGCTAAGGCAGCACCGATAATAAAAGAAGAGGCGAAACCTTCCTCACCGTGGACCAAATATATCTTCATGGCGATCGCCATTGTGCTGTTTGGTTGGCTGGCGAATGTGGCGCCGAAAGAGTTCTTATCTCACTTTACCGTTTTTGCGCTGGCGTGTGTGGTTGGTTACTACGTGGTTTGGAATGTCAGCCACGCGCTGCACACACCGCTGATGTCAGTTACTAACGCGATTTCGGGCATTATTGTGGTAGGCGCACTGTTGCAAATTGGCCACGGCGGCTGGGTAAGTTTCTTCTCTTTTATCGCTGTATTGATTGCCAGTATCAACATATTTGGTGGATTTACCGTCACCCAGCGCATGCTGAAAATGTTCCGTAAAAACTAGTTTATTTTGTGAAAACAAAATGATAGAAACCGGGTTAGTATAACACTATGGCTTATAAGAATGAAGGGGTAACAGATGTCTGGTGGTCTTGTTACAGCTACGTACATCGTTGCTGCGATTTTATTTATTTTTAGTTTGGCGGGGCTGTCGCGCCACGAAACATCCAAACAAGGTAACACTTTCGGTATTACCGGTATGGCCATTGCTTTGATTGCCACCATTTTGGGGCCAGACTCAGGTAACGTTGCCTGGATTATCATTGCGATGGTCATCGGCGGTGCAATTGGTCTCCATCTGGCGAAGAAAGTCGAAATGACTGAAATGCCAGAACTGGTCGCGATCCTGCACAGTTTTGTTGGTTTAGCGGCGGTGTTGGTTGGTTTTAACAGCTATCTGGATCACGATTCGGCAATAATGGACGCCGTGATGGTGAATATCCATCTGACCGAAGTGTTCTTAGGTATTTTTATCGGTGCGGTGACATTTACGGGTTCTATTGTTGCTTTCGGTAAATTACGCGGGATTATCTCATCCAAGCCATTGATGCTGCCGCAACGCCATAAACTGAATCTGGTCGCGTTGATCGTTTCATTCCTGCTGATGATTCTGTTTGTCAGAACCGACAGTGTGGCGCTGCAAGTGGTTGCATTGCTGTTGATGACGATCATCGCGCTGGGTTTTGGCTGGCACCTGGTGGCTTCAATTGGTGGGGCAGACATGCCGGTTGTGGTGTCAATGCTGAACTCTTATTCCGGCTGGGCTGCTGCGGCCGCAGGTTTCATGTTAAGCAATGATCTGCTGATCGTCACCGGTGCATTGGTGGGTTCTTCCGGTGCTATCCTGTCCTACATCATGTGTAAAGCGATGAACCGTTCGTTTATCAGCGTTATTGCCGGTGGTTTCGGTACTGATGGTTCTTCTACCGGTAATGTGGAAGAGATGGGGGAATACGGTGAGACTACAGCAGAGGAAGTGGCTGAGCTGCTGAAAAATGCCAGCTCCGTAATCATCACTCCAGGCTATGGCATGGCAGTCGCACAGGCTCAGTATCCCGTTGCTGCAATTACGGCAAAACTGCAAGCTCGTGGCATCAAGGTTCGCTTTGGGGTTCATCCCGTAGCAGGGCGCTTGCCTGGTCATATGAATGTGTTATTGGCGGAAGCCAAAGTCCCTTACGACGTGGTGCTGGAAATGGATGAAATAAACGATGATTTCCCAGGCACCGATGTAGTATTGGTGATTGGTGCCAACGATACAGTTAACCCGGCAGCACTGGAAGATCCGCGCAGCCCGATTGCTGGCATGCCGGTTCTGGAAGTGTGGAAAGCACAAAAGGTTATCGTCTTTAAACGGTCAATGAATACAGGCTATGCCGGTGTGCAAAACCCATTGTTCTTTAAAGAAAATACCCAAATGTTGTTTGGTGATGCCAAAGGCAGCGTGGAAGCAATTGTCCGCGCGTTGTAATGCTTATAGTGTCTGATCAAGGGCCACCAAAATTGGCGGCCCTTCTGTTATATTTAATCGGCAGATACGGCAAGAAGGGCTTATTCAACATCCTCCAGATCTTCATTACCTTCTATCGGGCAGGTAAACCCTTCTGGTTTAATGGCCAGCAAATCACATTTAAGATGATCGATCACATGTTCGGTAGTATTACCAATAAAGGCGGCAGACAGGCCAGTACGTCCCAATGTGCCTAAGACCACGACCCCAGCATGCAAATGCTCCGCCAGATCTGGAATGACCTCTTCAGGTAACCCTTTCTCCACATGAGTGAATTTTTCATCTATACCGAACTGCTGACGCAGAGCTTTCATCGCCACCAGATGTTGTCCACGAATCGCGTCGTTATAGATGCTTGGATCAAAATCAGGTAATTCGATGGCGATATTGATCGGGGTGACCGGATAGGCACTGATCAGATGCACCTGTGTTTGATTGACATGTGCCGCCAGTTCTCTGGTTTCTTTAACTAAACGCAAGTTGAGTGGATCATGTAGCGGCGCCTCGCTGGAGAGATTAACCGCCACCAGTGCGGTGGCGTTTTCCGGCCAGGGGCGATCTTTTACCATCCAGACCGGGCAGGGGCATTTGCGTAATAAATGCCAGTCAGTTGGCGTGAAGATAATAGATTCCAGGTGATCGTGTTGATGTGCCATTTTTAGCAGTAAATCATGTTTGGCATTTAGCACTTCTTGAATGATGGCTTCATAAGGCCGATTATGCCAAACCACTTTAATTTCAATTGGCATGCCGGCATCAATATAAAAACGGCACTGTTCACTGATCCAGGCGGAACGTTGGCTAATAACCCCTTTACGCATAGCCGTGCGCTCGTCAGGGGACAACAGGGTTGTCATGTCATAGGATAAATCGTAAATAGCTAAAAATGCTTTGATTGTGCCGCCATTACGTTGCACAAGGTAAACTGCACGTCTCAATGCAGGTTGATCATCCTGATGGGGGTCAATAGCAACCAGAATATTCTGATACTTTGCCATAGAGTCTCCTTACTGCGGTAAATTAACAGTTTGTTACTTAAAGAGTAAACCATGAAAGAGAAAGAAAACAGGTGCCATATTAAGCCAGACCAATATATTGATTTGGTTTCGATTGTGTTACAGACCAAGCCGTGGTTTACCCGCCAGTTGAGCCAAATCTTCGATATTCTCTATTGTGATGTTTTTACCTTTTACACAACAACGATACTTATCATGCTAAGATATAACCTTCGTGCATTAATAACCAACGTTTTCGTTCTACGCCACCGGCATAGCCGGTCAATGTACCTTGTGAACCGATCACCCGATGGCAAGGGATAACGATAGAAATAGGATTCAATCTATTGGCCATACCGACCGCCCGTGAAGCCGTAGGGCGATTTATTCTTCTTGCCAGTTCACCGTAGGTAATTGTCTCGCCACAAGGAATTTTGCGTAGTTCCTTCCAAACCTGATGCTGAAAGTCTGTTCCGGCTGTTTTCACCGGCAAATTGTCAATCATACTTAATTCACCGGCAAAGTAACGCTGAATGCAGTCGCTTAAACCACCAGGATTGGTTTTTTCAACTAACGTAAAGGCAGTTGCGCCGTAGTGATTATGCAATAATTTCATCAGACGATCGTAATGGTCAACCCAATCAATAGCGCGGAGCCGGTTTTCTTCGTCGGCAATAAGCAGCAATTCACCTTGCGGGGTTGCCATTTTATCAATTAAAAACGTTTCCATAAGTCTCCAGTGTGCGTTACGGCTCAAAGCGGTTATTCTGTTGACACTTTATTTAAAAAAAAACGGTATTATACTAATACGTTAGGTGAATATAAAACAGCTTGATAAATCATTGAAGGGACTTATGCATAAATCGTTACCTTGGATTTTGGCCGTTGCTTTAGTGGGGTGCGGTGCGAAAAATAACCCGCATGAAACAGTTAATATTGATAACTACACATCCAATCGCGCTAATAGCATTATTGAAAAGCAAACAAAAACAGTAGACAACCACAATACGGGTGAGGCTATTACTCAGATTTCAGCCGAATTTTTAGGAACACCTTATGAAGCTAACATGTTGATTGGTTCAAACACAGAACCCGAAAAACTGGTTATAGACTTCAGAGGGTTAGACTGCTTCACCTATCTTGATTATGTTGACGCGCTACGTAAAACCACAAGTAAATCTGATTTTATTCAGCAAATTATTCGAACGCGATATATTGATGGCAATGTTAGTTATCTACATCGGAAGCATTTCTTTACCGATTGGGCTAATCGAGAACCGTTAAATGCGCAAGATATTACAGCGCAAATTAGCCCTCACGGGGTCACGGTAATGAAACATCTGAATCAAAAAAAGGGAGGAGGGGAGTTCATTCCTTCACTGGGTGTTACCCCGCGGAATGTGACTTATATACCTTCTGAGTTTGTTGATAACACAGTCATTAGCCAGTTAAAATCCGGTGATTACATTGGTATCTATACCACAATTGAAGGATTGGATGTAACGCATACAGGCATATTTATTATGACCGACAAGGGTCCAATGCTGCGTAATGCGTCTTCGCTGAAAAGCAATAAGAAGGTTGTTGACTCACCTTTCCTTGAATACGTGAAAAAAAGACCCGGCATTATTGTTCTGAGAGCGTTATAGAAACCTGACGCTCAGTGGCGCGGAAATTCACGCTAAGCATAATTGCAATTATGACCTTCTCATGCAGCTCTATTAGGCGTGAGAAGTAAATATTTTACGTGCCATGACCTTTAATGTAGGTTCTTTACGTCAGATTTTTGCACTCAATTTCTCCGGGTGAAAATTTTACAGGGCAGATGATTATCCTCTGCCACCTCCTTGTCGTGTGTCCTTGCTTGTCAACAAGTATGCTGAGCTGCTGCTGGGTGATATATTAGTGGCGCTCAGGTGCGGGCGAGGCTGCTTACAACTCAATTATCAGGTCTTTCTATAATTCAGAATGTTATTTAACATAATATACATTATGCGCACCAATATAAGAACAGGCAAAATCTGAGGTTTAACCGGTCACTGTGAAGAACACTCATCCCAAACTTAATTTCGCAACGCAGCGGTTCATCATTAAAATAACGGCAAATGAAGATGGTTTTAGATATGCCACTGCCCCATTCCCAGTTGAAATGCAACAAAGTGACCCACTGGCTAGACCCGGATAAAATCACCGTTCTGGCCCTACTGGAGATCCCTTTGCATGCAGGGAAAACATCTGACTCAGAAAG
>JBEGTQ010000019.1:0-42112 GCA_041179305.1 Pseudomonadota bacterium | reverse complement strand
GAAAGTCTGGCACAGGAAAGCCTGCACATTCGATTACCGCGAGGGAAACAAAGTCAAAAGCCGCTGTATTTGCTGCATATCAGTTCGGGTAACGGCTCTGCGGTGGTGAATACCAGTCATTATCGCCATCATCTGGTGATTGAGTCCAATGCACAAGCAGACGTTATCGAGCACTTTGCCAGCTTGAGCGAAGATCCGCACTTTACCGGAGCGCGGCTCACGATTGCCGTGGGTGATAACGCGGAGCTGCGCCATTGTAAACTGGCGTTTGAAACACCGCTAAGCTATCACTTTGCCCATAATGATCTGGTGTTGGGTCGTGATGCCAGGGTGTGCAGTGACAGCTTTCTGTTAGGTGCCGGGCTGGTTCGCCATAACACCAGTGCACAGTTAAACGGCGAAGGAGCGACATTATCAATTAACAGTTTGTTGTTACCGATAGGGCGTGAAATCTGCGATACCCGCACTTATCTGGAACACAATAAAGGGTATTGCGAAAGTCGCCAATTGCATAAAACCATGGTTCGTGAGCGCGGCAAGGCTGTTTTTAACGGTATGATCAAAGTGGCTCAGCACGCGTTAAAAACCGATGGTAAAATGACCAACAATAATCTGTTGTTGAGCAAATTGGCTGAAGTCGATACCAAGCCGCAACTGGAAATTTATGCCGATGATGTGAAATGTAGCCACGGCGCGACAGTCGGGCGCATTGATGCTGAACAGTTGTTTTATCTGCAATCTCGCGGTATCAATCAGGCCGATGCTCAGCAGATGATTATCTTCGCGTTTGCGGCAGAATTAACGGAAGCTATCCATAATGAGACGATTCGCAAAGTGGTTTTGGCACGGATAGCAGAGCGGCTGGCAGGGGAGTCGCTATGAGTTTCCCTATTGAACGAGTGAGAGCAGATTTCCCTCTGCTTGGCCTTCAGGTGAATGGGCAGCCACTGGCTTATCTGGACAGTGCTGCCAGTGCGCAAAAGCCACAAGTGGTTATCGATCGAGAGCTTAATTTCTATCGTGACGGTTATGCGGCGGTTCACCGGGGTATTCATACTCTGAGTGCCGAGGCGACCGCGCAGATGGAAGCGGTACGCAGTCAGGTTGCTGACTTTATCCATGCGGCCTCGCCAGAGGAAATTGTTTTTGTTAAAGGCACCACCGAGGGGATTAACCTGGTAGTCAACAGCTACGGGCGGCATTTTCTCAAGGCGGGTGACAGCATCATCATCACCGAGATGGAGCATCATGCCAATATAGTGCCGTGGCAGATGGTAGCGAAGGATCTCGGTGTTGAAATTCGTGTCTGGCCGTTGACGGCGACGGGAGAGTTGGAATCTGATGCGTTGGCGGGCTTGATTGATAGTACCACCAGGCTGTTGGCTATCACGCAAATGTCTAATGTGCTGGGAACCGTTAACCCCATCAAAGAGATTGTTGCACAGGCAAAAGCGGCAGGTTTGGTGGTGTTGGTTGACGGTGCTCAGGCTATCATGCACCAGCAGGTTGATGTACAAGCATTGGATTGCGATTTTTATGTTTTCTCCGGGCATAAACTGTATGGGCCATCTGGCATCGGTATTCTGTATGGCAAAAGCACGCTGTTACAACAAATGCCGCCGTGGGAAGGGGGTGGCTCAATGATCAAAACCGTCAGTCTGACTGAAGGCACCACTTTTGCGGATGCTCCGTGGCGGTTTGAGGCGGGCTCGCCAAATACAGCCGGGATTATGGGTCTTGGCGCTGCAATAAGTTATGTGCAGGCGTTAGGTCTGGCATACATCCAACAATATGAGCAATCATTGATGGATTACGCGTTACAACAACTTAGCCAGATTGACAGCCTGACGTTGTATGGCCCGGCAACGCGGGCGGGGGTGATAGCCTTCAATCTTGGGTCGCACCATGCTTATGATGTTGGCAGTTTCCTTGATCAGTACGGTATCGCTATTCGAACCGGTCACCATTGTGCGATGCCGCTGATGGCATTTTATCAGGTTCCGAGTATGTGTCGCGCCTCATTGTCATTTTATAATACTCACGAGGAAATAGATCGTTTGGTGGCTGGGTTAACACGCATCAAAAAATTGCTGGGTTAGCAGTAGCCTTGGCTGCAAGAACCCAGGGTATTATTCAGGAAGCATGTTATGGCGGGTTTGCCAGATAAAGATAAATTGATTCGTAACTTTTCTCGTTGTTTGAATTGGGAAGAGAAATACGTGTATGTGATCGAGTTAGGGGAGCAGTTGGTGCCGTTAACAGAACAACAGCGCCATGCAGGCAATTTGATCTCAGGTTGCCAAAGTCAAGTCTGGATAGCGATGACTCTCTCAGAAGACGGCCATGTGATATTTGCTGGTGACAGCGATGCTGCTATCGTTAAGGGGCTGGTAGCGGTGGTGTTTATCCTTTACCACAATTTAACCCCACAACAGATAGTTTCCCTCAATGTATGGTCTTTCTTTGCCGATCTGGCGCTGAGTCAGCATTTGACACGTTCACGTTCTCAGGGGTTGGAAGCGATGATCCGAGCCATTCGCAGCAACGCTACCAGGTTATTGGCTGCGCAATAGCTGCCAACGTGCCGTGTTTTATCGATGGGTGACTGACTTTTTTGTATGGTGAGTCACAGTGGTAAAATGGTGATATTTCAGCAGGTTAAATTGGCAATTACACGGCTAACCAAGGAATAAATTACTTGGTAACACCTTGATTTTTAGAGAAATAAATTGCCTTTATAATGAGGGGTGTTACTATGTTATAGCCTTATAATTGGCTGTTATAATTAACATAGATATACCCGTCATCTTTCAAACTACAGGTGTATTGGCTGCTCACGTTCACCCGAATGACGTGCTTGCTACCTCCCTGCAACTTGAAATCTATTGGGTATCGCCGTGTAAACCGAAGTTGAAGAAGTGATGTAGGAACTAAGCATGAAACGTGCATTAACTTTGATTGGCATGTTATTCGCAACTTGTATAGCAGGGAGTATCACCGCTGCCAATGCAACCGAGTATCCGCTGCCTCCAGCCAATAGTCGTCTGATTGGCGAAAATACCACCTATACCGTGCCAAACGATGGCCGTCCTCTTGAGGCGATTGCGGCCGATTATAAAATCGGCCTGTTGGCGATGCTGGAAGCTAATCCAGGCACTGATCCGTATCTACCCACGCCCGGTTCAGTGCTAACTATCCCGGCCCAGATGTTGTTGCCTGATACCCCGCGCGAAGGTATTGTCATCAACCTGGCGGAGCTGCGTCTTTATTATTACCCAAAAGATCAGAATAAAGTCATCGTTTATCCTATCGGTATCGGCCAGTTAGGGCGTAACACCCCGACCATGACTACCACTGTTAGCCAGAAGATCCCAAATCCGACCTGGACGCCAACGCCGAACATTCGTAAACATTATCTGGCACAAGGTGTCACCCTGCCATCAGTCGTTCCTGCTGGCCCGGAAAACCCTATGGGTCTGTTTGCCCTGCGTCTGGCTGCGGGTCGTGGGGAGTACCTGATCCACGGTACCAATGCTAATTTCGGTATCGGTATGCGTGTCAGCTCCGGCTGTATTCGCCTGCGTCCTGATGATATTCAGGCACTGTTTAGCACTGTACCTAAAGGTACCCGCGTACAGATAGTCAACAAACCGGTTAAGTACGCCATAGAACCTGATGGTAAGCGTTACCTGGAGGTTCATCAGCCGTTATCTCGTGTAGACAGTGATGACCCGCAGACCATGCCAATCGCCATTAGCAGCAGTTTACAGTCATTCATCAACGACAGTCAGACTGATGCACATGTGGTTCACAATGCGATTGTACGCCGCGCAGGCATGCCTATCATCGTTACAGTAGGTGAGACAACACCCTTGCAGATTCCTGCTGATGTAGCGCCACAGGGCGAGCAGCATGAACATCCGGCTGACGGAGCTGGGCTTAAGCTGTTTCAACCAGGCCCGGTTTATTCAACAGTGAACTGATCATTGGAACACCTGTTGTTATGATTATATCTTTGTGATGATAACGCCATGTCGGTGAGAGCAAGGATGCTGTTACTGTGTTTGGCAAGGTGTTGTTGTGATAAATCAGTGTCAGGAAAGCGTCGTGGCAGGATCAGGTTCATTTATATATAGGACAAAAAAATGGCGCACAATGTGCGCCATTTTTCATTCAGGAAGTAATATTACTTCTTGTAAGCGTGAGCTTGGTTGTCCAGACGTTGGTTAGCACGTGCTGCATCGTCTTTAGCTGCCTGAACGTCAGAACGAACTGCGTTCACGTCGTTGCTCAGTTGGTCAACTTTAGCATTCAGAGTTTGAACGTCAGAAGACAGTTGATCCATTTTAGCACTGTTTGAACAGCCAGCCAGCATAGCTGAAGCCAAAATTACCGCGCCCAGTACAAGTTTAGTACTATTCATTATTAACACCCTCTAGATTAAGTTAATCTCCATGTAGCACTGTAAGTATTACACAAAGTTTTTTCGAAAGAGAATAAATTTTTAGTGTTAGAGAGGTTTATTTTGATTGTTCGCTCAAAGAAGCCTCGTTTTTTTAAAGAAAATTAAAAAAACGAGGCAAAACAGCAGAGTTCTATGGGACAAGTCTTATTTGAAAACAGACCTACATATTTGTCGCTTTTCAAGACACCAGCCTGTTAGCTGCTTTTCAGTAACCCGAATCACTTATTTTATGTAAATCCGTCGAGATTATCTCGTTTGTCGCCTTCCTGTCTCTTTAAGACTGTTGAGTATAGTGAACTTAGGATAAACAAGGTTTTTAAGAAAATTTATTTAGCCGGTTTAAAAAAACAAAGCGCCGCTATTGGAAACGGCGTTTTTAATTGTCATCCGAGATGGCGAGTTGGGATTATAATACGTGTACAGACGCGGTATTGGTGGTGCCACTGGGTACCAGAGCGCCGGAAACCATCACCACGACTTCGCCTTTCTGTGCGAAACCGCTCGCCAATGCTGCTTCCTTGCCGATACGGTAAAAATCATCAGTCGAACTTATTTTGTCTACCAAATGAGTGATCACACCTTTGGTCAGGATTAACTGACGGGCAGTAGTTTCATTGGTCGTCAGTGCCAGAATGGTGGCGGTTGGGAAGTATTTACGCACTGATTTTGCTGATTTACCGCCTTCTGTTGCTACCAGGATCAACTGAGCTTCCAGTTTCTCTGCGGTTTCAACAGCACCGCGACAAACCGCTTCTGTGATGCGCATTTTTCGATTGTCGTTCAGTGTTTCGATACGGCTAGGCATGATGCGGTCTGTACGCTCACAGATGGTCGCCATGATAGTGACCGACTCTAATGGGTACTTGCCCTTGGCACTCTCACCAGATAGCATCACGGCGTCTGTGCCGTCCAGAATGGCGTTAGCAACATCGCCCGCTTCTGCACGGGTAGGGCGTGGGTTTTTAATCATCGAATCCAGCATTTGAGTTGCTGTGATAACAACTTTACGTGCGCGGTTACATTTATCAATCATCATTTTCTGCGCGAAGATAACTTCTTCAACCGGGATTTCAACACCCAAGTCACCACGGGCGACCATGATACCGTCAGACGCCTCCAATATTTCGTCGAAGTTATTCAGACCTTCCTGGTTTTCGATTTTAGAGATGATTTGGATATTTTCGCCACCGTGCGCTTTCAGGTGTTCACGAATTTCCAGCACGTCAGAACGTTTACGAATAAAGGATGCTGCAACGAAATCAACACCTTGCTCGCAACCAAAGATCAGGTCAGCTTTATCTTTATCAGCTAACGCAGGCAACTGGATAGAAACGCCAGGCAGGTTAACGCCTTTGTTTTCACCCAGGTCACCGTTGTTTAGCACTTTACATACCACTGTGTTTTCAGTGACTTCGATCACTTCCATACCGATCAAGCCATCGTCAACCAGCACGGTGTTACCCATTTTCAGGTCAGCTGCGAAGCCGGGATACGTTACTGCAACGATGTTGTTATTGCCGATAACCCGTTGATCCGTGGTGAAGATGAAAGTTTGGCCTGCAATCAGCGCTGCATCTTTGCCGCCCTCCAGTTTCATGGTGCGGATTTCAGGGCCTTTGGTATCCAGCAGGATAGCGGCTTTGTGATTGGTTTTCGCCATAACAGCGCGCAGGTTTTTGATACGTTGACCATGCTCTTCGTAGTCACCGTGAGAGAAGTTTAAACGCATAACGTTCATGCCCGCGTTCAACAGGTGCGTCAGTATTTCTTCGGCTTCGGTTTTTGGACCGATAGTACAAACAATTTTAGTCTTTTTCATGACGGATTTTTTCTACAAGTTGTAATCGATAAAAAATGAAATTTCCGTTAGTTACAGCAACGGAGTGGAATCTGATTGGTGTCTGGTGCAGTGAAATGTTAATAAGAAGCAAAATAATACTAAGAATAGATGACAGTTGTGGAAGTTGAACAGAAAACTTTAGCATGCGGCTAAACGTATGATCAGTGTCCGATGGCGTAGTAAATCGGGGTGGTATTTTTTTAGCGTATCGGCAGATCAAGAGGCTGATACCATTCAACTTAAACGACGGTTTGTATTATAAACGGTAACTGATCGGAAATGAAATAGAAAACAGAAACTCATTGCCGTTTTTTCTAACAATGCGCCATTCATGATTCAACCAATTGAATTTAATGGCATTTTGTTGAAAAATTGAAACTTTTAGCACGAAAAACAGGGCATGGGTAGGGCGAATGTAGTGACTCGGCCGGGGGATATTATCAAAGAAGATGGTCTGGCAGCGAAATTGTATTGCATAAATTAAAGGGGTTAAACGGGAGAAACAGAGTGGTGCGTTCTAATGGACTCGAACCATCGACCCCCACCATGTCAAGGTGGTGCTCTAACCAACTGAGCTAAGAACGCATATGAATGATAAATCTCAAATTACAGTTTTTGCCAACGTGGTGCGTCCGAATGGACTCGAACCATCGACCCCCACCATGTCAAGGTGGTGCTCTAACCAACTGAGCTACGGACGCACATTATCTTCTTTAGTTGATGCCATAGCCTTATTGGCTGTTTTTTACCCGCGTCACTTAATCTTCGTAGATTTAGATCAATTCGCTGGTTTGCTGCAACTTTAATGAGTTGGGTGTATTACCCTTACGTTAACTACTCGCTATCAAGGCTCATAACGGGGACGAATATTAGCGAGCTGCTTGCCTGCTGGCAAGGGGAAAAACGCAATATTCTCCGTAACCTCACGTAATTGATGCGTTTTCACTCAGTGCGGTGTTTTTTTCTTCACATTTTACCCGTATATCAGAACATGCGTCGTGAGCCTGAACACCAGCGACGTGGGGATGTCACTGATAAGATCTTAGTGCGCTGCTTTTTGCAAAATAAAGTTAGCTGGTTGCTTTTGTAACCAATGGATGCGCATTGCCATCAAAATCGCGGCTGAGGTTAAGCCGATCACAAAACCAATCCAGAAACCACCTGGCCCCATTGCGGGGACGACATAATCGGTCAGCCCCAGTAAATAGCCGGTGGGTAAACCGAGCAACCAGTAGGCGGTAAAGGTGATAAAGAAGATCGAGCGGGTATCTTTATAGCCACGTAATACACCGCTACCAATGACCTGAATAGCGTCAGATAACTGATAAAGTGCTGCCAGTAGCATCAGATGGGATGCCATCATGACTACTTGTGGTGTTTTGTTATACAGCAGGGCAATGTGTTCGCGGAAAGTCACCGTAAATACTGCGGTTACGCAGGCTAACAACAGGCCAACCGCGATACTGGTATAAGCCGCAACCTTTGCATTTTCGACTGATCCCTCGCCGAGGCGGAACCCGACGCGAATGGTTGCAGCTACGCTTAGTGACATCGGTAACATAAACATCAATGAACTGAAGTTAAGCGCAATCTGATGCCCTGCAATGGCAACAATACCCAATGGCGAGACTAACAGTGCGACTATTGCGAACAATGTCACTTCAAAAAATAGCGCCAGTGCAACCGGAAAACCGAGGCCCGCCAGCCGTTTCATCACGTTCCAGTCAGGTGCGGCAACGCCTTTTTCCAGTTTAATATCTTGCTGCGAACGGGTGCGGGTCACATACCAACGCATCATCAGGAACATCACCCAATAAACGGTGCCTGTCGCTACACCGCAACCGACCCCACCCAGCGCGGGTGCGCCGAATTTGCCGTAGATAAAAATATAGTTAACGGGAATATTAACTAACAAACCAATAAAACCTATTACCATACCCGGTTTGGTCTTAGATAACCCTTCACATTGATTTCGTAGCACCTGGAAGAACAAATAGCCTGGTGCACCCCACATGATAGCATGCAGGAATCTAATGGCTTTATCTGCCAGCACGGGGTCAATATTATGCATTCGCATAATAATGTTATCACTATTATATATTACTAGCATAATTAACAGCGAGACACAGAATGCCAGCCAAAACCCTTGTCGCACCTGGTGCGCAATCTGATCGCGCCGCCCGGAACCATTAAGCTGGGCAACCGTTGGCGTTAACGCTAGTAGCAAACCGTGGCCGAACAAAATGGCAGGCAGCCAGATGGACGTCCCTACCGCTACTGCGGCCATATCCGTCGCACTGACAGAACCCGCCATAATAGTGTCAACCACACCCATTGCTGTTTGCGACAATTGAGCGATGACGACGGGAATAGCGAGAGCTAATAAGCTACGCGCTTCTATTATATACTTCTGCACGTATACACCTTTTCTACCCGTGCCCTTCAAGAAGCAGGGGAGATTGGCTCCCTTGCTCGCCCGAATCACTTATTGATGTAAGTGGTTCGGGATTTTCTTGTTTGCTGCCTTCCTGCACCTTGAAATCTATTGGGTATAAATAAAATAGCGGGAAAACAATTGTACCTTCTCGTTTGGCTTAAGCAATATTTGTCATTAAATATCGGCGAAACAACATGTCTGCGGATTTTTAGTTTAAGTGATTTGGTTTTCCCTATTTTCTGAGGCAAAATTGAGGCAGAGAAAATTATTAGTATAGATAAACAAATAAGGGGCATGGCGTATGTTCACCGGGATTGTCCAAGACACCGCGCCAGTGGTTGTCATCGAAGAAAGATCCAATTTTCGTACTCATATCATTGAATTTTCTGACAAAATGCTGCATGAGTTAGCATTGGGGGCATCTGTCGCGCACAATGGTTGTTGCCTTAGTGTGACTCAAATTAATGGCAACCGGGTCAGTTTTGATTTAATGAAAGAAACGCTGCGTATTACTAATTTAGGCGATATTAACGTCGGTGATGTGGTTAATCTGGAGCGTGCGGCTAAATTCAGCGATGAAATTGGCGGTCACTTGATGTCCGGTCATGTTATTTGTACCGCTGAAATCGCTAAAATATATACATCTGAAAATAACCGCCAGATCTGGTTCCGTATGCCAGACAACGAGTTAATGAAATATGTATTATACAAAGGTTTTATCGGTATCGACGGTATTAGCCTGACCGTTGGTGAGGTGGTCGGTAACCGTTTCTGCGCGCATTTGATTCCAGAAACGCTGCTGCGTACTACGTTAGGGAAAAAACGTCTGGGGCATCGGGTTAATATTGAGATAGATTCACAAACACAGGCTGTCGTGGACACGGTTGAACGGGTATTGGCTCAACGTGATATGACATATGCCGCGTCGGTGGTTGATAAAGTCGCCCGTGGGTAGCCTTTCTCACCCCGTCACTTACTCGAGTAAGCTCTTGGAACTTCATTCAGTTGCTGCCTGGCTGCTTTTGCGGTCACTTCAACCTATATCTTTTTATCACAGTGAAATTTCTTGAATAACTGTATTGTAGATATGCATTTGTGCGTAAACCGGCTAAGGTTTATTGATGCCTTTTGTGGTTAGGTAGCCATAATTGGATAAAATCTGATTCCGTACTAATTAGGTTGCGTGACGTTTTTTATCCGGTACAGTGTGGGATTTTAGGCTAGTAGGTGAAAGGTTTTTTTTTGTGCTATTGGACAGAATTTACTGCTAACACTCTGGGCGCAAGCAAAAATTTTACGGAGTCGCCAGGTAAGATTCGGATTACACAATTGTGACTTTGATCAAAAAACAGGTTGACCTCCTGAGAAAGTACCGCAATATAAAAAAGAGATAAAGGATGCTGCGGTACGGCAAGATAAAAACCTTCTTTTAGAAGAAATAATTTAGGTAAAAGGTAATTATGGGTAAAGCTCTCGTAATAGTTGAGTCCCCGGCAAAAGCCAAAACTATTAATAAATATTTAGGAAATGACTACGTAGTTAAGTCCAGTGTCGGTCACATTCGTGATTTGCCGACCAGTGGTTCAGCCAGCAAGAAGAGCGCTAACTCAACTGAAGATAAAGCCCGGAAAGCTGAAAAACCCAAGACAAAAGTGAAGAAAGACGAAAAGGTTGCTTTAGTGAACCGTATGGGCATCGATCCCTATCATGGCTGGAAAGCACGGTATGAAATCTTGCCCGGTAAAGAGAAAGTGGTTGCCGAGCTAAAAGCACTGGCAGAAACCGCTGACCATATCTATCTCGCAACTGACCTTGATCGCGAAGGGGAGGCTATCGCCTGGCATTTGCGGGAAGTCATTGGTGGTGACGATAAACGCTTTAGCCGTGTGATTTTTAACGAAATCACCAGAAATGCAATTCAACAAGCGTTTAATCAACCAGGTGAATTGAATATCAGTCGGGTTAATGCCCAGCAAGCCCGTCGTTTTATGGATCGGGTGGTGGGGTACATGGTTTCCCCGTTGCTGTGGAAAAAGATTGCTCGTGGCTTGTCTGCCGGGCGCGTACAGTCAGTTGCCGTGCGTCTGGTTGTTGAGCGTGAACGAGACATTAAAGCGTTTGTCCCTGAAGAGTACTGGGAGTTGCACGCTGACCTGTTGGCAAAAGGTGACGTTCCCATTCAAATGGAAGTCACCCATGCACAGGATAAGCCGTTTAAACCGGTAAACCGTGAACAGACTCATGCAGCACTGAAATTATTGGAAAACGCCCGCTATAAGGTGCTGGATCGTGAGGATAAACCGACCAGCAGTAAACCCGGTGCTCCGTTTATCACCTCTACATTGCAGCAGGCTGCGAGTACCCGCCTGAGCTTTGGCGTGAAGAAAACGATGATGATGGCGCAGCGCTTGTATGAAGCCGGTCATATCACCTATATGCGTACTGATTCTACCAATTTAAGTCAGGATGCATTGGCGATGGTACGAGGTTATATCGGCGATAACTTTGGTGACAAATACCTGCCATCTGCGCCTAATCAATACAGTAGCAAACAGAATTCGCAGGAAGCCCATGAAGCTATCCGCCCCTCGGATGTGAGTGTGCTGGCAGAGCAGTTAAACGATATGGAAGCTGATGCTCAGAAGCTGTATCAGTTGATTTGGCGTCAGTTCGTGGCGTGTCAAATGACACCGGCCAGGTACGATTCTACCACGCTGACAGTGCAAGCCGGCGATTTCCAACTGCGTGCCAAAGGCCGTACGTTGCGTTTTGATGGTTGGACCAACGTTATGCCAGCACTGCGTAAAGCTGATGAAGACCGTACCTTGCCGGTGATTGAGGTTGGCACTGATCTTGATTTGCAAAAACTGATCCCAAGTCAGCACTTTACCAAGCCGTCTGCACGTTACAGTGAAGCATCGCTGGTAAGAGAGCTGGAAAAACGCGGTATAGGTCGCCCATCTACCTATGCGTCGATCATTTCGACCATACAAGATCGTGGTTATGTGCGGGTTGAGAACCGTCGTTTTTATGCTGAAAAAATGGGTGAAATTGTTACCGACCGCCTGGAAGAGAACTTCCGTGAGCTGATGAACTACGATTTCACTGCCCGGATGGAAAGTGGTTTGGACCAGGTTGCCAACGATCAGGCTGAGTGGAAAGCGGTATTAGATGGATTTTTTGCTGAGTTTAGCGAACAGCTTGAAAAAGCGGAGAAGGATCCTGAAGAGGGCGGTATGCGCCCCAATCAGATGGTAATGACCAGTATCGATTGCCCAACCTGTGGCCGTCAGATGGGGATTCGCACTGCCAGTACTGGGGTATTCCTTGGTTGTTCCGGTTATGCGTTATCACCGAAAGAACGCTGCAAAACCACGATCAATCTGGTACCGGAAGCTGAAACCCTAAACATTTTGGAAGGCGATGATGCGGAAACCAACGCATTGCGCGCCCGCCGCCGTTGCCAAAAGTGTGGCACAGCGATGGATAGCTATCTGATCGATAATCAGCGTAAATTGCATGTTTGTGGTAACAATCCGGCATGTGATAGCTATGAAATCGAACAGGGTGAGTTCCGGATTAAAGGCTACGAAGGCCCGATTGTTGAGTGCGAGAAATGTGGTGCTGCAATGCACCTGAAATTGGGGCGTTTTGGTAAATACATGGGTTGTACCAACGACGAGTGTAAAAATACCCGTAAAATCTTACGCAGTGGTGAAGTCGCACCACCGAAAGAAGATCCCGTCCCGTTGCCAGAATTGCTTTGTGAAAAGTCAGATGCCTATTTCGTGTTACGAGATGGTGCCGCTGGTGTGTTCCTGGCCGCCAATACCTTCCCTAAATCACGTGAAACCCGGGCACCATTGGTTGAAGAGCTGGTTAGATTCAAGGATCGTTTGCCGGAGAAGTTAAGCTATATGGCTGATGCACCAGTGGCGGACAAAGAAGGCAATAAAACAATGATCCGTTTTAGTCGTAAGACTAAGCAACAGTATGTTTCATCAGAGAAAGAGGGTAAGGCCACGGGCTGGTCTGCTTTTTATATTGATGGAAAATGGGTCGAAACCAAAAAAGAAACGAAAAAATAACTTTCTTTTTCTGTGGGGCGGCAAAGCCGCCCTTGTTGGGGCTGATATTTAATATGTATTAGTGTGATCTGATACTGAGCCTTGAAAGGTTGAGCGTTAGCGGTTTTGGATCCTGTAAATCATTCTGTGTAACTGCCGCCATATTGATTAAAGGTGACCGTCAATGTGCTCGCCGAATTCAATAATAAAACGACTCACCTATAGAAATTATCGACCAAACAAATCACGCCTTTTCGGTTTAACAAATTGGCTGATCAGTACCTGAACACCTATCAACAGGTAGACGGCAAAAATACCCACCAACCACAACGACATCTCCTGTGAAAGAAATTCCCACTGTGTTACTGAGCAATCACCACTGGCGACAAATATTGCAGGGAACCACTTGTCTAATGGCAGCCAGGAAGGGAAGCTAACAAAGAAATCACAGGTTGTGAAAGGTGATGGATGCAGTTGCATCATGGCATGCACCCAAGCCAATTGAACGCCTCTCCAGGCGCTGTAAATCCAGACGACAATAGCCACATAACGCAGCGGTGATTGAGGGGCAATTGCCCCCAGCAACGATGCACCGAGAATACCGAATAATGCGACACGTTCATAAATACACATTACGCAAGGTTGTAGCAACATAACGTGTTGAAAATAGAGTGCAATCAATTCTAGTGCAAGTGCAGTCAGGGCCATTAATAGCCAGGCACCGCGCCCTTTAGAGCAACGGTTAAGGAATTGCAACATATCTTTATTTTCCGTGCAGTAAGCAATTGTACTCACAGTGTAAACTAATTCACCTTTACTGCCAGCCACTCAACAGGGTAATTAGGTAAAAATCAGGGAGTTCTGGTACCTGACTGGGTATCACGAATATAAATTTTACTTTCGGTAAGTTATGGGTTTTTCTGCCAGCTAACAAACACCTAACGGCAACTCACTGAACCTCACCGCATGGAGAAGTGTAGAGCTGGCAGCAATTATAATGTAAATATCAGTGTGTAGTCACAGCTCCTGCGGCGATGTTTGGCAAACTTATCCAGCCGATGTGCATCATCCACTCCGTTACGGGCACTAATAAAAACTCCACACCTAACAGCCCGACAACAGTCATTATTAGAGTATAAGGCAGAGCCATATAAACCATGCGCCCATAAGATAGGCGGATTAGTGGTGCCAGTGCTGAGGTTAGCAAGAACAGGAAGGCTGCCTGACCATTTGGTGTTGCAACTGAGGGCAGGTTAGTCCCGGTATTAATTGCGACAGCTAATAACTCAAATTGCCCAAGCGAGATAATGCCATGTTCAAATGCCGTACGGGCTTCATTGATATAAACGGTACCGACAAAAACATTGTCTGACACGGAGGACAGTAGACCGTTAAACAGATAAAACAGCGATAACTGCGCCGATGGTGAAGATTGTAAAACGAATTGGATGATGGGTGTGAACAAACTTTGCTCAATGATTACGGCCACTATAGCAAAGAAGACGGTCAGCAGGGCGGTGAACGGCAATGCTTCCTGAAACGCTTTACCCAGTGAATGTTCATTAGTGATACCGCACAATGAGGTGGACAGAATAATCACCGATAGCCCTACCAATCCCACCTCGGCCAGATGCAGCGCCAGTGCTAATACTAACCAGACACCAATCAGCGCCTGAACCATTAATTTCATTTTTTCTTGTTTGGTTCGTTTCACGCTGGCTTGTCGATCGTAATCAGTCAAAACCTGACGAACGCGATCCGGTAAGTTGGCACCGTAACCAAACAGTTTGAAACGCTCAACAAACACGCAGACAAGCAGACCGCAACAGAGAACCGGTAAGGTAACGGGTAGCATGCGTATAAAGAATTCACCAAAATGCCAGCCGGCACTTTTGGCAATAATCAAGTTCTGTGGTTCACCAACCATCGTCATAACCCCCCCCCAGTGCGGTACCGACACCCGCGTGCATCATCAGACTGCGCAGGAATGCGCGGAACTGCTCCAGCGTTTTGCGGCTCTCCTGACTCTCAATGCTACTGTCATCGGCAATGTCTTTATCGGTGTGGTTTGAGGTAACATGATGATAAATTGTATAAAAACCAACGGATACGCTGATTACTACTGCAATCACAGTCAACGCATCAAGGAATGCCGAAAGAAAAACGGAAGCGACGCAAAAGGCCAATGAAAGAATGGTTTTAGAACGAATGCTTAGCAACAGTTTTGTAAAGACAAACAATAACAGTTGCTTCATAAAGTAAATGCCTGCCACCATAAATATCAACAGCAATAGAACGTCTAAGTTAGCGGTGATCTCTGCTGCAACCTGATGTGGGCTGGTCATGCCGATGGCAATCGCCTGGATGGCGAGCAGCCCTCCAGGCTGTAATGGGTAACATTTTAGCGCCATCGCCAGTGTGAAAATAAATTCGATCACCAATAGCCAGCCTGCAAAAAAGGGGCTGATAAAGAAGAACAATATAGGGTTAATGATGAGGAATAATATTATTGCCAGTTTGTACCAGTCGGGTGAATTACCCAGAAAATTTCTAAGAATAGCTTGTTTCTTCGTCATATCCATCGTCAGTTACAATCCTCTAAATAAGTTATTGTGATTCATTACCGCTAAAAATTATATTTTCCGTTATGTCATTGCTGTAAAATTAATACGTATAATTTACCTGTCGTTACAACGGTACAATTTTCGCCATTTTAATGGCTGTTTTCACCATTTGTTTGGCAGAGGTGCTATATCAGGCTATGGTGATCTGGTATGATGAGTACCCTAAATTCCTGATTTGTATCGCTACGGAACGTCAAAAAATTATGGTTATAAAGGCGCAAAGTCCTGCCAGTTTCGCGGAAGAGTATCTTATTGAAAGTATTTGGAATAATCGCTTCCCTCCGGGCACTATTTTGCCTGCGGAGCGTGAACTTTCAGAGCTGATTGGCGTTACCCGCACAACGTTGCGTGAAGTACTGCAAAGGTTAGCCCGCGATGGCTGGCTCACTATTCAGCACGGTAAACCGACGAAAGTAAATAACTTTTGGGAAACTTCCGGTCTCAGTATTTTAGAAACACTGGCGCGATTGGATCATGATAGCGTGCCACAACTGATAGCCAACTTACTGGCTGTACGAACAAATATCGCGACTATTTTTGTTCGCACGGCAATCCGTAATCATCCTGAAAAGGCGCAGGAAATTCTGACTGAAGCTAACACTGTCAATGATAGTGCAGAAGCGTTTACTGCTCTGGATTATGGTATTTTCCGTGGTTTGGCTTTTGCCTCAGGTAATCCTATTTATGGTTTAATCCTGAATGGTTTGAAAGGGCTGTACACCCGCGTCGGGCGTTATTACTTTTCTAATCCGGAAGCTCGCCAGTTGGCGTTAATGTTCTACAACAAGTTGTCGCAGTTATGTGATGACAAAGCCTACGATCAAGTGCCGGATAGCCTACGAGCGTACGGTAAAGAAAGTGGCGCTATCTGGCAAAGTATGCAGAGCACCATGCCCAGTGATTTGGCTAAAGCCTGTCGTTAAGTTGTCTGTACGGTAAAAACAGAAAAATGAAAGGGCATTAGGCAGTTAGTGCTCATTTTGTGGGTTTTGATATCAGTTGTCGCCGGTTAGCTAAAGTTTATTGGCCTTGGGCGGTATACTATCGAGCAATTCGATACTGCCATCATCATTCAGTTGCTCCATGTGAATATCAAATCCCCATAGGCGGTGAATGTGTTTCATCACTTGCTGACAGCTTTTGTCCAATGGTGCCCGATCATGGGGAATGTAACGCAATGTTAGAGAGCGATCTCCGCGTAAATCCACATCCCAGACCTGAATGTTTGGTTCATGGTTGCTCAAGTTATACTGTGCAGATAATTGATTTCTAATTTCACGATAACCTTCCTCATTATGAATGGCTGAAATCTCCAGATAGTTGTTTTTATCATCATCCAGCACAGTGAATAAACGGAAATCACGCATTACTTTCGGTGATAAAAACTGACTAATAAAGCTCTCATCTTTAAAATCGCGCATCGCAAAATGCAATGTATCCAGCCAATCTTTGCCCGCTATCTCCGGGAACCAGTAATAGTCTTCCTTCGTCGGCGACTGACAAAGACGTTTAATGTCCTGGAACATGGCAAACCCAAGGGCATAGGGATTTATGCCATTGTAATAAGGGCTGTTATAAGGTGGTTGATATACAACATTGGTATGGCTGTGCAAGAATTCCATAATAAAGCGATCAGTCACCAGGCCTTCATCGTACAGGTGATTAAGAATGGTGTAATGCCAGAATGTCGCCCAACCCTCGTTCATCACTTGTGTCTGTTTTTGCGGATAAAAATACTGGCTGACTTTGCGGACGATGCGCAACACTTCTCGCTGCCATGACTCCAGCAGTGGGGCATTCTTCTCCATAAAATAGAGCAGATTTTCTTGCGGTTCACTTGGGTAGCGGTGGGTTTGAGCCAGCACTTCACCTTTGTCTTTGCGCGGTAATGTCTTCCACAATGAGTTGACTTGACTTTGCAGATATTCTTCGCGACTCTTCTGGCGAGCCGTTTCCTCAACCAGTGAGATTTTTTGTGGGCGTTTATAGCGGTCCACGCCGTAGTTCATTAGCGCATGGCAGGAGTCAAGCAGCCTTTCGACTTCTTCCACACCATAGCGCTCCTCACATTCACTGATGTAATGGCGAGCAAACAATAGATAATCAACGATGGAACTTGCATCTGTCCATGCGCGAAATAAGTAATTGTTCTTAAAAAAAGAGTTATGACCATAGCAAGCATGAGCCATCACGAGCGCCTGCATGGTGATGGTATTTTCTTCCATCAAATAGGCGATACAGGGATTGGAGTTAATAACAATTTCGTAGGCTAATCCCTGCTGGCCATGCTTGTACTTTTGTTCGGTTTCAATGAATTTTTTACCAAACGACCAATGGGTATAATTGATCGGCATGCCGATACTTGAGTAGGCATCCATCATCTGTTCTGAGGTAATCACTTCAATTTGATGAGGATATGTATCAAGCCGGTAATGTTTTGCCACTCGGTCTATTTGATCCAAATAAGCCTGCAACAATTCAAATGTCCAATCTGGGCCGTCAGTCAGGCGCTTATCTTGCGTGGTTTGTTTTGATTTTGACGTTGTCATTAGCGCATCCTCACGGTTTATAACCCTGCAAAATACCGGTTATCTCACTAATCCTAGCTCAATATGAACAAATTGAGGCATAGCAAGACGTTATGTCAATATAGATTATTTTTTACCGTAAGAATGAATATCATTTAAGGCGGCGCGTCAGGATTATATCCTAATATATTTTGTTATTTTGAAATATAAAACCAATAAAGCTTAATTTAATAACATGATAATTATTAATAAGACTAATGGCACTATTTTTTCTTTGTTCCTCGCGCGTTGCCTAACATAGGATATTATCGTGATTTATTTAAACTTATTGAATTTAAAAATTATCATAATATAAAATAATTGTGATAAAAATCACGATATATCATTAATGTATTGGATAGTCTTTTCCACTGGATTAATGTTCTTTCAGTGGAATATTATGCTGTTGGGGTGAGGATGATATGCGCGTTGTCATTTTAGGAAGTGGAGTGATCGGTGTAGCCAGTGCATGGTATTTAGCGAAAGATGGTCACGATGTTACCGTAATTGACCGTCAACCGGCACCGGCACAGGAGACCAGCGCCGGAAATGCAGGTCAGATCTCACCCGGATATGCTGCACCATGGGCAGCGCCAGGCGTGCCTTTGAAGGCGATTAAATGGATGTTTCAACGTCATGCTCCTTTGGCAATCCATCTGGATGGCAGCAGCTTTCAATTGCGTTGGATGTGGCAAATGTTGAAAAACTGCAATGCCTCTCATTACATGGTCAACAAAAGCCGCATGGTGCGTCTGGCCGAATATAGCCGCGATTGTTTGAAAGACTTGAGGAATGAAACCGGTATTGAGTATGAAGGCCGTCAGAACGGTACGTTACAACTGTTTCGCACTGAAAAACAATTTGATAATGCAGCTAAAGATATCGCTGTACTGGATGATGCCGGCGTGCCGTATTCGCTGTTGACTGCGGATCAACTTGCAACGCTTGAGCCGGCGCTGGCCAAGGTTTCGCATAAGCTGACTGGCGGTTTACATTTGCCCAATGACGAAACCGGTGACTGCAAATTATTTACTGAACGGTTGGCAAAAATGGCGGAGCAGGCCGGCGTGAAATTTATGTTCAATTGCCCTGTGGATAAACTGTTGGCAGACTGCGATCAGATTGCCGGCGTGTTGTGCGGCGATAATATTATCAAGGCTGACGCTTATGTCGTGGCTTTTGGCGCTTATTCTACCTCACTGCTCGCCGGATTGGTGTCAATTCCGGTCTATCCGCTGAAAGGCTATTCACTGACTGTCGCCATCACTGATCCTACTTGTGCCCCGGTATCCACTGTGCTGGATGAAACTTACAAAATTGCTATCACCCGTTTTGATGATCGTATTCGTGTTGGGGGAATGGCTGAAATTGCCGGTTTTGACACCCAATTGGCACCCGCGCGGCGCGCGACACTGGAAATGGTCGTCGGTGATTTGTATCCCCACAGTGGCAATATCAGTGAGGCCACATTCTGGAGCGGCTTACGGCCGATGACACCGGATGGTACGCCGATAGTCGGACGTACTTCATTTAAAAATCTCTATTTGAACACCGGTCATGGCACCTTGGGTTGGACGATGGCATGTGGATCGGGCCAATTATTGACTGATATTATCTATGGTCGCCACCCAACTATAATTGCTGATGATTTATCTGTCACGCGCTATAGTACTGGGTTTCGGCCACTCAATATCGCGCCATTATATGATATTCATTCGGTTCGTTAATACGATTTAACTGATAATTACTGTCGATGGGGTATTTCGCACCGTTGGTAGTGGATAATTGAATACTGTTTTGAAGGAATACCGATGCCTCGCCCTATTTCCGCTACGCTGAATTTATCTGCACTGAGCCATAATCTGAATATTGTCCGCGATCGAATTGGCACAGCTAAAATCTGGTCGGTTGTTAAGGCCAATGCTTATGGTCATGGCCTGGCACGTATTTGGCCAGGTCTGGCGGCAACGGATGGGTTCGCGTTGCTGGATCTGAATGAAGCGATACTGTTGCGCGAGCAGGGGTGGCCGGGGCCAATTTTACTGCTCGAAGGTTTTTTCCAATCACAGGATTTGGCTCTGGTCGATCATTACCGACTGACCACGACGGTTCATAGCGATTGGCAGCTTGAGGCGATTAGTGCTGCACGTCTGACTGCGCCGCTTAATATTTATGTGAAACTTAACAGCGGTATGAATCGTTTAGGTTTTCCGATTGGTCAGGCAGAAGCAGTATGGCAGTGGGCCAGCAGCCTGAACAATGTGGCTGAAGTGACGTTAATGAGTCATTTTGCCAATGCAGATAATCATATCGGTGTCGATGATCCGTTCTCGCAGATTCAACATGTTAGTGAACATATTATAGGGCCGCGCTGTTTTGCTAATTCGGCAGCAATACTGCGGCACCCTGAAACCTATTACGATTGGGTGCGCCCAGGCATCATTTTGTATGGCGCGTCTCCCAGTGGCAATATTGCGGATATTGCCCCTTTCGGCTTGCGTCCGGTGATGTGTTTGCACAGTGAAATTATTGCGTTACAAACGCTGTCAGCGGGGCATTGCGTGGGCTATGGTAGCCGCTATAGCGCGAGTGAGCCGCATCGAATTGGTGTAGTCGCTTGCGGTTATGCTGATGGCTACCCGAGGCTGGCACCCAGTGGAACACCGATAATGGTGGATGGTGTGTTAACGCATACCGTGGGGGCGATTTCGATGGATATGTTAACCGTGGATCTGACGCCATGCCCACAGGCGCACGTCGGGAGTATAGTTGAGGTTTGGGGCGAGCACCTGCCTATCGATAATGTAGCAGCCGCCGTGGGGACGGTAGGCTATGAGTTAATGTGTGCGCTGGCAGCCAGAGTTAATGTGACTATCAAACCCCCATCGTTGGCAGTTTGAATGCGGATAAATCTCAATAACACGTCTGAAACGTTGAGAATAATGCAGTAATAGCAATTTTAGCCTATAAAAAAGCCGGAAAACCATTTGGTAACAGAACAGTCAACCAACTCCTTTAAGTTTTAATTATCAATGGCCTGCTTGCGAAATAATTCGCGAAATACGGGGTAGATATCTTGCGATTCACGTATAGGTTGCATGGCAAAATTGTTGTATTTCGCCTGTAAGTCTTCATATTCTCGCCACAGGGTTTGATGAGCGCGGCGGGTAATTTCGATATAACTGTAATAACGCACTATGGGTAATATTTTTTTTGCCAATAATTCATGGCACAACGGTGAGTCATCTGCCCAGTTATCACCATCAGAGGCTTGAGCCGCATAGATATTCCACTGCGCCGGGTCATAGCGTTCTTGTACCACTTCATCCATCAACTTCAGTGCGCTGGAAACAATAGTGCCACCGGTTTCTTGTGAGTAGAAAAACTCCTGCTCATCGACTTCTTTCGCTTGTGTATGGTGGCGGATATACACCACATCGACATTTTTATAGGTTCGGCTCAGGAACAGGTAAAGCAGGATGTAAAAACGCTTTGCCATGTCCTTGGTTATCTGATCCATTGAACCTGACACATCCATTAGGCAGAACATGACAGCCTGACTGGATGGTTCAGGGCGACGCTCATAGTTTTTATAGCGTAAATCGAAAGTATCGATAAAAGGCACATTGGCGATTTTTTGTTTCAATTCGGCAATCGCTTTGCGCAGCCGTTCTTCTTCCAGTAATTGGGCTGGTTCAACGTTCTCCAGCCCGTGGAGTATTTCTTCCAGTTCACGTAATTCGCGGCGCTTACTGGCCGTCATGACGGTGCGGCGAGCCAGCGAGTTTTGCAACGAACGCACCACACTGATATTGGCAGGTACGCCGTTAGAGGTATAACCGGCGCGATGAGTTTTGAATTCTGTTAGTTGTTTGTGCTGATTTTTCTTTAAATTGGGCAGGGCGAGATCTTCAAACAATAAGTCCAGATATTCATCTTTAGAGATCTGAAAGACAAACTCATCTTCACCTTCCCCCTCTTTACTGGCATTACCCTGACTATTGTCGCCTCCCTCTCCGCCACCTTGTGGGCGCTCCACCCGATCATGGGGGACAAAATGGTCATTGCCGGGATGCACCCGGTGGCGTAATCCACCACGCCCTTGATGGAACATTGGCTCATTGATGTCGTCGATAGGTATTGAGACTGACTCGCCACTCTCAACATCGGTAACCGAGCGTTTATTGATGGCATCGGAAATCGATTGTTTAATTTGCGACTTATAGCGGCGTAAAAAACGCTGGCGATTGACCATGCTTTTATTCTTACCGTTAAGTCGCCTGTCAATAAAGTAGCCCATAAATCCCCCAAACGACTTTGCTACTATCCCTTTTTTTTCAAATTGTTGCGGTGTTGGCTGCTTTCACACATCCCGATCAATTAATTGGCTAATTTTCGGGGCGGTGTTCATTTGCCGTCTTGCTACAACGCGAAAATTTTGGGGTCTATACTTGCTATGCCGTAGTGAATTGGTAAACGGATTATGACGATTTCCTGACCCGCAGATACCATTCACACAGTAAGCGAACTTGCTTGCGCGTATAACCTTTCTCCATCATTCGGTCGACAAAGTCATCATGTTTTTTCTGCTCATCCGTTGAAGTCTTGGCATTAAAGGAGATAACCGGCAGTAATTCCTCAGTGTTGGAGAACATTTTCTTCTCAATAACTGTGCGGAGCTTCTCATAACTGGTCCAGTTTGGATTCCGCCCATTGTTATTGGCTCTGGCGCGCAACACAAAGTTGACAATTTCATTACGGAAATCTTTTGGGTTGCTGATACCTGCAGGTTTTTCAATTTTCTCCAATTCAGCATTCAGTGATTCACGGTCAAATAGTTGCCCGGTGTCAGGATCTCGATACTCCTGATCCTGAATCCAGAAATCGGCGTAGATAACATAACGGTCAAAAATGTTTTGACCGTATTCTGAGTAAGACTCCAGATAGGCGGTCTGGATCTCTTTACCGATAAATTCGGCATATTTCGGGATCAGATACCCTTTCAGATGTTCGAGGTATTTCTCGGCAACATCTTGTTGGAACTGTTCACGCTCAATTTGTTGCTCCAATACATAGAAAAGATGTACCGGGTTAGCGGCGACTTCTGCGTGATCAAAGTTAAAGACCCTTGAGAGTATTTTAAAGGCGAAACGGGTAGAAAGGCCGTTCATCCCTTCATCAACCCCGGCGTAGTCTCTATACTCCTGATAAGATTTGGCTTTCGGGTCGGTATCTTTCAGACTCTCACCGTCATATACCCGCATTTTGGAGTAAATACTGGAGTTTTCCGGCTCTTTCATACGTGAAAGGATCGAGAAACGTGCCAGTGTTTCAAGGGTGCCAGGTGCGCAAGGTGTATGGATTAACTCACTGTTATTCAATAGCTTATCGTATATCTTGATTTCTTCGGAAACGCGCAGGCAATAAGGCACTTTGACGATATAAACGCGGTCAAGGAATGCCTCGTTGTTTTTGTTATTACGGAAAGTTATCCATTCAGATTCATTAGAATGGGCGAGTATAATACCACTGAATGGTAGGGCTGATATCCCTTCAGTTCCGTTATAGTTACCTTCCTGTGTGGCGGTCAATAATGGATGCAGCACCTTAATTGGCGCTTTAAACATCTCAACGAACTCCATAATTCCCTGATTTGCCCGACATAATGCGCCAGAGTAACCATAAGCATCTGGATCATTCTGCGCATGATTTTCCAGTTTACGGATATCAACCTTACCCACTAATGCTGAAATATCCTGATTATTTTCATCACCTGGCTCGGTTTTCGCGATAGCAATCTGCCCAAGGATTGACGGCCAGACTTTGATGACGTTGAATTTTGTGATATCGCCACCAAATTCATTCAGGCGTTTCGCCGCCCACGGCGACATAATGGTGCCAAGGTAGCGGCTGGGAATGTTGTACTCTTTAGCCAGAATAGCCGCATCTTCCTGTGGGTTAAACAAACACAGCGGATGGTCATTGACCGGGCTGCGTTCGCCATTGGCACTTAAAATATAGATCGGTACCCGTTGCATCAGTGCCTTCAATCGTTCAGCTAACGATGATTTACCCCCACCGACCGGGCCGAGCAAATAGAGGATCTGTTTTTTTTCTTCCAACCCTTGAGCGGCATGTTTGAGATACGAAACAATTTGTTCTATAGCTTCTTCCATGCCGTAGAACTCTTCAAAAGTTGGGTAGCGGGCGATAACCCGGTTAGAAAACAGCCGAGACATACGGGACTCTAGTGCGGTATCAACCATGACAGGTTCACCAATCGCCATCAGCAGACGCTCAGCCGCATTGGCATACGCGCTGCGATCTTGTTGGCAGATAGTGAGGAACGTCTGTAACGTGAATTCTTCGTCCTTGGCCGCGTCATAGCGCTGGCGATAGTGATCAAATATGTTCATAGCGATGCCCGTCCTGTTTGAATGGTTGGGAACATAAAAGAGTAGTCGCGCTTTATTGGGTTAAAATTTTGAAACTACTACCTTATTGTTATGGTCGCGTCTCCCTTAAAGGTCAAGTTGGTGCTTAACGCAGCACTGCCACCATTGAACAATAAATAACCACCATTCGGTAATTAAATCTATTTTTTATTTCATTCTTAGTGTTTTATATATGATTAATTTAGCTTATCTATTTGAATGTATCGTTATTTTATTGTAATCAAGTCTGTGTAAATTATTGAGTTATCAGGGAGAGGATAATCGGTGATAAGTTGTACGGGTATTCTTGATACTTACCTACAATGTGTAAAGATTTCGTCACAACCAACCAATTGATTTACACTTTATTAGCGCAATACTATGTTACTAATAGGACTTTATCAGTGAAAACACACCACATAAAAATGACGCGGATGAAAACATTGGCTGCTTTAACCGTTGCAACGGCCGTCTGCATGCCAACGGCGAAGGCAGGAGACTGGTCTTTGGGGGCATCGGCATTGATGAGTCCAGATCCGTATCGTGGCAAAAATGATCGTATTTATCCGGTACCCGTCATTAATTATGAAAGTGATAAATTCTACTTTCGTACTTTAACGGCAGGATATTTCCTGTGGAAAGACAACAGCAATCACTTATCAATTGATGCCTATTATTCACCGCTGCACTTCAATCCGAATGACAGTGATGATCAACAGATGAAACAACTCGATAAACGCCGCAGTACCCTAATGGCGGGAATGTCATATTCCCACATTGAGGACTGGGGGATATTGCGGGCTATGTTCTCAGGTGATGTACTGAATAACAGTGACGGTTTTGTGGGTGATCTGGCCTATTTATACCGTTATTCCGTTGAGAGCTGGATCTTGATACCGGGTGCCGGTGTTAGCTGGAACAGTGGTGATCAAAATAGTTATTATTATGGTGTGAGTAGTGCTGAATCAGCTCGCAGCGGTTTTGCTCAATATAACCCAAGTGATAGTTGGTCGCCGTATATGGGGCTGTCTGTTCACTACAATATCAATCAAAACTGGAATGCGTTTTTCACGGGTCGTTATATACGTCTGGCCAATAAAGTTAAAAACAGCCCTGTGGTTGATAAATCCTATACCGGAGTGTTTTGGACGGGTGTGACTTATACTTTCCGCTGATGAGTTAGGTGAAAAGTCCGATAAAAGAGCGTGTATCGGACAAAAAAATAGTCAGCTCTTTTGGGCAGTATTGAGAGGCTGGTGGAGAAGCATAGAAAAATCCGTAATCATCACTGAAATTACGGATTTTCACACACCGAAAGAATAGTTCAACCGATTATTTTAGGCTTAATTGATCGGAAACAGGTCTTATCGGCCATTTTTTATGCTTTGAAAACCGTGTTCAGATAAAATCAGCTCTGTTCAGGCTCTCCTGTGGGGACAGGCCAGCCACCCAGTTTTTTCCAACGATTGACCAGCTCACAGAACAACTTCGCTGTTTGCATTGTATCGTACAAAGCGGAGTGAGCCTGGTTGCTATCAAACAGAATACCCGCCGCCAAACAAGCCTTTGCCAATACGGTTTGCCCCAATACCAGTCCGCTCAACGCCGCTGTATCAAAAGTGGCAAACCGATGGAATGGATTCCGTTTCAGGTTGGCTCGTTCGGCGGCCGCCATGACAAAGCTGTGGTCGAAATTGGCGTTATGGGCGACGATGATTGCACGGTTACAGTCTTTGTCTTTTAATCCTTTGCGCACCGCTTTAAAAATGGCATGTAATGCGTCATGTTCGCTGACCGCTCCACGTAAGGGGTTGGTAGGATCTATGCCATTAAATGCCAGCGCTTCGGGTTCCAGATTGGCTCCTTCGAAAGGATCGACATGGAAATGCAGCGTTTCATCAGGTAACAACCAACCGTCTTTGTCCATCCGCAAGGTTACTGCGGCAATCTCAAGTAACGCATCGGTTTTAGCATTAAAACCGGCGGTTTCTACATCAATTACTACTGGGTAATACCCACGAAAACGGCCACTTAGGGCGTTAAAGTCACTTTTATCTGCCATCAGTTTCTTATCTTTATCGAATTCAGTGCGCATTATGTCAAATTTTAGTGCGCGATGCAGGAGGTTATCGTGATGAAAAAAGGAGGTTAATGATAAAGTGCCTGTAGCAATGCGCACCAACAGCTCGTAAGGCGTGAGCCAGAAAAAAATTAATTAGTTACACTGTAACTTATATCTGATCTTCATTGCCCAAACAATATCGCATGAAACTATAAGATAGTGTTAGCAGGCCGTAGCGCTGAACTGGTGCAATTACTCGGTTTTTCTTGATAATAGCCGCAGAAATTTGCCAGCAACGGTGAATCAGTCTTCAATTAAGCTATCAGGAGCAGGAGCAGGAGCAGGAGCAGGAGGCCAGGTGGCTCAGCAGCTAGAGTTCTTCGACATCCCCAGTCCGTGCCGCGGTATCTGCCAGGCAGATAACCGTGGCTTTTGTCGTGGTTGCCTACGCAGCCGTGAGGAGCGTTTTAGCTGGATGACAATGAGTGACGCGCAGAAACAGGATGTGCTGCGCTTATGCCGCCAACGGTTAATGCGCTTACAACGCGCGAACAAACAACCGGATGAACCACTACCGGAACAGCCCTCACTGTTTTAACGCCTGCCATATTGATTACGGTTTCATCAACCCACAAATCACTGCCGATGGTAATGGGACTTTTATCATCAATGGCGCGCCCATACGACCCACTACACCTCGTAAAGAAATATTTCCATCATACAAAACGATATTGATATTATTACATTATCTAATGTATCTCAACCTGGTTTCTTCGAAATACTCTGTTACATAGAATTACGCGATATTGATTAGCATTGCTAATTAAATTACGGCAGTGCACCGTTATCTGGACGTGCTTGCAAGTTGGAATTATAGCTCTTTTTCGGGGTATAAATACGAGTTTTACTCAGATTCCATTTAGCCTGTTCAAGGTTTACCTGCGCCGATTGATATACCGCTTTCATGCCATCGGTGATTAAATTGGCAATATGGAAATTTTTGCCGGAAATAATGTTGTTAGCTAAATTTCGGCGGTGGTGTGCCCTATGATGGGTTTTGGCAAAACCTGCCTACTCCTACCACTGCGGCTTTTGCAGTACCCAATGTTAACTAATAAGATTGTGGATCAATCATAAATAATAGGCTACCAGAGCTTACCAACTTAGTATCATAAAATAATATCTTACCCCATTGTCCTGAAAGCTCAGGGATTATGTTGACTATTTCGGCATGGATTTTGCTGTCGTAGGTCCAGAGAGATTACATATAATAATGCTATATCCATCAGCCGACACAGAGAGTAAGAACAAATACGCTAACCGAGGAGAAATATTTAACAATTTGATAGGGTATATCGTTTTACCTACGGGTTAAAATCCATAAAGAAACACTGACTGCAATGACAATAATCGATAAATCCATTAATATTAGATACCAGATTTCACCAGAGTAGATCCAATTCCGTAGTACATGATGGATCAATAGCCATAACACCAAATCTAGCATAACCGCCTTAAATATTTGCGGTAAGTAGATTTAAGTATTCAGTACCATGTCTGAAAGCGGTGTGTTTGCAGTGACACAGATACATGCATAAGGTTAATCATTAAGGGGTATTTTTAGTGAATACATCATTTTTACTAAAGGATTTGTCGTATTTATTGCTATTACCCTAGTATCGACGGTATATATACATTTGTATTTTTAATGTTAATTACCCAAAATAGACTGGTCGTAGGGAGTTATGCTAGCACGCTAATTAAAAGGAGGGGCAATTGGAATCGACATTAGGATCTGATTTAGCAAGATTAGTTCGCGTTTGGCGCGCATTAATCGACCATCGGTTGAAGCCGTTGGAGCTGACCCAAACGCATTGGGTTACTTTACATAACATTAATCGTTTGCCACCTGAGCAATCCCAAATTCAACTGGCAAAAGCGATTGGTATCGAACAACCATCATTGGTTAGAACTTTAGATCAACTGGAGGAGAAGGGGCTAATCACACGGCATACCTGTGCTAATGATCGCCGCGCGAAAAGGATAAAACTGACAGAACAATCTTCACCAATAATAGCGCAGGTTGACTGTGTCATATGTTCAACCCGTAAAGAAATTCTTGGTGGAATTTCAACAGATGAGATTGAGTTACTGTCTGGTCTGATTGATAAACTTGAGAAAAATATTATTCAATTACAAAGTAAGTAAATTAAATTTTTTAAGATTATATTCACAGCGAAAAGATAGCATCATTGGTACTAACCGGAAGCAAGCCGAGGTTGACGTTGAACCCCGGCTTGTTTTTGTTTGGCTTAACGCAACTTAACGTAATGTTATTGCGATAATACGAATTAACGAGGGCTAACGGTAACAGTGCTGCCATTGCTGGCTAACATGACACGCTGACCGACACTAAAGCGAGTTGGGCCTTGTTTCTGAACAACCAGAATAGTGGTACCGTCATCTTTGCGTACTTCAAGTTGTACACCGTCAGTACGGTTGATAGCCCCCTGAACACCTTGCCCTGCGATACCACCAGCAACAGCACCTGCTGCGGTCGCCAGACTACGGCCAGTGCCACCACCGACAGTATTACCAAGGAAGCCACCTAATACCGCACCACCGATAGCACCCACGATATTACTTTCATCGCCGCCTTGAATCGTGACCGGACGAACAGAAACCAGTGTGCCGTAAGTTACTGTTTGTACTTGCTTAGCCTGGGATGCGCTAAACACATCGCCTGATAGGGTATTATTACTGGCACAGCCGGTTAGCGTTACTGCAACAATAGCAACGGCAATTAATGGCTTTATCATAGAAACTCCTATTAAAAAATGCATAACTGTATTGCGGACAGTATCCAAAAGACATCCAAACTCGACCCATTAAAGGCCTTGTGTCAGCACAAAGTATGGCTTACTCAAGTGCTTATTTCACTACTTACTTGATGCGGACACAGGTGTGAATTTTCGATTAACCGATGCATAGACGTGCAGCTTAACGCTTTTTGTTTCAACCAAGACTAAACTATTGTTTAATTTTAAAGTAAGAAATATCACTGCCATAAATAATACTGTGAGTATTAGAGGCTTTTATGTGACCCTTCCGACAAATAAAAAGCATATTTTCAGATATCGCCTTATAGCGGTGTACACTTTAAAAAACATATCTTTTCATGGCGTTAATTATATTATTCCGATCAGTCTCGGAAATTCTTATTGTTATTTTATTCCTCAATGGGGAAAAAGGTTGTTGCTATGAAGTCAGGCCGTTTTATTGGGGTAATGTCAGGAACCAGTTTGGATGGTGTGGATGTCGTGCTGGCAGCCATTGATGAGCGGATGGTGGCACAACAAGCCACCTATTGCCATCCGATGCCGCTACAACTGAAAAAGGACATTCTGGCTATGTGCCAGGGCCAGTCTACGACGTTATCAGCGGTCGGTAAGATTGATGCTCAACTGGGTATTCTGTTTACTGAGGCCATCATGGCATTATTGGCGCAGGAGGGTCTGATGACCGAGGATGTGACTGCGATTGGTTGCCATGGGCAGACGGTTTGGCATGAACCACTAGGCGAACCGGCTTTCACCATGCAACTGGGTGATAATAATCGTATCGCCGCCATGACCAATATTACGACTGTTGGCGATTTCCGTCGCCGTGATATAGCCTGTGGTGGGCAGGGTGCCCCGCTGGTGCCAGCATTTCACCATGTATTACTCGCTCATGCGACAGAAAAACGTATGATATTGAATATTGGCGGCATTGCTAATTTATCGCTGTTATTACCGGGGTTACCTATCTGTGGTTTTGATACTGGCCCGGGTAATATGCTAATGGATGCTTGGATCTGGCGTAATCGTTCCTTACCTTATGATAAGGACGCTCATTGGGCGCTTACGGGTAAAATTCATCAGCCCTTACTCGAATTAATGTTTAGCGATCCTTATTTTGCGAAACCGTCTCCGAAAAGCACCGGCCGCGAATATTTCAATGCGGGTTGGTTAGACAAACAACTGGCTAAAGTTCCGGGTTTGGCGGCTGAAGATGTGCAGGCAACTTTGGCTGAATTGACGGCAGTCTCAATAGTCGAACAGGTGTTGTTGGCGGGGGGCTGTGAGCGGCTGTTGGTGTGTGGTGGTGGGGCGCGTAATCTGCTGGTGATGGCGCGGATGTCAGCTTTATTGCCCGGGACAGAAGTGAGCGTCACCGATGATTTTGGCGTTAGTGGTGATGATATGGAAGCACTGGCATTTGCCTGGTTGGCATTTCGCACATTATCGGGCAAACCGGGTAATTTGCCCTCTGTCACTGGAGCCAATTGTGAGACCATTTTAGGCGCAATCTATCCCGTCTCGCCACAGTGAGGGTGCTAAGTTAACATAAACATAAGGGTAACTAATTCAACCAAAGAGGGCAATGCAATGAAGCAGTTATTGGTTTTAACTTCAGTATTGGCGACAACAGCGGTATTGATGCTGGCAGGATGCAATTCGGTACAATCTAAAAATGAAACGTTGCGCTACCAGTGCGGCACTACCAAACTGACGGTAACGCTGGATAACCGGCAGGATAAGGTCAGTTTTATCATGAACGGCGAACAGTTAACCTTGCCACAGGTACGTGCAGCTTCAGGTGCCAAATACAGTGATGGCCATTATACTTTCTGGTCGAAAGGTAATAGTGCATTTATTGAACGTAATGAAAAAATCATTATCAATGACTGTGTTCTGATCGAATAATAGGGTTGTTACTGGCGTAGGATGATTGTGATTTTGCTGTGGTAAGAGCAGAATGGTAACCACTGCTATCCTGTGCGTTATAGAGTTTATATGACTGAGAATAATGAATTTGATGTTTCAAACCTGCGCCGTGAATATACTCGTGGCGGCCTGCGTCGCAGTGATTTAACCGAAAATCCATTGCAATTATTTGAGCGGTGGCTAAAGCAGGCGTGTGAAGCACGCTTGCCGGATCCTACTGCAATGTGTGTGGCAACCGTTGATATCACCGGCCAGCCTTATCAGCGCATTGTACTGCTGAAGCACTACGACCAACAGGGCATGGTGTTCTATACCAATATGGGGAGCCGCAAAGCGCAGCAATTGGCTGAAAACCCCCATATCAGTTTGTTATTGCCTTGGCATATGCTGGATCGGCAAGTCATTTTTCTCGGTAAAGCTGAGCGGCTTTCTACCCCGGACGTGCTGAAGTATTTCAATTCCCGCCCGAAAGATAGCCAGATAGCCGCTTGGGTTTCACAGCAATCCACCCGAATCTCTGCCCGGCGTATACTGCAAAGCAAGTTTATGGAATTAAAGCAAAAATTCCAGCATGGTGATGTGCCATTGCCCAGTTTCTGGGGGGGATTCCGCGTTAAATTTGACTCTGTTGAATTCTGGCAGGGAGGCGAACACCGCCTGCATGACCGCTTTATTTATCAACGCGAAGCGGGCGGATGGAAAATTGATCGCTTAGCCCCTTGAGAACGATGAAATAATTGTGGTTAACCCTGGCGCTCGTTGGGCGAGCGCTTTATTCTATATCCTTCGTACGTGACGTCGCAGGGGTGTTTGCGTGCTACCTGTAACATTATGTTCTTTAAGAATAAATCCGTTTTACCTCGTAAAAGACAATTTTCTGTAAAAGACAATGGAGTCGTTGATGACTAGCAGCAACCTGATTAAACAATTGCAAGAGCGGGGTCTCGTTGCCCAGGTTACGGATGAAGACGCGTTAACAGAGAGGCTGGCACAAGGGTCAATTTCACTGTATTGCGGTTTCGATCCTACCGCAGACAGCTTGCATTTGGGTCATTTGGTTCCGTTGTTATGCCTTAAGCGTTTCCAACTGGCTGGGCATCGCCCGATCGCGCTGGTGGGGGGGGCCACGGGTATGATTGGTGATCCGAGCTTCAAAGCCAGTGAGCGTAAACTGAATACCGGAGATACCGTGAATGAATGGGTTGAGAAGATCCGTTGTCAGGTTTCACCTTTCCTCGATTTTGATTGTGGCGATAACAGCGCTATTACGGCCAATAATGACGACTGGTTTGGTGGCATGAATGTGCTGACGTTCCTGCGTGATATCGGTAAACACTTCTCTGTTAATCAGATGATCAACAAAGAAGCGGTGAAACAGCGCTTGAACCGGGATGACAGCGGTATTTCATTCACTGAGTTCTCATACAATCTATTGCAGGCTTATGATTTCGCTTGCCTGAACAAAGCATACGCCGTAGCGCTGCAAATCGGCGGTTCTGACCAATGGGGTAATATTACCTCGGGTATCGATTTGACCCGCCGCCTTCATCAGCAGCAGGTTTATGGCCTGACCGTGCCATTGATCACTAAAGCTGATGGCACCAAATTCGGTAAGACCGAAGGGGGTGCCGTATGGCTTGATCCTAAGAAAACCAGCCCCTACAAGTTCTATCAATTCTGGATCAATACTGCTGATGCTGACGTTTATCGTTTCCTTAAGTTCTTCACTTTCATGAAATTAGAAGAGATTATTGCACTGGAGAATGAAGATAAAAATAGCGGTAAAGCACCACGTGCGCAACATGTGTTGGCGGAAAATGTCACTGGCATGGTACATGGCGCTGAAGGTTTGGCGGCAGCAAAGCGCATTACGGCCAGCTTGTTCTCCGGCTGCATGAATGAAATGACTGAAGCTGACTTTGCCCAACTGGCACAAGATGGGATGCCAAGGGTTGAGTTGAGTCGTGATGCGGATTTGCAACAGGCGCTGGTTAACGCTGAACTGGTTCCATCCCGTGGGCAGGCACGCACTATGATTAGCGCTCATGCTGTGGCGGTTAATGGTGAAAAACAAGCTGATCCTGAATATATCTTTACTGATGCCGACCGCTTGTTCGGGCGTTACACTTTACTGCGTCGCGGTAAAAAACATTATTGCCTGATTAGCTGGCTATAGCTAAAAGACAGTGAGGCGGGATTTGTATTTTACTGATTTTTAATAATATTTAGATTGTTCGGTGTCGCTAAATTGCCTTACAGCGAAGGGGTTACCCCGCTGTAGGGCGTTTCTCAGGCAGTCATTATCTGTCTGTAGAAAGTGATTACCGTGGCGGGCGGGTGCTAATTGAGGCTGACCAGCTAAACGTGGTTGTACCTGACGTGCTATTTTTGGTTTTTTTCCCAACGCGGGTCAATTTGGCGATTTGTGCACGGGCGTTCATGATTTTCTTTATTGCTTCGTCTTTGACTTTATTTTGTTCTGAGTTGGTTAATGCCCGCCCCATGTTGATTCTTGCCCTGTCGAGTTGAGTTTTAACGTCACGTTGCTCACTTTCGGTCATGTCTTTTAATGTCAGCTTTTTCATTTTTTCGCCTTGTTTGCCTCAGTCCTTCTCAGTGTACAACTTTATCCCAAGTGAAGATTAAGAGATTGCCCAAAATTAATCACCACAAAAGCCGGTTCGCGATGCGAGCCAGAGATAATATACCTAAGTTAGACCATGAGCGTATTACAATAATCGTGCACCATAGCCCCATAACAGTACCGTCAGGCCGAGGAGAAATTCCAGCACCAAGACACCAATGGCAAAAGTGAAACCGGAAAAGATAAATTCTTCCTGCCTGTTAATGTTGAGGAACGTAGGGACGCCCAAATACATCAGATAACCAGAATAGCAAAGTGCAATAATTCCCACCAGTAAACACAGCCAGATAATAGGGTAGAGGGCAACAAGCCCACTCAGAAACATTGGGGTGGCAGCATAACCGGCGAACAGGGTGCAACTTTGCCAACTGGGTCGGTTTTCATAGTGACGGGCCATCCAATAAATTACCCGCCCCATCAGAGCCACAGCAGCCAGTATTAAAATATAGAAAATAACTGCAGAATAGAGTGCTGTAACGGGTGCCAATTTTATCACCCGACCCTCGCCAAAGTTCCAACCCACCTGGGTGGTACCGATAAATGCACAAATCACTGGAATGGCGGCCAGTAGCAGGACGTGATGAGAATAGAGGTGTTGAATACTTTCACCTTCGCGTTTGATCTGTTGCAGTTCCTGACTGGGATGTGTCAGAAGTCCCCAAACATGGTTGATCATAAGTCACCTCATTATCCGCTGCTGATCATAAGTAAAGGATGTATTTCATTCTCATATGTCATCAGGGTGCACATATAACATATCGTGATCCACTGTCAGTATAGTTTATTTTTTGCGTGCAAATAATGTAATGGCGGTATCTATTTTGTGTGCGGATAATGTGATTTAGACACGGCAACGTCTTAAACTGGCAGGTACCGTTAGCACTATGGCCTGATAAGTTAGTTGAAATACTGAATTTGAAAAAACGCCCACGAAAGGGCGTGTTGAACTCACCAGATAATTATGCGGTGATGGTTGGAGTGGCATCTTTCTCATCGTCCGATGCCAACGTCATACGATATAATTTTGGTGCTGTCAGCATCATCAGCACGGAGATAATGGCAGTAACGACCCCAATCTGCATAAAGACATGGCTATAGATTGCCAGCGATGCATGTGCGTCAGTGATATCACTTGTCGGCACCGCGGTTAATGCCGCAATTTTACCGGCGATCAAGGCAGCCGCCGCAGTGGTCAGGAACCATGACCCCATGATGAAGCCCATCAGCCGCTGAGGAACCAACTGAGCAATCATCGCCAGACCCAGACCGGAAATCATCAATTCCCCGACGCTTTGCAACGCATAGCTCAGAATCAACCAGTTAACCGAAACGATACCGTATTCGTTGGCGAAGTTTGCACCCCACGGTAATACCAGAAATGCGGCAGAGCAAAGTAGCATACCGAAGGCAAATTTGTGCGGCATGGGCAGGCGGTCGCCCATCTTGTTATAGATAGCAGCCAGTATCGGGCTGGCAACCATAATCCAGAATGGATTCAGTGCCTGATATTGCTCCGGTTCGAATGCAATACCAAAGATGGAGTGTTCAACGTTATGGATGGCAAAGAAGTTCAGTGATGTTGGCATTTGGCTGTACAACACGAAAAATATCACTGCTTCCAACATCAGTAAGAAGGCGACAATCATGCGGCGGCGAGCTGTGCCGTGCAGAGAGAAAGTCTCTTTTGCAAAGATAAAGATGATCCCCAGAGAAATTAGCGCCAATGCCCAACGTGCCACTATTTGATTATGCAGCAACCAGTTGGATAGAATTATCAGCGCAACCACACTAACCAGTACCATCAGCAGCTTTTTAAACTGTAACGGGGCGAAGTCAGGTTTGGAACCCTGGTTTTTCACCCATTTACGGCAAAGCCAGAAGTTTGCCAGCGTGATCAGCATACCCACGACGCTCAAGGAGAATGCCACACTCCAGCCATATCTCGCGGCTAACCACGGTGTTGCCAGCATAGAGAAGAACGAACCTATATTGATGGACATATAGTACATGGTGAATGCACCGTCCAAACGCGGATCGTCTTTGTTATAGCAAGTTGAAAGCAAGGAGGATGGATTGGCTTTGAATAAACCGTTACCGACCGCGATAGTTGCCATACCCAGATAAACCCAGAAAACGTCATGGCCGGAGTAGGCTATCATGGCATAACCCATTGCCAACGTTAATGCACCGAGCACGATGATACGTTTCGTGCCAAGTACTTTATCGCCCAACCAACCACCGATGGCAACAAAGCCATAAACCAGGGCGCTGAATGATGAGAACAAGGTAATGGAATCGGCTTCGCTCATCCCGAGCATTTTTACCAGATAAACGGCCATGATCCCTTGCAAGCCGTAATAACCAAAGCGCTCCCAAAGCTCTATAGAGAAAATAACATAGAAAGCTTTTGGCTGTTTGAAAGCATTCATACTGATACTTTCAGGTTGCTCACTGTTTGTTGATTGTTGATTGTTGTTTGATGTTGACACAGGAACCTCTGCTTTTTCACTACGGGTCATAATAAATGACAGTAGAGTCAAAAGGTAATGCGCGAATGGCATCCTTTTGCATTGTTATAAGATGGTTGGCCGTGTTTAATGTTCACTATCTTTCTCAGCGTGACAAGTCTTTTGCAATACTCCGTTACATATAACTACGGCAGGCATCGGTGATGCTATATTATTCAGTATTAATGCTTATGTTTTTACCGATGGGTTAGAACAACCATGTTAAAAGTGGCCGCTATCGCGATGCCAGTCCTCAGCGGTGAGCGCTTCACCAAAATGGCTTGAAATCAATCGCTTAGTAAGATCATGCAGCGGTGCAGCCAACACTTCAGCAGTATTGCCGCGCTCGACGACGTCCCCTTTATGCATCACAATAACTTGATCACTAATGTGTTTCATCATGCCCAGATGTTGGGTCACATAAATATAGGACATGCCGTGTTCTTCCTGTAATTCCAGCATCAGGTTAATAATTTGTGAGCGCATGGACATATCCAGAGAGGCCAGTGCCTCATCGGCTACAATTACTTTGGGTTGCAGAACCAACACGCGCGCCAGAGCCACACGCTGTTTCTGACCTGATGCCAGCATATGCGGGTAGTAATTGGCATGATCCGGTAATAGCCCTACTTGACGCAGTGTTTGATAGATACGTTGCTCACGGGCATTCGCATCAAGGTCAGTATTGAGCTTAAGAGGGGCATCCAGCAGTTGGCCGATGCGCTGACGCGGGTTAAGTGAGGTATTAGGATCCTGGAAAATCATGCGAATACGCTGGCTGCGATAGGCATAGTCGCCATAATTCAGGCGATGATCGTTAATGAGTAATTCACCGGACGTCGGTTCAATCATGCCTGATAGCATTTTCGCCAATGTCGATTTACCGGAGCCATTCTCACCAATTACCGCCAGTGTTTGCCCCTCGCGCAGGGTAAAACTGACTGACTTTACCGCTTCCACATGCTGGCGGCGAAATAAGCCGGTGCGATAGCGAAAGGTTTTGCTCAGATTGCGGGCTTCGAGCAACGTCTCGGCCATTATTGCTCCTCCAGATTCAAAGGGAAATGACAGGCAAAGGCGTGATTTTTTACCAGCCGTAAACGCGGAGTTTCAATACAGGTCTTTTGTGCATAAGGGCAGCGTGGCCCCAGACGGCAACCAATGGGCAAATGCTCTAGCGACGGAATTGCCCCCGGCAAAGTATTCAAACGACTTTTATGAGGCAGAGAACGGCCAAAATCAGGCATTGCCCGAATCAACGCCTGAGTATAGGGGTGATGAGGTGCTGCCAGCAGATCTTCACAAATGGCGCTTTCCACTGTTTGGCCGCAGTACAGCACATTAATCCGATTTGCCCATTTGCTCATCATTTGTAAATCATGACTGATTAGTAAAATTGTGGTGTTGTTATTCTGGTTCAACCGCGCCAACAGGCGAAATATCTGTGCCTGTGTGGTTGCTTCCATTGCGTTGGTCGGTTCGTCAGCGATAAGCAGCCGTGGCTGATTTGCCAGCGCGATAGCAATCATCACCTTCTGGCATTCGCCGTCGGTCAGTTCATAGGGGTAACTGCGCATAATGTCTTTATGGTCTTTAATTCCCACGCGGTGCAGTAACTCTATTGCGCGGCGTTTACGCCAATGAAATCGCTGCCACCAACGGCCTTTGTAAGTCCAGCCGGGGATTGCCTGCATCAGTTGCCTGCCAATACTTTCTGACGGATCGAGGCAGGATTGCGGTTCCTGAAAAATCATTGAGATGTTATGGCCGATTAACTTACGCCGTTCGCGCGGGGTTAATTTCAGCAAATCGATATCGTCAAAACGAAAACGGTCGGCGGTGATGCGCCAGTTATCTTTACTGACACCACAAATGGCTTTAGCAATCAAACTCTTGCCTGAACCGGACTCGCCTACTAAACCACGCACTTCACCTTCACTGAGCGTAATACTGACGCGATCGAGCGCTTTGACAGGCCCTTCGGATGTCATAAACTCAATGGTCAGATTGCGAATATCAAGTAAGGGCATTATTCCACCCCTGCATTAATGGCACGGCGCATACCATCGCCCAGCAGATTAACCAAAAGCACACTAACCAATATTGCACTTCCGGGTAACATCACTGTCCAGGGGGCGACATACACTAAATCCAGTGAGTCACCCAGCATCGCTCCCCATTCTGGTGAGGGGAGTTGCGCGCCTAAATCCAGAAAGCCTAATGCAGCAATATCCAAAATTGCCATTGATAACGCCCGGGTAAATTCGGTCACCAGCACAGAGATGATATTAGGCAAAATGGCGTATGCCAGAATATGCGGGGTTGAAGCGCCATCCAAACGAGCCGCAATCACATATTCTTTATCCAATTCATCGTGGACCGCACTATAAATGGTACGAACTATGCGTGGTAACAATGCTAACCAAACTGCGAACATCGCATGTTCTAAACTCGGGCCAACAAAGGCGACAACAATAATGGCTAACAGCAGCGACGGAATAGAGAGCAATGTATCCAGTACATGATTAAGAATAGCTGAGCGAAAACCGTGGGTAATACCTGCAAACACGCCAAGCACCACACCACATAAGGCTGCGGCGACAGTTACCAACAGCGCCGAGCCATACGTCGAGGCGGTGCCTGCCAATAAACGACTTAAGATATCGCGGCCAAGGTCGTCAGTGCCGAGGAAGAAGGAGACATTACCGTAGCGCGACCAGGACGGTGGCAGCAATTGGTAGCCCAAAAACTGTTGGTCGAGGGCGTAAGGTGCCAGCGCGCTGCCCAGCAGACAAAGCAATAACAGAGCAAGAACGCCGTAGAACCCGACTATCGCCAAGCCATCAGAATAGAAAAGTCGCCAGGTATAAAACAGTGGACTGGGCGTTTTCTTTTCGCGGTAGACATTATCGAAGGGCATACCATTCCTTATGCTTTAGTGGCGTCATCATCGCGCCAAGAATATCCGACAGGACGTTAATGACAATGACCAGCGAACCGATCAACATCACACCGGCAGAAATCGCGGCGTAATCTTGTTGGCGAATGGCGTTAATCAGCCAGCGGCCCAGCCCCGGCCAGTTAAATACCACCTCAGTTATCATCGCCAACGTTAACATGGTGGAAAATTGTAACCCCAATTTTGGAATGATTGGCGGCAAGGCGTTATGCAACACATGGCGGCGGATAATCGTCAATCGTGACAAACCACGCGTGGCTGCCGCTTTGATATAATTCTGGCTGATAATGTCATCGGTACTGGTACGCATCAGACGGATGACTTCCGTGGTGGGAGCAACAGCCAGAGTGGTAATAGGTAATATCATATGCTGAAGCGCACTGATCATCATTTCTGTGCGGTAGGGCGACGATGACAGCCAGGCATCAACCAGTGCGAGCCCGGTAACCGGTTTTACCTGATAAAGCAGGTCAAAGCGCCCCGAAACCGGTAGCCAGCCCAGATGCAGTGAGAAGAACAGCATCAGTAGCAGTGCCAGCCAGAAAACTGGTATTGAGAAACCGAGCAATGCCACCGCACTGATGGCGATATCAGGCCATTTTCCGCGCATGACTCCGGCAATAATACCCAGAGGAATACCGATAAATAGCGCCAATGTAAAGGCCAGTACGCATAATTCCATGGTGGCAGTGAAAGCTTCACGCAGCAGCTCGTTGATGGGCTGGCCGTTGATGCTGGACACACCAAAATCCCCTTGCAGCAGGTTGCTGAAATAGAAACGATAAGCATCAAACAGTGCGACACCACTGAGGGGCGCATGGGGCGTAAAATAGCTCAGACTAAAACTGATTAGTGATAACATGAATAGAGTTATCACTAACAGCAATAAACGCCGCAACGTGAAGATAATCATGGTTTTTTGCCCTCATTGCTCTCGCGGAATACGCCGGCAAAAGAAGCGTTGCCAAACGGGCTTAACACCAGGCCTTTAATATCATAACGGTATGCCTGCAACCGCAATGACGAGGCCAATGGCAGTAACGGCAATTGTTGTTCCAGAATACGTTGAGCCTGCTTATAATATTCAATGCGAGCTGATAATTGCTGAGAACGTAATGCTTTTTGCAGCAGTTCATCAAACTCTGGGTCACACCAGTGAGCATAGTTTGTTTGCGATCGAATTGCTGCGCAGCCTAATAATGGCCGGAAAAAACTGTCGGGGTCATTGCTGTCAGTAGACCAGCCAGACAACGTCAGATCGTGACTCATCTCCATCAAACGTGCTTCCTGGAAACGCCCCTCAACGGGCACAATATTGACGGTAATGCCGATCTGCGCCAAATCGGCCTGAATCAGTTCAGCCATTTTTAATGGGCTTGGATTATAGGACTGCGATGCGATGGGTACCCATAGACTGAGTTGTAATTTGGTCAAATCCAACTCTTTTAGGATCTCTTTGGCTTTTTCAGGATTATATTCAGTCACCTGCGCCTGATTATCATAAGCCCATGACGCGCGAGGTAGAATCGATGCCGCTGTTTCTGCGGTACCGTAATAGATGGATTGCATTAATCGTTGGTTATTAATGGATAAGGCAATCGCCTGGCGCACTTTTTGATTGTTCAACGGGGGCTTGCGGGTATTGAACGCCAGATAGGCTACATTCATCCCAGGCCGCAGTGTGAGACGCAGGCGTGGGTCATCACGTAAGATAGATAACTGGCTGGCAGCCGGATAAGCCAGCACATCGCATTCACCGGTTAATAGTTTAGATAAACGCCCGGTCCCCCCTGCACCCAAATCAATAACCACCTGTGGCATGCGCGGTAATCCTTTCCAATATGTGCTGTGACGAAGCAGGCGGATATATTGCCTGGCGTGATACTCGTTCAGCATAAAAGGCCCGGTCCCGACGGGCTGGCGATCGATCTGCTCTTGCCGACCTTTTTGCGTCAGCACATCGGCATATTCAGAAGAAAGGATTGGGGCATAGTGGGTGGCCAGATGCCAAAGGAATGAGGCATCTGGCGCTTTCAGCTTAAATTCAACTGTATAATTATCCAGTTTTTTTACACTTTTAACGGTGTCGGCAAATTGTAAACTATCAAAATAGGGATATTCACCGCCGTTGACATCGTGGTAGGGGTGGTGTGAATCAAGCACGCGTTGGAAACTGAAAATCACGTCATCTGCATTCATCATGCGCGTCGGGGTAAACCAGTTGGTGGTCTGGAACGGCACATCTTTGCGTAAATGAAAACGGTAGGTGGCACCATGGTCCAGCACTTGCCAGCTTTCTGCCAGTTCCGGGGTTAGTCGGTAGGTATAAGGGTCTACATCCAATAGGCGGTCATAAAGCTGCGCTGCCAGTGTATCAATAGTTAACCCATCACTGGCCATTTGTGGGTTAAAAGTGTTGAGTCTCCCGCTGACACAATAGACAAAACCACGCTGGCGGATATCTGGCAGTGGCTGAACCGGCAGGATCATTGGGGCAGGTTGCACCGGCGCGGATGTTGCCAGGCAAGCAAGCGACAGCATCCAAAGGAGTAAACTACGCATAAACGCTTTCGCAGTAAGTAAGTAATACACTTAGTGTACCGCAATCTGGCAATCTCCCCAATCCATTGAACAAAACAACGGGATCATTTACCGCTTATTGCAGCAATTAAGTAGAATAAACAGCAAATAGTTGTTTATCTGGCAGAAAGTAAGGTGCACCAGATGATATTAATTG
>JBEGTQ010000018.1:0-8829 GCA_041179305.1 Pseudomonadota bacterium | reverse complement strand
CCCTGAATGACGTTATGACCACCCTGATGGGGGATTTGGTCGGTCAGGGGCAGGAAGAGCAAATTGTCGCCCGTGATGAAAGCTCATGGTTGATTGAGGGCGGCACACCAATTGAAGATGTGATGCGTGTACTGCACATCGACGAGTTCCCACAGTCGGGCAATTACGAAACCATTGGCGGCTTTATGATGTATATACTGCGTAAAATTCCGAAGCGCACTGACTTCGTTAAATACGCTGGCTACAAATTTGAAGTAGTAGATATCGATAGCTACAAAATCGATCAGCTACTGGTGACCAGACTCGGTGATCTGCCCGCAGCCGTCCTGCCAAAAGCACCGCATGAAAGCAGTGATGCATAGTTGCTTGAGTCAGTTATGACTTAAAATGTTAGCGGCGCCTAACCAGGCGCCGCGATTAATTCTATTGAGGGGATTATATTTCGGCTTGCAAACGCATCACTTGCCGATTGACCTCTGACATCACCACAAAGTGACGTTTATCCTTAACTTTCGGAACCAAAATCTTGCCTTTATCGAACTCAAAAGCTCCCATATCCTTGATATACAACCTCCCACGAAAAAATGTTTTAACATACATCGCCACTTTAGCTGGGTTGTAACGTTGGAAGATCCTCATTGTTTTACTTTCCTCCCATAAGACCAATACGCCCCCCTTCACACCTTCGCGATCGAGATCACAGGTAACGTAAGATAATTGCAGAGTAATAGACCTGAAGCATGGGCTTAAGTTCCGCCAAATATAGTGGTAGATGCTGCATTTACATAATATTACAGAACAACAAAAGAATAATAAGCCTCAACCACAGAATAACCCTCTGGTAACGGCCAGAAATAAAATTTTTCACCGAACAAGACAGACCTCTGATCTGCACCTATTATTGGGGAACTTATCCGCTTTCCGGGATAAGTTCCCATACTCTTCACAAGGATATGACATGATAAAAAATAGCCTGCTTATATTCTCGCTACTGTTGACGCCTTTACTGGCTTCTGCTCATACGATTGAGAATAACCAACGCGTACCGCCGGTGGGTGTCAGCGATAAAGGCGAGCTGAATTATGATAAAGCGGCCGATCAGTTTAGCTATAAAAACTGGAATAGCTCGCAGCTACCCGGCAAAGTGCGCGTTATTCAACATATTGCTGGCCGTACTTCGGCAAAAGAACTGAATGCGCCACTGATTGAAGCCATCAAACATGCCAATTTACCACGCGAACATTACCAAACGACCACAATCGTCAATACAGATGACGCCATTATCGGTACGGCGATGTTTGTGCGTAACAATATCGAAAGCAATAAACGTGAATTCCCTTGGTCGCAATTTGTGGTAGACAGCAACGGTAACGTGAAAAAGGCTTGGGATTTGGCCGAGAAAGGCTCAGCCATTGTGGTTCTGGATCCACAAGGAAACGTTAAATTCGTCAAAGACGGTACGCTGACGTCCACAGAAGTACAGCAGGTTATTGACCAACTGCACCAACTCGTAACACAGTAGAACGACTAAAATAAAGAGACCCTAAAACCGGGGTTCAGGAACGATTCACGCGGAGTATAATCCAGCGGCTTACCCTGCCAATCGTGAACCTGTGCCCCGGCTGCAATGGCTACCGCATGCCCCGCCGCAGTATCCCAGACATTGGTCGGCCCAAAACGGGGGTACAACTGTGCCTTTCCTTCCGCTACCAAACAAAACTTCAGCGATGACCCAACTGAGATCGTCTGATGTTCACCCAGTTGCGATAGATAATCATCCAGTTCAGCATCATTGTGGGAACGACTCACAACCACTAACGGTAGAATCGCATCCCGCACCTCAATCTGCATACGCCGGCCACACTCTTCTTTCCACGCCTGACCGTCTTGCGCGCTGTACATCACTTCAGCCACCGGGAGATACACCACGCCAAGCACCGGAATGCCCTGATCAATCAGAGCAATGTTAACGGTAAATTCACCGTTGCGGTTAAGGAACTCTTTAGTACCATCCAGCGGATCAACCAACCAGTAACGCTGCCAATGCTGACGAACGGCCCATACCGGCGGATCTTCTTCAGACAACAACGGGATATCCGGCGTTAATGCCGCCAACGTTGCTTTAATAATATGATGCGCGGCAAGATCGGCGGCCGTCACCGGTGAATCATCCTTTTTATGCGTCACATTAAGAGGTTGCTCCCCCTGATAGACCGCCATAATCGCCACACCGGCCTCACGAGCTAATTGGCAAATTTGCTCTAACATCATCCCCCCTTGGTATTATGAATCATGTCGCTTATTGGCAGTCAGAATACACCAGATTGATGGTAGTTTTTATTATTCTTCACCAGATCGATACTGAATCACCTCATTCCCCATGAACCCTTTGAAACCGTAGTCATATAATAGGTTAACTTAAATGGAACCTCTCATCCCACCCATTAAATATCGACCGGGCTTACCGCCCTCATTTACTCAGGCAAATCAATCAGCAACGCGCGCAATGGGGTTTCAGCCTTAATCTCCAGATGCCGCTCTTCCTGCACAAAAGCGCCGTCACCGCAGGTCAGTCGTTGTGAGACACTGGCTCGCGAGCCTTCCACCACCACGGTTCCGTGAATGGATTGCAGGTAAGCTCTGTTACCACGTAAATTAAGGGTATGCCGTTCGCCAACAGCTAAATCCAAGTGATGTATCCATACTTGCTGACGCAGTTTTAGGCTATCTTGCTTGCCATCAGGTGAGGCTAAAAGTCTTAATGGCTGCGTGCATAATGACAGGCGTTGAGCTGGGTTACTTTCTTGATCAGAGCCGGTATTTAACCATAATTGAATTCGGGTCAATGGGTTATCACTACTCAAGTTATGTTCGCTGTAGCTAACACCCGGCTCGGTTGAGAACAGTATAACATCTCCAGTTTTAGCGCTGATATGGTTACCAAAACTGTCCCGGTATTCAGCATCACCTTGTAAAATCAGATTCAGAATATCCACTTGCGGGTAAGTTCTTGGTTGGAAAGCGGCGCCAGGTGCCAATACTTCCTGATTTAAAACACGCAGTGAAGAGTAACCTAATAATTTGGGGTCAAAATAGTGGCCAAAAGAGAAGGTATAGCGTGCCTGAAGCCAACCAAAATCGGCCTGTCCGCACTGTTTTGCTGTTCTGCATATAATCATAACAATAATTATTCCTATCCCCTTATTACCTGATATTACAGCGCGACTCGCTGCTCTTACGAGCCAGCTCATTGAGATTCATTCGTTTGCCGCCTGGCTGTAACACTGATGACTCTGGGTATGATTTGTAGATATTAATCGATAAAGAGAGGGTAATCGTCTGGACGCCAGATTGTTAGCCAGTTAATCTGGTCACCATATTCAAATTTCCTGATTGAGAAAAATAATGGTCAAAAATCGGGCGCTAACGCTAGACGCATTAAGAGTAATGGATGCCATCGATCGTCGTGGCAGTTTTGCAGCAGCGGCAGATGAGTTGGGGCGGGTGCCTTCTGCGCTGAGCTATACCATGCAGAAGCTGGAAGAAGAACTGGATGTGGTGCTATTCGACCGATCAGGGCATCGCACAAAATTTACCAAAGTCGGGCGAATGTTACTGGATCGCGGCAGGGTGCTATTGGAAGCAGCCAATAAACTTACCACCGATGCCGAAGCATTGGCGCGCGGTTGGGAAACCCATATCACTATCGTCAGCGAGGCGTTATCTCCAGCGTGGAAGCTGTTCCCACTCATTGACAAATTGGCACTTAAAGCCAATACCCAAGTATCTATTTTTACTGAAGTATTGGCTGGTGCATGGGAACGATTAGAGCAGGGGCGTGCTGATATCGTCATTGCACCGGATATGCATTTTCGCGCGTCTTCGGAGATTAACAGCCGTAAATTGTATAAAGTCACCAGTGTTTATGTTGCCAGCCCGGATCACCCCATCCACCTTGAGCCAGAACCACTCTCTGAGCTAACTCGGGTAAAATACCGCGCCGTTGCTGTGGCAGATACCGCCCGTGAGCGACCCGTTATCTCCGTGCAACTGCTGGACAAACAACAACGACTAACCGTCAGCACCATTGAAGATAAGCGGCGAGCATTATTAGCGGGCCTGGGTGTTGCGACTATGTCATATGCGATGGTCGAAAAAGACATTGAAGCGGGGCGCTTAAGGGTTGTCGGGCCGGAATACAGGCGTGAGGCCGATATTATTATGGCATGGCGGCGCGATAGTATGGGGGAGGCCAAATCGTGGTGTTTGAGAGAGATCCCTAAGCTTTTTGCTGCTAAATAAACGGCTACTGCGCGTGCGTATTTTGAGGCAGAACAGCGCTCTTTCAAGTTGCGGCGATATTGGTTGCAGTGAATAACCCGAATCACTTACTTATGTAAGCTCATCGGGATTACCCCACTTACCGCCTGGCTGCATCTTGAAGTAACTTAGGTATGCAGTAGGCATACAATAATCTTACCACTTCTTACCCAGCATGCGATCGATACTAAAGCCACCCGGGCCGGCAATGGCCAGTACGATGAAACCACCGGCGATGGTCAGGTTCTTCATAAACATTAATTGGTTAACACCGCCATCCGCAAAGTTAGTGTGGAAAATGAGTGCCGTCAGAATAGCAAAACCAGCAGTAAAAAGCGCAGTGGTGCGGGTCAGAAAACCAAACAAAACTGCCAGGCCACCGCCAAACTCCAATAAAATAGTCAGCGGCAGGAAGAAGCCAGGAACGCCCATTGACTGCATATATTGCACAGTGCCAGCATAGGCATCACCCATTTTGCTGTAACCGGCCACAATAAACAGAATTGGCATCAAAATGCGTGCTACCAACAGGCCAGTATCTTGTAATTTGTTCATTGAGACTTCTCCAAAAATTTTTTGTGCATTAATGCCTGATATCTGTGGGCGTTAATTATTTTTAAAAGTTAATGACCAATACACCCAATAGATTTCAAAATGCAGGAAGGCGGTACGCGAATGAATTCCGATGGGCTTCCACCCTTTTAAGTGATTCGGGTGACTCAGCCTAACCAACGCGCCTGCAACTTAAAATATCACGGGTATAAATGATATTTCTCTGCTTCCTTGCTGGTGTTATACCACAATTTTCCTAAGTTGATTATGGAATGCTAGTTGATAAGTTAATAAATTGTTAGTAAATAAAACTGTCGTTTTTTATCAAAGAAACTGAATCGACAGAGTTTACACTCTGAAAGGCGGCATCCGAACAGCGACACTGTAACTTAGGGTGATAAACCGTAAGGCAATGTATACCCATCGCCCTTCTACATGCAGGGATGTTGGCTGCGTTTACTCGCCCCTGTCACTGGCTTGAGTAAGCGTTTGTGGCTTCGCTCCGTTGCCGCCTGACGGTATCAGGACGTAACTTGGGTACTAATAGGCAGAATTAGCAAATTAACGAGATGAAAAAGTCTGTCTTAACAATTGCATGAGCCCCCATGCACTGACAGCGCGCCGTGACCAGTGGATAAATTTACCCGGATGACGCATCCCATACAGCGCAACTAAACTGGAACCCATCATTAAATATTTTCGCATACCGACAATCTGCGCCCAACGTCGATCGTAGGGAGCCATGACATTAATCCAATCGGCAGCAGCGCTCGCGAGATCCCGTCTTTGCTGCTGGATCTCACGTAGTAATGTTTCCTTTTTTTCTGCTAATTGGCGGCGACTCAATGGTCCTTCTCCAGCAACTCGCGGTCTGTTTCCAATTGCTTACGGGTAGACCCCAGCAACGTGGAGCAGCGCGCTTTGGTAACAGTCCAGATAACACCGATCAATGCCAGTGACAGCAGCACCGCAGTCGTCGTACCTAACGCGATTAAACGATAGGCAGGGTCAATAGCCCAGATAACCAATACCAGCAGACTCATCAAACCAAAAGCGGTGAACAGCAGGGTAATACCCACCATCATCAGCAACTGAATCAGTGTTGCCTTTTCCTCTTCCAGTTCAATAACAGCCAGCCGGACGCGGGTTTCGATCATGCCGACCACGATGGTGGCAATGCGATAGACGGTATTAAAGACCCCTTTACCGGGGCCTTGTACATTAAGTTGTTCTGCCATAATTAGCGGCGGGACAACAGAACGCCTAACACCACGCCAACAGCAGCACCAATACCGACGCCTGCCCACGGGTTGTCACGAACATAATTATCAGCTTTATCAGCAATTTCTCTGCTTTGAGCTGCAATTCTGTCACCCGTTTCACTCAAACGTTCGCGAGTATCTTTCAACGCACTTTCCGCCTTGGCACGCAATTTATCTAACTCAGCTTTTGGCTTATTGGTCGAGGATTGCAGCACTTCTTCCAAAGTATCTGCCAGTGACTTAAGTTCAGCACGTAAATGTTCAGAGGTTTTATCTTGTGGCATGTTATAGCTCCTTAACATAACTTGGATAACTGAATAACCTGGTGGACTTTCTGACGGATTATAAGAGTTAATAATCCGAAAAACTCACCGGATAACATGAAGATGTTGTCTTTAAAGACATTTTTTTGAACGTAGTGTAGTGCTTAAAACGAGTGCTATCACTTCTGTGCCTGAGCCTGTTGCAGCTCAGCTTGCGCTTCGGCTAACTTCTTCTGTTGCTCAGCAATTTTACTGGCATCGCCTTTTTGTTGAGCTTCGTTTAGCGCGTGCTGACGCTCAGTGACCTTATACTGCTTTTGCCTGATCTTTTTCTGCCGCCCGGCGTTCAAACTTTCCGCCGTGCAATTATTTTTTACTTCTTTTAAAGCCGTTTCGAGGCCTGCGGCACGACGGACATTGCCATGCTGTTTGGCATAATCAATCTGCTGTTGGATTTCCTTGGCTTTGACATCGCATTCACTCATCGCTGTAGCTTGAGTAAAACTACAAAACGCGATAATCGGTAAAGCTAACAATAAGCAACGATGTAACAACATAGCAGAGCTTCCCTTTTTACAGCGAGATTCAAGGACGAAACAGGTTGCTGTCGACATTAATTATAGTTCTGAATTATGTGATACCCAAGTTTATCAAGGTATTTTTCATATATTAATCACATAGCAGCAGAGTTAATGACCGAGGCATTGGGAAGAACAGGCACCCCTTGATGCCAGTTACCCTAGATTCTGCATAGCATTCCCAAAGACGGAAAGCAGACGTTGGCGCTTCCTGGATTCACTTGCAATAATCACATAGCCACTTGGCAGAATGTCTTGTAAAGCCTCAATAGCTTTCTGTTGCTGCTCCGGTGACTCCAGGCTGACCACCAAACTGCCATTGTCAGGTGTGATACTCTTGATACGGATCCCGCGTTGATCAAGGTGTTGGTACAAATAAAACCCATCCGGCATTGACAGCCCTTGTTGGCTCTGCCTAATTTTCAGCGCGCTCTCGGTGCACATGATAAGCGGCGTAAACAACAGCGCAGCCAGTAAAAAAGCGGCTGTTGGAAAAAGCAAATAGTGCCAGACCGGGCGACCAGCATGACTATTGAGCTTAATCACTCTGAATTACCTTTATTTTTATCATTGCCGACTGGAGCCGGAACCGGATGTTTTTTCCGCCAAAGCACATACAAGGAACCCACCAGCCCAATGACCAGTAATGCCAGTGGTAATAGAATCAAGAATAACATCACTTCGTCTTCATATTTCAGGAATACCGGTGTTTTGCCAAAAGCAAAACCCATGGTAGTGAGGATCAATACCCACAGCAGGCCGCTTATCCAGTTAAAAAATTGAAAACGGGTATTACTCAAGCCGGAAAGGCCAGCAATTGTTGGCAGCAAGGTACGCACGAAAGCCAGGAAACGCCCCACCAACAGCGCAGATAACCCATGACGGTGGAACAGATTATGTGCTCGTTGGTGGTAATGAGCAGGCAAATGCGACAGCCAGCCCTGCACGGTTTTCGTGTTCCCCAGCCATCGCCCTTGGATATAACTAAGCCAGCACCCAAGGCTGGCTGCAGTGGTCAGCACCACAATAGTGACCGGGAAGCTCATGGCACCCTTTGCAATCAGCACCCCAACCAGAATCAGCAGGCTATCGCCCGGCAAAAAGGCCGCAGGAAGCAAGCCATTTTCCAGAAAAAGTATCATAAACAGCATGATATAAATGGCCCAAACCAGAGACGGATCCGCCAGCGTCTCATAGTCTTGCGCCCATAGAGCATGTAAGAGTTCTTTAATGATATCCATCTGGTATTCCTAAAACGTCATTGTTATATGCCCTTCGTACTTGAAGCCACAGGGTTGGTAGGTAAGCATCCCGCCACATTGAATATTACCCTCTTTCCGGCCACCTACACAGTCTTGCTGTGTCAATGCATGAAATATCCAGTTGGAATAGTTAACCAATTGCTGTTTATCAATTTCATCTGCCCGACCGGTATGGAGCATCCCGTTATAAGCAAACAACCAGCCTATATTATGTGCGTTTCGCTCCCAAAGCATCCGAATAGAAAAGTAGTGCCACTTTAGCAAAATAGCGGGATATGAAACAGGGAAATGTGGATATCCATTGGGTATTCGTTGTTGAAGAGTTTAAAAACAGGTGTGATACTGACGTTTGTTGACAGAACTCAATATTTATTGACTGTAAGATGGGATAATCACGCAGAGAAGTGAACGAATAGCGTCAGTTTCTCTTGCCAGTAGCCAACTAAAATTAGCTCTAAGCGCATTCTCACAGATTTCAGTTTCAACGCCAGGTAGGTAATCATGAATGTCACGTTACACCGTCTATCTCAGAGCATGGATGCTTTCACTTAAAAACGGTTATCAGGCAAACGAAATAAAGGTGAAAAGTACC
>JBEGTQ010000017.1:0-4330 GCA_041179305.1 Pseudomonadota bacterium | reverse complement strand
AACCGTAAGACACTGGGGTACTCAAAATCAGTAGAAATGCATGACAGGATCATTGGTACATTTATCGCGCGTGAGCATTATGTATTGTAATGTCATTCACCACATTGAATACACGACCCTTTTTTGCCTGTAATATCACTGTTAATATAACTATTGCGTCAAATAATTATTTTTAACCCGCTGAACATCACTGACTGGGTAACCCGCCAGGATCGCCACGAATATCATAAATAGATGACCTTCAATTGATGAGTTACATGCTTCGTTAACATTCGCTACGGATACAGCCATACAGATTTTAATTTCACCCACACCTTGAATGATACGATTAGTCGCTTTATTGGGAATCAAGAGTAATGCAGGAAAAGCAATCGTCCCAAATAACAACAATGCTCCGCGTTGGCTGCGCCCCTGTGAGAAGAAGAGCCACATTCCCAACCCAATCACCAGTGCAACATAACCGGTTCTACCCAGAACCAAAAATAGAAGGTTATGTCGCATTAAGAGCTTGTCAGGTAACATGCTGTTTTTTTATGATGTTACCTGACAAGCTCTTAATGCGACATAACCCGCAATATGGCTGGTACATACTCAATTATCAACACATTACAGGTGTTGAGTGCGCCAGACATCAACGGCATCAATAACTTCGGTTACCGGGATGGCATTCAGGTAACGCTCGGTTGTATCGGTATCTATCTCATTAGGATGTGGCAACGTGCGATAATGTCCAGCCCATAAAAGGGTATGGGGGACTTGCCACGGATGCCATTGGCTAAGGTTACTGGGGCCAAACAACACAACCGAGGGTGTTTGGAGTGCCGCCGCCATATGCATGGCAACAGAATCTACACCAACAAATAACTTAGCTTTATCTATTAATACTGCCAGCTCAGGTAAAACCAACGAACCAGACAAGTTAATTACTCTTTCCGGTTGCACACAACCAGCGATAATCTCAGTAATATAGTTCAGTTCCGCTTTATCTTTACCTCCCGTCAGCAACACAGTCTCACCCTGTTCTGTCAGGTGGTTTATCAATTGACTGAATGATTCACTGGCCCAAGTCTTGAAAGTCCAACGGGCTGAAGGCTGAATCAATATATAGTCATTGATATTGCGCTCTTGGCACAGTTGTTTTACCCGTTCAATGTCACGTTGACCATAAGACATGGTGACTTCAGTGTTGATATTGGTCAGTTGCAACGGCGCAAGGATATCCAGATTATTGAGTACCGTATGCCGTTCAGCAGCATTGGGGATATCGACCAAAACAGAGTGGCAATAACGCCATAGCCAGATATCACGTTTTGAGTAATGGAAACCGATGCTAAAGCCGGGTTTCAGCAACCGGCAATAAGCGGCGGTGCGCCATTGATCAGATAAATTAAGAATTAAGTCATAGTGGTGTTCTTTCAACTCAGCAAATAGTGCCTTTTCGCCGCTTATTTGTGCTTTCAAACCCGCGTGTTTGAGTCCACGATCGACGATAATGGTGTGATTAACCGTTTTGTTTTCCCGCAGTATCTCTTGCGTTCCGCCATACAGCAGCACGTCTATTTTAGCCTGAGGATAGTTGGTTTTTAGGGTGTTCAGCAAAGGTGTTATCAACAGAGCATCGCCAAAATGGCGTAATTTAATCACTAAAATGCGTTGAACCTGACTTTTTTCTCGTAGTTTGCCCGGCAAAATATCGGCACTGATGTGAGCAGAAGCAGCAAACTGCCCGGCAGGTGATTGTGTCTTGTTGAATCTATTCGTCATAGGATGCGCCATCATCGGCAACGAAATAAGGGCTGTAATGCTATACCAGCCGTTTAATGCATAGCAATCCTTTATTTGATTGGCTCATTGCATGACGATGTGCGACGAGTTTAACGCACCGAAAGACACTCCGGCCCCCATCTGAGCGTACACGCACGGCGATATCTTACAGCAAACCGTAGGTATCAGTCCCAGTCGCTGGGCCAGTAATTTTTCTTCCGCGCAGAATGCATCACGAGGCCAACGCATAGTGAGGCCGGTAATTATCGGGTTGACGCTTTAACAGATAAATAAAGTTTATATTTTGTCGCTGCCTGTTCGGTTTCCCTCAATACCGCTTACGTGATACTCCTTCTACGATGCCCTTCTGACACATGACTTATACTATGATTTTTAATCATCTGGTAGAAAATGATTAATGCAAATGCCAATAACGTTTTTGGTCTTAACTATAATAAAGGTTAAATAAGCTTGAACTAGAACAAATTGCGGGGCAAATCCATGTCAGAGAGAATCACCGTCGGTATCAGTGCTTGCCTGTTAGGTGACAAAGTCCGTTTCGATGGTGGGCATAAACGTCTGGCATTTGCTGTTGATGAATTAGCCCCTTTTATCCACTTTGAGTCCGTTTGCCCAGAGATGGCGCTAGGCCTACCTTCTCCACGCCCAGCGCTCCGGTTGGTTAAAGCAGGAGACGATCACGTTCGCATCAGCTTTAGCAACCAACCAGAGACTGATCTGACAAGTGCCATGCAAGCGTTTTCCGCCCGGAAAATTGCCGGATTACAACATTTGAGCGGCTATATAGTTTGCGCCAAGTCCCCCAGTTGTGGCATGGCACGAGTGCGGGTGTATGAGACCGATGGCAAAAACAATCGCAAAAGTGGCACCGGTATTTTTACTCAAGAATTAATGCGCCAATTGCCATGGCTCCCCATCGAGGAAGATGGCCGCCTGTGTGACCCGGAGCTGAAAGAAAATTTTGTCGCGCGGATTTATGCCTTACATGAGTTTAATCAGCTATGGCAACAAGGCATAAACCGTGCCAGCCTGATAGCTTTTCATAGCCGCTATAAGCTGTTATTGCTGGCTCATTCACAACACGAATACCGAGAACTCGGGCGTTTTGTCGCAGCGATCGGCCAATGGAACTCAATTAATGATTGTGCTTTTGAATATCGCAACCGATTGATGGCACTGATGAGCCAACACTCCTCACGCCGTGGTCACACCAACGTATTGCAACATGTCCAAGGCTACTTCCGCCATCAACTCAACCCACGGCAACGCAATGAACTGACGCAACTGATCCTGCGTTATCTTCATGGCAGCCAGCCGCTATTGGCTCCTATCACTCTGCTCAAACATTATTTAGCTGAATATCCCGACAGCTATCTTGCTCAACAGCGATACTTTGACCCTTACCCAGAAATCCTGCGGCTGAGATATGGGCACTGAATTGTATGAAGCCAATGACAATGGGTCAAATCGACGCTCGGCAAACCGACTGATTGCAAAACAAGATCTGTTAGCAGATCCGGCGCCCCTTGACGCGGTCGGTCTGTTCGCAAAACAGATACCCTCCATCAACGTTAGCCATCTCATTCCCGCATCGAAAGCAAATATTTTGCACCACAATCAACCCATTGAGTACCTGACCAGAAATCAGGAGGTATCTATACAATTCGGACAATATTAAATCGCTTTTTCTGATTCAGTTGATTTCTTATTGCGGCTGACTGCTGCCACTTTAAACAACCAATATACCAAGCTGGCGGCAAGCAGCGAATTAACGGATGGAGTGCCCCACTCAACGATCAAACCAACAATACTGCCAATAATACTGGCGATAATGGCACCCCAACCAATAGTTGGTGTTTCGTCAGGCAGTTCACCTGCCTGTCGGCTCTTATCCAGAATTTTACGATGAGAACGCAGAACATAATAATCCACCAACATGATGCCAATAATCGGCGGGAACAGCACGCCCAATGCGGTCAGAAAATCGACAAACCGATCCAAAATCCCCAAAACAGAAAGTGTGGTACCAAGAGCACCGATAACCAACGTGGTTATGGTATATTTCAGTTTTCTGCCCGTAATCCCTTCAACTGCATTGACGATACCAAGTGATGAGCAGTACAGATTGAGATCATTGATCTTCAACGTGGAGAACACCACGACTAACAAGCCAGAACCACCAGCAACCTGAGACATAATGGTCACGACATCTGCTGTACCAAGCGCTTTAGCAATCAGGATAGACAGGCCGTTGATCGTATACTTGCCAATTAAGATGCTAAATATCACCACACCCAATACATGCTTACTATTTTTGGAATAGCGCGTCAGGTCAGGGCTAACCAGGCTCGCCATAATAGACCCCCCTATCACAATAGTGACACCTGCACCGATAGTCAAAGTGGCACCTGGGGGAGCCAATTGAATGCCCCATTCCCAGTTGAAATGCAACAAAAAGGTAGGGCATTATGCCGCCTGTAAGTGCGTTAAAAATACCTCATTCGGAGAGCGATAGCCCAGACATTTTCTCCCTCGCGTATTGAGC
>JBEGTQ010000016.1:0-12186 GCA_041179305.1 Pseudomonadota bacterium | reverse complement strand
GCTCAATACGCGAGGGAGAAAATGTCTGGGCTATCGCTCTCCGAATGAGGTATTTTTAACGCACTTACAGGCGGCATAATGCCCTACCTTTTTGTTGCATTTCAACTGGGAATGGGGCTGGTGGTATACAAAGAACCATTTATACTAAACAGAACCACCGTTATTCTGTTAACTATGATGCAATTAATGATATTGTAAAGTGTTACGCAGGGAATAACTTATTTGGCTCTTCCGCTTATTTACCGGGTGATCGTGGCAGTTTAACTTTAGGCGGAAGAATATTTGATAAAAAACTGGATCTCGGCACTGTAATTCGTTATAACAAGGGACATCAAGATAAATCAGTGATCAGTAGATATGGTCATGCCAATACCGCTTACGTTGCGGACTGGCCAAAATACGCTGTGTTTGATCTTTATGCCAGTTATAAGTTAACGAATAATTTAACTTTACGCGCTTCGATAGAAAATATAACTGATCGCGCTTATCTGGTCAGTTATGGTGACTCGCTTTCTTTCGCGCCGAATCGTGGCAGAACTATTCAGGGCGGTTTTGAATACAAGTTTTAATATTAAATATAAAAATTATATTTAACGGGTGTCATATTTAAACTCTTCAGGTGGAATTATAACTTCACTTGTAGTCGCGGTGACTCAATGATGAGTCATATAAATGTTGTTAAAATAAGGAAATTTATGATGACAGTAACTATCCAATATCAAAGTGAATTCAGTAATGAGACGTTAACTTCTTATACCCACGGCTGGGCTGCTAAACATGGTGATATAAAAGATACGCAGGCTTTAGGATACTCTAAGGATTTTGGTCAATTTGCCGGTGGGGGGTGGTTTGACGGTAGCCAATATTCAGTTGGCAGCTCCCACGGTGCTGGTACTGCGATGATCGTTGAAGGGGATTTGAAGTACTCCTTTATGCCGCAGCATACTTTCCACGGTAAAATGGAAAGTCTGGCGCTGGGCGAAGGGTTAAGCCCTAGCCCTGATGCTAATGGAGTGGGTAGACAGCTTGAAAAAATGCAACTGAAATTGAGTGGGTTAGACATTACCGGTGAGTTTGACTTTACCAAAACAATGGTAGAGAACCACCAGGGCGATATGCATAAAGCCACCTACGGTTTGATGCGTGGCAATTCAGATCCACTGCTGGAGGTGCTGGCCGCTAAAGGTATTGACGTAAATACGCCACTTAAAGATATGGCTATCGCCAGCCAGTACGAGGCTATGGTATCAGATGCACCAATGATTATTGATACCGTTGGTGTGGTTGAAAGCAGCGATATGATGTTGTTAGCTGCTTAAGTAAGATGACCGGAAAAGGATTTTTTGGTTAACTCTGGCTGTTGTGTAATAAGTATATACCTCAGTTATTTCAATATGACGGGTATGGGTGCGCTACCGCCGTACTCTGGTGGATCTGGTTTCTTCTTGGCTACGGTGGTAGTTCATGTTTATATCTTAGATAAAATTGGATGCGGATATTCAGGTGATCTTATTAATTAACCAAATTATTAATATGATTTAATGATAGATTGTATTTTTGGTTATACCCAAATGACAGACTAAGTGGCGAGGGTAGATGGTACTCCTGCGGCTTTAGGTATGGCGGGTATAATAAAAGGATTCTAATATGACAATCACTATTCATTACCATGAGCAATTTAAAAACGAAACTATTTACTCCTATACATACTGGTGGGTCACCGATTTTGGTAATATGAAACTGGTGTCTGAAAAAAATAGTTATATTTTAACCTCTTTCTCTGATACCTATCCTCCTCCCTCTGGCTCCAGTTACATTCCTGTCGGTGCTCGTATAAATCACTATGCTGACAGTATTCATCAGAATGAAAGCAAAGCTGCGATAATAATGGAATATAAATTAGTCGAGGGGTACCCATTCACCACCAATTTGCAAAGTTTGTCATTTGGTAAGGGTTTATTTCCTGCTCCTGAGCAGGGTATGAGTAAGCAGTCCCAGCCACTCCAGCTTCAACAAGTGGAACTTAGCATTAGTGGGTTAGATGTTTGGAGTGATGTTAGTCGTTCAACAACTCATCTCTTGCAGGATCAAGATACTCAGGATGTTCAGGATCTTGGAATATACAATTTGTTGAAAGGTAATGCGAACCCCTTGCTTAATATTCTGCAGTCCCAAGGTATTAGTGTGGACACACCACTTAAAGATATGGCGACTGCCAGTCATTTTGATGTTATTGCTGATGCACCAATTATTGACATCGTAGGGGAAAATGATGGGAGTGACATATTATTAGTCGCATAATAAGGGTAACCAGAGAATTATTTTCTGGTTGGATAAATAGTACTACCGCCACTCTATTAAATATCAACTACGGTGGCGGTGATATGGTTGTTTTTCTGAAAATAAACTTGTCCTAAAAATAATTGTGTTCTGATAAATAGAACAATTCTCACAAGTTAAAATCAGTCACAAGTGTTTTTATAAAAATACTACTTTCAGTATGGAAATGGATGTCATGCAATCAAGTAAAAACGCCGGCTCTTCATTGGTATCACCCCCCCTTCTTTCGGTTCTGGCTCATCATAAAAAAAGCCTTTGGGGCATCGGATTGTTTACTGCCGTCATCAATCTGCTGATGCTGGCGCCGGCAATTTATATGCTGCAAGTTTATGACCGTGTTCTTGCCTCAGCGAATACCATGACGTTATTAATGCTAACTATTCTCGTACTGGCTATATTTGTATTTATTGGTTTATTGGAATGGGTGCGCAGCGCAGTCGTCATCCGCTTGGGAACACGCATTGATATGCAATTGAATCAGCAGGTTTTTAATGCGGCGTTTGCCTCTAACCTTAACGGACAAAAAGTGCAGGCGGCGCAGGCGTTGAACGACCTGACCACTCTGCGCCAGTTCGCTACTGGTAATGCTCTTTTTGCTTTCTTTGATGCCCCGTGGTTCCCATTCTATTTGTTGGTAATTTTTATTCTTCACCCTTGGCTTGGAGTATTGGCGGGTTTGGGGGCGGTTCTACTGATCTTTCTTGCCTGGGTCAACCATTGGATATGCAAAAAACCACTGAAAGAAGCCTCAACCATCACCTCACAAGCGACGCAACAGGCGAATGCGAATCTGCGAAATGCGGATGCCATTCAAGCGATGGGGATGCTAAAAGCGTTGCGTGAACGCTGGCTGAAGCAGCATTCGCATTTTCTCTACCAGCAAAATATTGCCAGCGATAAAAGTAGTCGCGTGACGGCATTATCTAAATCTAGCCGTCAGGCATTGCAATCAATGATGTTGGGGCTGGGAGCGTTATTGGTAATAGAAGGTGCGATTACTGCGGGCGTGATGATCGCGGGTTCTATCTTGGTTGGCAGGGTGTTAGGGCCAATTGATCAGCTCATTGCCGTCTGGAAACAATGGAGCCACACGCGGCTGGCTTACCAACGTCTCTCCCATCTGTTGGCGCAAAACCCTCTTCCGGTGACCGGTATGATTCTGCCACCGCCTCAGGGGAAATTGAGTGTCGCGCAACTCACTGTTTGCAAACCGGGCACGCATATCCCACTCCTACAATCCATCAACTTTGAACTGCAACCGGGTGATGTTTTGGGGGTTCTGGGGCCGTCAGGCAGTGGCAAAACTACGCTGGCAAAACTGTTAGTCGCGAGTCAAGCCGCATTCAGTGGTTCGGTTCGTCTGGACAACGCAGACCTTTCCCGGTGGGATAAAAGTCATTTAGGGGAATTTATCGGTTACCTGCCCCAAGATATTCAGCTATTTCGTGGTTCGATTGCTGAAAATATTGCGCGTTTTGGCTCGATCGATACTGCAAAAGTTATTGCCGCCGCACAATTGGCTGATGTACATGATTTGATTTTGTATCTGCCACAAGGCTATGACACAGAATTAGGGGATGATGGCGAAGGGCTGTCGGGTGGTCAGCGGCAGAGGATTGCATTGGCGCGGGCCATGTACGGTGTACCACGGCTTATTGTGCTTGATGAACCCAATGCCAGCCTGGACAAAGTTGGTGAAAACGCTTTGTTGGCCAGCATCAGCCAATTAAAGCAGCAGGGCAGTACCATTGTGATGGTAACCCATAAACCCGAGCTGTTATCGGGTAGTGATTACTTACTGTTTTTGAAAAATGGTCAAATGGAACTGTTTGATCGCACTCAAGCGATATTGCATGGATCTCAGAGTCAGCCTAAGGCGGCAGCTCAACCTGAAGCCACGCGTAAAACCTGGGGTAGCGGCATATCATATGGTGTTTCCCCCATTCGCACCGCACCACAAAAATCATAATCATAAAAACCACGGACGGAGATAAGCGATGTTGCCTGATTCAGGTTATTCGGCATCCCAGCAGCCAGACCAGTCACCACGGCTGCAGACCAATAGCGCCGCTTACCTCAGCCTTGGTGGGGGCATGGTTTTGGCTGGTTTTGTTGGTTTTCTACTTTGGGCTAGTTTGGCACCTTTGGATAAAGGAATAGCGGTGGTCGGGCAGGTGGTGGTTGCTGAAAACCGCAAAGTGATCCAGCCCCTGCAAGGGGGGCGTATCAAGCAGTTACATGTGACTGAAGGGGATGAAGTTATCGTAGGGAACCTGCTGATTACACTGGATGACACGGTGGTTCGTAACCAGCGGGATAATTTACAACATCAGTATTTGAGTGCGTTGGCGCAGGAAGCACGTTTAACTGCTGAGCAAGATGAACGGGTTGACATTAGTTTTCCCGAGACATTGCTCAATCACCCTGAGCACTCTTTGATTGAACGTAATATCGTCTTGCAGCGGCAACTTTTTCAGCATCGCCGTCAGGCTCAACGGAGTGAAATTGCTCGATTATCTGCACAAATCACCCGTTATCAGGATCGGCTAAATGGTTTGCAGGCGATGCGACGTAATAATCAGCGCCAATCCGACTTATTTCAACGTCAATTACAAAGTGTCCAGTTGTTAGCGAAAAATGGCCATATTGCCAAAAATCAGTTACTGGATATGGAACGTCAGGCCATTTCACTGCATGCACAGATAGAGCAGGATACCAGTGATATTGCAGAAGTTCATAAGTTGATCGATGAAACTGAGCAACATATTTCACAACGACGTGAGCAGTATCAAAGTGAAAATCGTGAGCAATTGGCGAAAGCGCAACAAAGTACACAAGAACTAGCTCAGCGTTTACGCATTACGGAATATGAATTGGAGAATACTCGCATACATGCACCGGTCAGTGGTGTGGTTATCGCGCTTGCCCAGCATACCATTGGTGGCGTGGTCAGTACCGGGCAAACATTAATGGAATTGGTTCCCAGTGGGCAGCCGTTATTAATTGAAACCCAATTGCCGGTAGAGCTAATTGATAAGGCCAGAGTGGGTTTACCTGTCGATCTGAATTTTTCTGCTTTTAATCAGAGTAATACCCCTAAATTACAGGGTTCTGTTTTACATGTTGGCGCAGACCGTGTCCTGCATCCACAAACCTTGCAGCCCTATTATCCTTTAACCGTCGCTATTGATATTGCTCAATCTGAACTGGCAATCCGCCCGGGTATGTCTGTTGATGTTTTCATTCGTACCGGAGAACGATCGCTGCTCAATTATCTGTTTAAACCTCTAACTGATCGTTTGCATATGGCATTAGCTGAAGAATAGAAATTCAGATTAGCGCGTTGAATACAATTAAAATATAAAGGATGTCGTGATTTTATTGATGAATAGATTACAGAGAAACAGTAGTAGCATTCGGCTTTGGTGGGGGAGTGCACTCTGCACTGGGGGGATCCATGTCTATTTACTTTTGTTGCTAAGCGCTCACTCTGTGCCAGTAACACAAACACAAGACTCCCCTATCGCTGTTATGTTGAAGCTGTCGGCCGAATCGGAGTATACCCCTAATTCTCAGCAAAACCCGGTAGTGGGTATAGCTCAGGATTTTAGCGAACCGGAGATTGAACAACAGGAAAATCAGCCAGAAAATGTGAGCGATTCACTGACAATACCAGAGCAACCTGATGCGCTGTTGGTTTTTGCTAAAAAAGAACCGGTAAAGGCAGTACGCATTCAACCTAAAGCCGTAACACCGCGCAAACCTGTTGTTGAGAAAAAACAACAGAATCCGGGCAAGCAATCACCACCCGCAGCGGCAAGTAGCAATACGTTGTCAGGTGAAAGTCACCAAGTTGCCGCCGCTGCAAATAGCGATTCAATCCACAACCAGCAGATTAAAATGAATTGGAGAAGCCGCTTACAAGGGCACCTGCTAAGTTTTAAACGCTATCCACCCAGCGCCAGAAAACAGCGCAAGCAGGGAGTTGCAACTGTTCGTTTTATGGTCAATCACAATGGCTATGTATCATCGGCACAATTAATTAACAGTAGTGGAACATCTGCTCTGGATCGCGAGGCATTGGCTATTATTCAGCGAGCCCAACCGTTACCCAAACCGCCTGCCGAGATGTTAGTTCATGGGCTAACGACAATAACTTTACCCATTGATTTTAATATTAAAAATAAAATGTCACGTTAATAATTTTGCACCAAAAATATTTCGAGATGCAGGAGAGCAGCAAGCGAGCTAATCTTGATCAGCTTATATCAGTAAGTGATTCGGGTTATTGAGTGCAGCCAATGCACCTGAAACTTGAAAGATGATGGGCATTGAAAGTTATCTGTAATTGATTAATTTTTAGGTTCTTATTCATTGGGACGTATTATTCATTTTATCACTTGATAGTTATAGACATAGATTGTTATCTTATCTATCGTTAATGGCTATCATAAAATGGAGCACAAATGAATATTCGTGATCTGGAATACCTGGTGGCGCTGGCTGAATTCAGGCATTTCCGGCGTGCCGCCGACTCTTGCCATGTCAGCCAACCCACATTAAGCGGCCAAACTCGTAAGCTGGAAGATGAGTTGGGCGTGACGTTGTTAGAGCGTACCAGTCGTAAAGTGCTATTTACCCAAGCTGGGTTATTGCTGGTGGAGCAGGCTAAAAACGTATTGCGGGAAGTGAAGATATTAAAAGAGATGGCCAGCTTGCAGGGCGAAAGTATGTCAGGCCCGTTGCATATCGGGCTTATTCCTACTGTCGGGCCATATTTGTTACCTCAAATCATACCTATGCTGCATAAAGCATTCCCAAGGTTGGAAATGTATTTGCACGAAGCACAAACTCAGAATCTTTTGGCTCAGTTGGACAGTGGTAAGCTCGATTGCGCCATTCTGGCACAGGCCAAAGAGACAGAATTGTTTATCGAAGTTCCACTATTTGACGAGCCGATGAACCTGGCTATTTATGCTGATCATCCGTGGGCGGATCGTGATCGAGTGCAAATGCATGAACTGGCGGGTGAGCAGTTATTGATGCTGGAAGATGGCCACTGCCTGCGCGATCAGGCGATGGGCTTTTGCTTCCAGGCTGGAGCTAATGAAGATACCCATTTCCGAGCTACAAGTTTGGAAACTCTGCGCAATATGGTGGCAGCGGGCAGCGGTATTACTCTGCTGCCATTACTGGCTGTGCCGAATGAAAAAAAACGTGACGGTGTGTGCTACCTGGAGTGCTACCAACCGGTACCTAAACGCACTATTGCATTAGTATATCGCCCAGGTTCCCCACTGCGTGGCCGCTATGAGCAACTTGCTGAAGCGATACGTGAGCACATGCAGCCACGCATGAGTCGAGAGGTTATAAACGAAAAGTTAGAACAAGCGGTTTAAGCCATTGAGTGCCGCCACGCGATAGGCTTCAGCCATCGTCGGATAATTGAAGGTAGTATTAACGAAATATTCGATAGTATTGCCTTTACCTTTTTGTTCCATTATGGCCTGACCAATGTGGATAATCTCCGCTGCTCGCTCGCCAAAGCAGTGAATACCAAGGATTTTCTTGGTTTCTCGATGAAACAGAATTTTTAAGCTACCGGTATCCATCCCTACAATTTGCGCGCGTGCCAGGTGTTTAAACTGCGCACGGCCCACTTCATAAGGTACTTTCATCGCCGTCAAATCCTGTTCGGTTTTACCAACCGAACTTATCTCAGGAATGGTGTAAATACCGGTTGGAATATCCTCGATCAGGTGAACATTGGCTTCGCCTTTGATCATCGCTTGTGCCGCGATTCGCCCTTGATCATAAGCCGCAGAGGCCAGGCTCGGATAACCAATCACATCACCAACCGCATACACATGGGGCAGTGCCGTCTGGTACATGCTATTGACCTTTAATAAGCCACGGCTATCAGCTTGCAGTCCAATATTTTCCAGCCCCAAACCGCTGGTGTTACCGGTGCGCCCATTGGCATACAGCAAGCAGTTTGCTTTGACTTTTTTGCCTGATTTCAGATGAACAATAACCCCATTAGCTGTTCCTTCAATTTGCTCAAACTCTTCGTTGTGGCGGATAACTACACCGTTATTCCAGAAGTGATAGGAGAGTGCATCTGACATTTCTTGATCGAGAAAAGCCAGTAGGCGGTCGCGGGTGTTGATCAAATCAACTTTGACGCTTAACCCACGGAAGATAGAGGCATATTCGCAACCAATCACCCCCGCGCCATAGATAATGACATGTTGTGGTTCATGGCTGAGTTGTAAGATGGTATCGCTGTCGTAAATACGTTCATGGGTAAAATCAACGTTTGCCGGGTGATAGGGGCGTGAACCGGTGGCAATCACAATTTTATCAGCGCGTAATGTATCGTTGGTGCCATCTGCATAACGCACATTAATTGTATTGGCATCAATGAAGCTGGCATCGCCTGAAAACATATGGCAGTGGTTGCGATCATAAAAACCCTGACGCATGCGGGTTTGTTGATTTATAACGCGATCTGCGTGGCTTAAAATATCGGCAAAAGAAGAACTGATTGTTCTGGCATTGTCGCTGTAAAGTGGATTTTGGTTGAATTCGATAATACGGCTAACGGCGTGGCGTAACGCTTTGGATGGGATAGTGCCCCAATGGGTGCATCCGCCACCCACGTTATTGTACCGTTCAATTACGGCAACATGAGAACCTTGTTTGGCCAACCCCATAGCGGCACCTTCACCGCCAGGACCCGAACCGATCACAATAGCATCAAAACGGAAGTGCTGTTGCATGTGGGAGAGACCTGTTCTTATACACATATATAACGATATATTAACATTGTGTTGAACATAACCCAATAAATAATGGGTAAATAGTCGTGATCTGTGCTGTAAAGCAGTAATTCAGTGTGGTTGTATAACGGTTGTTACTATAAAGTTTGATATATTGTTGACTATCTGTCTTAGATTGAAAGTTTGGATATCCCTTGGGTACAATTATGGGCGTCAGAGCACAACAAAAAGAGCGGACTCGTCGTTCTCTTATTGAAGCAGCGTTCAGCCAATTGAGTGCTGAGAGGAGTTTTGCCAGCTTGAGTTTGCGCGAAGTTTCACGTGAAGCGGGTATTGCGCCGACGTCTTTTTACCGGCATTTCCGAGACGTCGATGAGCTTGGTCTGACTATGGTGGATGACAGCGGCCTAATGTTGCGTCAACTGATGCGTCAGGCGCGTCAACGGATTGCCAAAGGGGGCAGCGTTATCCGCACGTCAGTATCTACGTTTATGGAATTTATTGGCAATAATCCCAATGCATTTCGCTTGTTGCTCCGCGAACGTTCTGGGACTTCCGCTGCTTTCCGTGCTGCGGTTGCACGTGAAATTCAGCATTTTATCGCAGAACTGGCCGATTATCTCGAGCTGGAGAATCACATGCCGCGCAGCTTTACCGAGGCGCAAGCTGAGGCGATGGTTACAATTGTATTCAGTGCTGGTGCAGAAGCACTGGACGTTGATGCTAAACAGCGGCGACAGTTAGAGGAACGCTTGGTCTTACAACTGCGGATGATCTCAAAGGGTGCTTATTATTGGTATCGTCGTCAGCAGGAAAAGCTCGCTGTATCCCGCATTTAATAAGGTAAAGAAAATATGGAACAATCTTGCCGAGAAACTGGCACGCTGCTACTGGCATTAATTATGGGTTTGGCAATAAACGGTTCATTTAACGCATTATTCAGCGCGTTTGTGCCTTTTTCCGTCTTTCCGCTGTTGACATTCATATTGGCAGTTTATTGTCTTCATCAGCGCTATCTTAATTTTGCTATGCCGCAAGGGATACCTGTGCTGGCATCGGCGTGTTTTCTGCTCGGAATTTTGTTCTATAGCGCGATTGTTCGGGTTGCGCATCCAGCGATTGGTTCTAACTTCGTGCCTTTAACTCTCAGTGTCGTGTTGGTGTTCTGGATAATCTTCAAACTAAAGAAACGTAAATCGGCGCAGGTTGATGCGGACACTGAGAATTCGGATAATACATAAATAAACAAGAAAATAGCACCAGCAGCGCTATTATTCACTCTTGCTGAAAGTGCTTTGGGAATACTGAACAGGTAACCGAGCAGCATCATGTTGAACAGGACGACTGGGTCAATGACTGGGCAATTGTTATCGTGGCAATAAAAGGTGTGCAATTTCATTGCGGATAAACTCGAAATAGATAGCGGCACCGACCTTGTTGATCCAGGCGGTGGCTGCTCCATTTTGTTTTAATCACTTATACCCATCATCTTGCACGATGCAGATGTGTTGGCTACGCCCGCTCCCACAAATCACTTACTAATGTTAGTGATTTGGGATTTTCTCGTTTGCTGCCTATTTGCACCTTGAAATTTATTAGGTATGTATCGGTTAGTCCCAACTTAATATTACTTTGCCTGACTTACCCGAACGCATAGCATCAAACCCTTGCTGGAATTCATCTATCGAGAAACGGTGAGTGATGATTGGCGTCAAATCCAAACCTGACTGAATCAATGCGGCCATTTTGTACCAGGTTTCAAACATTTCACGACCATAAATCCCTTTGATAAATAGCCCCTTGAAGATCACCTGATTCCAGTCGATAGACATATCAGACGGTGGTATCCCCAGCAGCGCAATACTTCCGCCGTGATTCATTGAATTTAGCAATGTACGGAAAGCCGGTGGTGCACCTGACATTTCCAGTCCGACATCAAACCCTTCCGTCATGCCCAATTCAGCCATCACATCTTTCAGATTTTCGGTGCTGACATTAACCGCGCGGGTCACCCCCATTTTACGTGCCAGATCCAGGCGGTATTCATTCACATCAGTGATAACAACATGACGAGCGCCAACATGCTTACACACCGCAGCGGCCATGATACCAATTGGGCCTGCACCGGAAACCAGGACATCTTCACCGACTAAATCGAATGACAGCGCGGTATGCACCGCATTGCCGAATGGGTCAAAAATAGCGGCTAACTCATCAGAGATATTATCGGGAATTTTGAACGCATTGAAGGCAGGAATGACCAAATACTCGGCAAAAGAGCCTGGGCGGTTGACGCCAACGCCCACCGTGTTTCGGCACAGGTGGGTACGGCCACCACGGCAGTTACGGCAATAACCGCAGGTAATATGGCCTTCGCCAGACACTCGGTCACCAATATTGAAGCCTTTCACTTCCTGACCAATGGCCACCACTTTACCGACATATTCATGGCCAACCACCATCGGAACCGGGATGGTTTTTTGTGACCATTCATCCCAGTTATAAATATGCACATCAGTACCACAGATAGCGGTTTTGCGAATTTTGATCATGATGTCGTTGTGACCCAGTTCTGGCTGCGGTACATCGGTCATCCAGATACCTTCTTTGGCTTTCAGTTTGGACAGCGCTTTCATGAACATTCCTTACGCAATAACGTTAAGTTGTTTGCCAATACGCACGAAGGCTTCAACAGCTCGCTCAACTTGCTCTGGTGTGTGATCTGCCGACATCTGGGTGCGGATACGCGCCTGACCTTTCGGCACCACCGGATAGAAGAACCCAGTGACGTAAATACCTTCTTTCAGCAACGCATTGGCAAATTCTTGCGCTAATGTTGCGTCGCCCAACATGACGGGAATAATAGCGTGATCGGCACCGGCTAATGTGAAACCGGCAGCACTCATTTTCTCGCGGAATAAACGGGCATTCAACCATAAGCGATCGCGCAGTTCAGCACCTTCTTCCAATAGCGATAACACTTCAATAGAAGCCGCAACTATTGCTGGAGCCAATGAATTTGAGAACAAATAAGGCCGTGAACGCTGGCGCAACCACTCCACCA
>JBEGTQ010000015.1:0-4216 GCA_041179305.1 Pseudomonadota bacterium | reverse complement strand
AACCGTAAGACACTGGGGTACTCAAAATCAGTAGAAATGCATGACAGGATCATTGGTACATTTATCGCGCGTGAGCATTATGTATTGTAATGTCATTCACCACATTGAATACACGACCCAGTAACGACTTGACCAAAAAGTACAGGATCCCATTATTTGTTGTGATGATGGTTATAGCACCTCTGTGTACTCTACAGCTTCCTCCACTGTTCATAGAAATAGATATCTTGATAGTATCCCCGATGATAGACAATTTACTTCTTAGCCGATAGGCTAACTGTGAGACGTTCCCTTTAACTATAGTGTTCTCTCTTCCGCTCCAAACATGAGTAATGATTTCATCTATAGGAATATTATTTTCTTTTCTCTTACTTAGCAGGAATTCGAGCATTAGGAATTCCTTTTCTGTAAGAATTATTTTCTTATTGTTATAGTGTAATGACTTTTGTGTTCCATCGATAAACAAAATTTTCATTATCATTCTCCATAGTGAGTGAATCATGGTCGTGATACAAATTTACTGATGGCGTATTAAGTATTCAAAAGGGCAAAAATGAGTGTCGTTTACCCTTTTTACAGTGAAGCCAATGGTGTTCGATGTAATGGACATTCAGCTTCAGGCACTATACCCGGCTGCTTTTTCAAAAAATTTTCCAGCTCAGCTTTCGCTACAACACCGCTAAACCAGGCCTGCCAGGCTATGGTTGATATGGCGATGAACAGTTTAGGATACCGGGATACTGTTCAAGTCATGGGCATCAGCCTCAATACCGTTCTTCAACACTTAAAAAATGTCGCCAAAACGGGGGGGTGGAGAATATCGACCCCACAGTGAAAGTCGTTATTTGTTGTGAGACTGATAAACATTGATATTACGTTAGGTATAAGGGTAATTAACGCTGATCAGCCCTGTTAAGTAAATTTAACATCACTTTCTACATGATGGATGCCTGTTCGGTTGATAAGGAAAGACCCGACGCAACCAGTCATATGGCCAACAAGAGATATACCTCCTGCGTATAAAACGCCATAATCTGAACCTTCTGACACACATCAAGCGTCTTGCCCACAAAACTATATGCTTCTCAACACCAGAAGAGGCACACGATAAAGTCATCGATTGGTATCTGACAATCCACCACTATTCATACACCCGTCATTTTTCAAGTTGTAAGTTTGTTGACTGCATTCGCTCACCCGAATCACATTATCAATGTAAGCTCATTGAAATTTTCTCGTCTACCATCTTCCTGCTCCTTGAAAATCTATTGGATATAAAACTGAGTCATGACCTGAATCATCTATTGGTTAATTATAATAATTCATGAAATGATTAATTAACATGCTAATTTATATTTGAGTTTTATTTTTTGAACAAAGTAACAGAACATGTGATTGGTAATTCTTTTTTATTTGTTGTTATTGTAATATTGGGTATTCTACTTTTATTTTTTGAAACTTTACTTCACCATATAAATAATCATTTTGTAGCGATTTTTCTCCTTGCCTGGCAAGGAATACCGTTGATTTCAATTGTGGTTATCTCACTAAGGGGAAATGCTCCTATTTTCTACAAGAGTTCATAATAGAATTTCTGCTGTTGATAGCAATGTTTGTCTGGGTGCTTTACCCCCCAGCCCACCCACGGCAATTTATGGTTATATATCCATAACCAGCAGATGACAAAATTCTGCACATTGGTAATATAACTAAATAGATATTAGCTTAACCAGCCGTAACGTATTGTGCAGTTAGACCGCTATATATATATTCTGCTGAAATTTCCCCAACAGAATATAAAGTAACGATATTCGATTCTTTGTCCCCCACTTTACAACTGATGGCTGGCATATTTCTGGCAGTTGTCACAGCGAATGCAGGCAGGTTTGCCACACCACTCTATAAATGAAGCAGAAAACCGGGGGGCCGCCATGTTGATGAGCGAGGTCTCGGTCAAATCTGTACGTTAATCATACGGTTGAAAGGAAAATGGCCAGTGATGGAACTGTGTCGCTTGCTGAAGATAACCCGCATCCATAGCATACATTATTGACACGTTCGCGTAGGCTGGCTGAGACGGGTCACTCAGCTAATTTAATAATAGTTATTGCTGCCCCAACCCACAGGCCTTGTGTAACGCATTAAGATTAAAACGCCCCTCCAGATCGGCAGTAATTTCGAGAGCGTTCATAATTCTGTGTCACGTTAAATAATCGCTACAACGTAATCATTTTATCGAGGCGGCCTTCAAAATAAATTGCCAATTGGGAGCAAACGCATGCCCTTGTGTTCTCCCCCCCTCATCTGTAGCACGTTGACGACTATTAAATCACTTCTGTTTGCCCGCAATTTAGCTTTAGTTCTCCAAAATAAGGCTTTGCACTCTTTATTAATTTGCGTCAAGGAAAGTAGATGAGTCGTGTACTTTTAATCGTGTGGGTGGGTGTATACGCTCTCTTGTGGAGTCTGGCAACAATCTTTCTGGACCCCACGGTTCCCTACGATGCCGTTGAAGCGTTGAGTTGGGCACAAAATGCAGAATGGGGATCGCCGAAAAACCCCTGGTTGGTTGGCATGGTCTGGCGTCCGGCGCTGTGGTTTGCCGGTACCTCGCTGAGCGCTTACTGGTATATCACACATTTTTTGGCGATTGCTGTCGGAATGATCGGCTGCTGGTCTCTCGCGAAATACCTGAGCGGCAGCGAACGCTTGGCCTGGCTTGCCTTATTCACTCTTAATCTGTCCGGAATCATTAACTTCGACATTATTAGCTATAACGATAATTATTTGCTGGTTATGCTGTGGCCATGGATGCTGCTGTTCTTTTTTCTGGCGATCGCCCGCCATTCAGCGTGGTGGCTGGCATTTGCGGTAACTGCAGGCCTGGCGTTGATGGCTAAATACTCGACTCTGGCATTTGTCGGCGCGGTGTTTATTGCCACGCTAGTCGTGCCAAAGATTCGAGTTTGTTATCGCCAGCCTGTATTTTATCTGGCGCTACTTGTTGGCCTTGCCATTATTGCACCAAACCTGTTCTGGCTGTGGGAGCATAACTTCGTGGCCTTCCACTGGGTGGATTCACAGATCAAGCGTCAGTTTAACCCTGAGTTATTCATAAAGTTGCTGAGTATCTATTATCCGCTGCTGTTCTTGTGGTGGATATTACATCGAAGCCAAATTCAGTTTAGCTGGCCTGCCGACACCAATAAAAGGACCCTACTTTTGGTCGCTTTATTGCCGCTGGCGCCAATTTGTTTGTGGTTTCTGTTTCACCACGGGGGGCGGCTGACGGAGTGGCTGCAGCCGTTTTTCATTCTGGCGCCCGCACTGGTTGTCGGGTTCGTCGTCACTCCCAATGCGCAGCCAGTAAGAAGAGCTAGCCTCGTGCTAATGGGTACAGCGGCTCTGATTCTGCTTGGGTATGCTACCGTCATGGTAACTAATGTGGGTAATGCGGGGCAAAAAATGAGCGGTATTATCCCGTTCAGCCAAAAAGCGGAACAGCTATGGCAAGAACGTTATGGTACGCCACTACGCCTGGTAGGTGGGGAGTATTTGGCCGAATGGCTCACTTTTTATGCACCGTCGAGGCCCAAGATAATCACCCCTTGGAACAACAGCACTGAACCTAATATCTATAACGCAGATATCAGATTTGCCGATATCGAGTATTCAGGAGCATTACTGATTGGCCGATCTGATGAAAAATGTACTCACGCTTCGTTTACCAAGGTGCTGACGGAATGGCCGCATCTGCAGCTTGATGCTATCAGTCAGATAACCTTCCAGGAGGATAAGAAACATAGCGGTTATCCGCTCTGTCTCGGGTTTGTAAAACCGAGTGTTGACACGCTCTTTTTACAGAAAAACCCGTCCTTCCTCCACATGGATTAAAGAGGAAAATAACGCGTTTTAAGGCTTAAAACAGCGAAGGTTGTTCCGGGTCTTCTGCTACAGCGTTTTTTGCACGTTATTTGAGCAATAGGCGTTGGAGACAGACACTAATAACCTCCTGTTTTGCCCGTCGGACATGGTTTGCCACTGAAAGCGTTCTTAGCTAGGAAACTGGAAAGGCGTTTTAAACATTCAGCGAGATGTCCGATGCGATAAATAAACTCTCAAGCTGCTTTTCTTTCGCCAAACCCTTGCTGCTTTCCCAAGTCTGCCAGGGTGTTTTTCCATAACAGGATCGTCCTGAATGCGGGCGCTCACAGTT
>JBEGTQ010000014.1:0-8541 GCA_041179305.1 Pseudomonadota bacterium | reverse complement strand
GTGCGTTCTATGGTTGAACAATTGAAAATGAAAAGCGCCAATTAATTGGCAGATCAACAAAAGGTGAAATGAAATGGGTAAAAAAGTCTCTGTCAGCCTGCTTTTGGCCAGTTTACTGTTTTCCGCATCAGTCATGGCGACGTCCGCACCACATAGCGATGTGGCTTCGTTGATGGATCAGCGTTTGTCTTATATGAAAAATGTCGCTGGATACAAGGCGAGCAATCATTTGGCCATTGAAGATCTTGCTCAGGAAGCGCGGGTATTATCTGCCGCAGTGGCCGAGGCAGAAACCCTGGGGCTAAATGGCCATTCGGTTAAGCCCTTGATACAGGCGCAAATGGATGCAGCCAAAGCTATTCAATATCGTTATCGAGCTGACTGGCTATCTGTGCCAGAAGAAGGTTGGCAGCCTGAGCCACTGCAGCAGGTAAGATCGAAAATCAGCGTCTTAAATACCGAGATTTTGACGGCGATCAGTGCCAGGTTAACCGAAGGAGATCTGTTCACCGACAAAAACGCGTTTATGAACGCACTCCAGCAGACTCATTTAAAAGATAGCGATAAACAACGCCTGTGGGATTCGTTGCAGCAAGTTACGTTGGGGTCCGGTGTGGGAAAAGCGTAAAATGACCCGTGGTTTATTATTGTATATTAATGTCTATTATTGTTTATTACTGTTTATTATTACCTATTATTGTCTGCTATCTTTTTTAATAAACAACCTTGTTGCTGGTTTATTTACGCATACCTTCCGGCGCCTCTTAATAATATATTATGCTGTGGTATTAAAATTGAATTAATTTATTGACATTAATTGTTCGCCATGGTCATATCAGTCTTGTTATTTATATCACTGATAACCTGGTGTCACCGAGAAGTGTTATTTTTAATACAATTTTAACCTGTAAAATATTCCCTAATGATCACGCTGTGTTGGAGGTTATACCCAAAAAATTAAAAATACAGCAAGGCGGAAAACGCGATAACTCCGATGAGCCTGCGTCAGTAAGTCATGCGGATTATTGCGTGCGCCCCCCTTGTTACCTGAATAGCGACGGGTATCTGCTCGTCTAACAAGTTGGCGAAAGTAAACCTGACTGTACTAGCGAATACAGAGTTTTCTATTACCTGATTGTTGATACTTTGCTATTTCGAATAGTATTGCGGCGTTTATTTTTCGCTCACGTATAGCCATTATATAGGCTGTATATATTCGTCTATCAAAAATATTTCAGGTTGCGGCTAATAGTGCTGCAATTTGAAAAATGACCGGTGTAAAACAGGGCCAATAATCTATTGGCTAAATAATACTAATATTTAATGGATAATAATATGTCTAATAAAAAACCCAATGCTCCACAAAAACAACAAGCCGATTTCTTGCCGGCCGATATTGCCCATCGTTTCGGTGCTGAATGGAAATTGCATTTTTCTAACGATTATTCCGAGATTGTGCAGGCGATACCAGACCCCGAAAAGATCACCGCCAGCGAAGTTAAACAAGCGCTGGCTCGGCATGGTTATCGCGACATCGACCCTGATAAAGTCTTCTTTCACCTTTTTAATGGCGCCGTCAGCAGCTCGCGTAGTTACAACGGTTGGGCTCATTACGAACAGCCATTGCACTCCTACACCCTGACTCAATCTGTCATGCTCAATGTGTTCAACGAATTTCGCGATACCTCGCCCGGAACCATAAACACCGATACCGGTGTCTACACTGAGGGGTTCGGCGCCAAGGCCTACGACGAGCATAACGAGGTACGGCTGCTCTCCTCTACATTATGGGACATCGCCTATAAAGAGCTTGATATCCAAAGCTCCTACGATAAAGCGCTTGCTCAGTTCTGGTTGCATCATGGGGAGCGTTACACCCAACTGATGCGTGACGGCTATGCCTTTTCGGCTCACCAGCAATACCGTTTAGGCCTGCTTAATCAGGCGCAATACCAGTTGGCTCAAACGCTGCTCAAGCCCTCACGACATGACGACATCCATGTCTACCGCTTCGATATCTATGGCTACGATTCCACGGATATCCTGCTGATAGAACAAGGCAGCAGCGGTGATGGTTTGCTCTACATACCGGGTGCAAGCCAGCCTTTCGTGCCTTATTCCAGTGAGCGTCAGCTCAAAAAGTTTCTCTTCAAGCAGCTTAAAAAGGCCAATCAGCGCAGTGCACTGGCTCGCCACTTCAGCCTTAAATTGCGTCAGGATGGTGTGACTTATTCCGGCGTAGACAGCGCGCTACTGGGCTTTTCTACCGGTAGTTGGGATGAAAGCTACTTTATGATGAAGCACCATCCTGTTAATGGCGATGTGTTTGCACGCCTGACCGAACAGTGGAAAGCCCGTTTAACCAGCGACGGTGACACCGCCATCAAATCCAACAGCGAGGCACTTCGCGACTACTTGTTAGGCGCCAGCTACACCCTGATGAGTGTTTTCCCGGTGATCGATGTCATCCTGCCGGAATTTGGCATTCCCCTGAGCCTGGCGGTGGGGGTGACTCAACTTGGCTTGAGCCTCGACACGGCAGTCAATGGCGACACTCTGGCCGAACGGCAGAAGGGCACCAAGATGAGTATCGTGAATGCGGCGTTGCTTGGCGCCACGACAGTGATCCCGAGTATCGTTCAGTATGGCCGCGCGCTGTCAGGATCCTTACAAGGCTTACGTGAAGCCCTCCCTAACGCCGTCTTAGAGAGTCTGGGCATCAGCGCCGAGGAATTGGCTGAATTCCAGGCAATGCCGAAGATAATCGTGCACCCACACACCGGTGAAGAGTTACTCGGTGTCCGCTTGACCGACAGCCAACGTGGAGCACTACTGAGAGCTGACGGCTTTGGCTACTATCGCGAAGTGGATCCGATGAGTGGCCGCTTACTAACTGATAGCCGGGTGGTTCGAACACTTGACTTTGACACAGGTGAACCTCAATGGCTCTCTCGAGGTGGACTCAAAGGCGGAAATCCCGAAGAAGAAATTACCAGTGAAGCCTCAATGAACAATCTGAGTGAACGCTCAGAGATCCTGTTACCCGAAGATTTACCAACCCGCCCTGGCATGGGTGGCTCCGGTTATGCCGAGATGGACGGCGGGCGCGATTCAGCCGCGTTACGGGACTTTTATGAACTGGAAAGCCGGGTTAACCCCAATGCGCGGCTCACTGACGTCCGTGGGCTACACAGCGCCAATATACGGGCACAGCAAGAAATCCTGTCAGTGCCATTTCTGGCAGAATACGAACCCGGCGTGAACAAAATGTTGGTCTTCCGCGGTGACACTCGCTTGCCGGACGAGATATTCCACTCCGGTTTTAATCGCAGAGCAGAGCCGGTCGAGTATATTCGACATGCCCACCATACCGTGGGGATCCGCGGGGTCATCTCTACCAGCAGCCAGGAGTCAATTGCTGTCAACTACGCTTTGCACCAGCAGCGCGGCTACGTCTATGCCATTGAGCTTAATCATGGCGGCAAAGTGGTGGAAACCTCATTGCGCGGTGAAACGTTGCACGAGATCGCCACCCTCAATATTCCGCCGGAAGACATTATTTTTGCTGTTGGGCCGTTCAACCAGGCGGATGTCGGCTATGCCGATGTGATAGAAAAAGCGGAGAACCGTAGCGCTGAGTTACTCATCAATCCTCATGCGGTCAGCTCGTCGGACGTCGCCTCGCATGCTTTCGATCGGTTGAAGAATACCCTCAAATACCAACTCAGCCCCGAACTGCCGTTTGCTGAACGCTATGACAGCCGGGTCGATCTACTTTGGTATGAAGATGAGGTTGAAGAGACTTTGCCCGTTGGGTGAGGCGTTGGTGATGTGATCGGGTAGGGGTAAGGGTAGGGTTGTAGTTTCCCTTACCCACTGTAATTTAAACGATTTTAGTTAACTTACGGGCGGGTTCGCCCGCACCGTAGCCAACAGTTGACTCAACACTGCTATCCGAATGACCACCTCGCTTGCCTCCAGCATAAAACCACAGGTTCGCCACCGCGGGCCAATAAACATTTAACACGGCATCTGTCAAATGATGCCGAATATCATTACCGCGAATACACGCCCAACCCGCTACCCGGGAGGGTGAGAAACATGAAAATGGAACAGCAAACCAGCAGTATTTTTACTCAATTATTCGCCTGGTTGGCGGCTTTTTCCGCAACATTAGGCGCGACGACACAGGACTTTATCTACTTTGTGTTTGGATTAATCGGCATTGTTCTTTCAGTAACATCATTCATTTATGGCCGAGTGGATGCCAATCGAAAGCAGAGAGAAGAAGAGAAACGAACTCAACTTATAGAGAAATATTTAGTTGATACAAAAAATCATCTTACTGAGAAGCACCCGGCGGCGGTTGAGGTAATCACTAACGTATTAAAAAATCAAAGGTTGAGATATAAATGACCATAAAAGTTAAAGCCGGCGCGGTGGGTGGCATTTGTTCTGTGACCGCCGTTCTCTCTATCGTTATCGCCTTCGGCAATGTTAGAACCAGTCCGCAGGGCTTAGCGTTGATCGGCAATGCCGAATCATGCCGCCGTGATCCGTATGTTTGTCCTGCGGGTATTCTCAGCGATGGCATCGGTAACAGTCACCGCGTCATCGCGGGCAGCCGAAAAACCGATGCACAAATTGCGGCCGATTGGGAAAAGAACATCCTCGAAGCCGAACGCTGCGTTATTCGCCATGCCAATGGCAATAACTTGCCTCAGGGGGCGTTTGATGCTGCAACGTCGATCGCATTTAATGCGGGTTGCCCCTCCATGCACAACTCAACAATGTTTCAGTATTTCCGCGCCGGTAACATGGTTGCGGCCTGTGAACAGTTCCCCCGCTGGGTCTATGCCTCCACTAAGAAATTAAAAGGATTGGTGGTGCGCCGTGATAAGGAACGGTCACTGTGCCTGGGAAAATAGCCGGTTGGATTATTACGATGTTGCTGGCTGGTTTGCTGTTGCTGGTTTTCAATAGAAATAGTCTCTCAAATCAGGTCAAAAAAAGAGAAGCGGAGCTGATAGCGGAACAGGCGACCAACGTTGCGTTAGGTAACATCATTGATGCTTACCATGCTAATGATACCACCATCCGCGCCGCCACAACCCGCCAGTTAGATAACGAGAGGAGGTTACGCAATGCCAGTGACGAAAAATTCAAGCGGTTCAAGGCGGCTGCGGCGAGTGATGATTGCTCTATTAAGCCTATGCCTGATGCTAACACTCACATCCTGCGCGAATAAATCAGCCGTCAGTGTACCTATCAACTGCCCGGTATTGTTACCCCCAGAATCAACGATGATGGCGTGTGACGTGCCGGCGTTTGTTGGCACGACGTGGGGTGATAGTGGGCAATATGCGCTGATCTTAAAGCGCAAGCTGCGGATCTGCAAAGGGCGGCTCGATGAGGTTATCCACTGGCGCCGAAACCTGCCGGCCGCGGTCAATGGCGTCGTGATCGGGTCGCGGTGATAACGGCCAACCAATGCAGAGCGGGTGTCGCCCTGCATTGACTATTTTTTAATGCGTTGAGGTGACCTGCGACCTGTCGCCCTGCTCGCCGTATAAAACGATCCCGGACGTGTCGATTTTATTTTCCAACTGACGCAGATCATAAGCGCTTTGGAGACGCAGCCAAAACTCAGGTGTACTTCCCAGCGCGGCAGCAATACGAATTGCCAGTGGTGGCGTTAACCCAGTTTTGCCGGCAAGAAAACGCGATACTGTCGCGGGTGTTACTCCAATATTGAGTGCAAAGCGACGACCACTAACCCCCATGTCCTGTAAATCTCGGGCAATAATCTCACCTGGATGGGAAATTTTAAACGGTCTCATTAGTGATAATCCTCATAATTCAAGATGTAAGCATCACCGTTAATAAACTGAAAAGTGATACGCCAGTTAGCCCTGACTGTAATAGACCAGCAACCGTTGCGCTCTCCTTTCAGCGAGTGAAGTTTATAGATTTTACGGTTTAATTCGCCTATTTCATTTGCCGTATCAATAGCTTGTAAACGGTCGTTCATTCTCTCGACATCCTGTGGCGGTATACCAGAAGTAATCCCTTTCTCAAAAAGTTGCTTCAACCCTTTGTGTTTGAATGATTTAATTATCGTCCGATCCGTATTACACAGCGTGCAATAGCCTACAACGATGTTACATATCATGCAACAGTTACACTAAATCATCTGGTGCAACTGCGTTAATCTGTTGTCATGGAAGAAGATGCGGTGGGCGGAGCAGATCACTGACCTGAGTCAGCGCCATTCAAAAGGTTAAATTTATCATGAAGTGATTTGGGATAAAGCCCAGTGTAATCAATACCAAAAATGAGCCTGTCTGCCAAACGTTCTATTCTCCGGATAGATATATTTTCCCCCTTTCTTGACACCAACAGTACAGCGATAGCGGGCAGTGCCATCGGCGCGAAGGCGTTTTTCTATGCTATAGTAGGCCATGCTTTTCCCTTATCCTGTCCCGGCAGCCCACGTATCTGGGGTGCCAGCATGGGATGCTAATAAAGAAAAATTACGACAAAATGACCTCAAATGCACGAAAATAACACTCTCACAAATTCAGCGACAACTGGCGTAAAGACTGACTCTAAAGGCGATTACCCCCTCCAGCGCTTCTCTGTGGCACCGATGCTTGATTGGACGGATCGGCATTGCCGCTATTTTCATCGTTTGTTAACCAGGCAAGCTTTGCTGTATACCGAAATGGTAACGACCGGAGCCATTATTCATGGCAAAGCGGATTATCTGGCCTATAGCGAACAGGACCATCCGGTAGCTTTGCAATTGGGGGGCAGCGATCCCCGAGATCTGGCGCATTGTGCTAAATTGGCAGAGCTTCGCGGTTATAACGAAATCAATCTGAATGTAGGTTGCCCATCTGATCGCGTGCAAAATGGTCGTTTTGGTGCCTGCTTGATGGGGGAAGCTCAACTGGTTGCTGATTGCGTTAATGCCATGCGTAATGTGGTTTCTATTCCGGTGACAGTAAAAACACGAATTGGTATTGACCAGCTAGATAGTTATGAGTTTTTGTGCGAATTTGTGCAAACTGTGGCGGAACGTGGTGAATGTGATATTTTCACCATTCATGCCCGTAAAGCCTGGCTATCAGGCCTTAGCCCGAAAAAAAACCGTGAGGTGCCGCCGCTGGATTATGAGCGGGTGTATCAGCTTAAACGTGATTTTCCGGCACTGACCATTGCCATTAACGGTGGTGTAAAAACACTGGCTGAAGCGAAAGAGCATCTCAAGCACCTTGATGGCGTCATGATGGGGCGCGAAGCGTACCAAAATCCCAGTATTCTGACGCAAGTAGATCGTGAACTGTTTGATCCAAGTGCAGCGGTGGTGGATGGCGTTAAGGCCATTGAACTGCTTTATTCTTATATCGAACAGGAGTTGTCACGCGGTGCTCACCTTGGCCATATAACCCGCCATATTCTCGGTCTTTTCCAGGGAATCCCTGGCGCGCGTCAATGGCGTCGCCATTTAAGTGAAAATGCTCATAAGCCCGGCGCGGACATTTCCGTTGTAGAACAAGCGCTAGCAATGGTAACTCGGCCACAGACTAATTCCCTGTAAGAAAATTCGCTATAAATTAGTCAAATTGACCATGTCTGCTCATCTCACGGGTAGGCGTTGTTATTTATATAGCTAATAAATTCAATTGATTGATGGAATTGTTCTTGTTGGCATGCTTCTTGTAATACTTCTTATAAAATCCCTGATTTGATCCTTTTATTTAATGATATGGTTGTGGGAAATAAATAATTATTAAGGAGACCGTTATGTTCGAAATTTTCTTTGTTATCGGTTTTTTTATCATGCTGATGGTGACCGGTATTTCTTTGTTGGGCATCTTCGCCGCCTTGCTGGTTGCGGCTGCCTTTATGATGTTGGGCGGCTTATTTGTCATGATGATTAAGCTGTTGCCCTGGCTGATCCTCGCCGTTGTGGTGGTCTGGATATGGCGTTCGATGCAAAAACCCGCGGTTAGACGTTACTAAAATTTCACTTTCTTGTGGCAACGATCACCGGCTGAAAAATGACGGGAATGAGCGGGATTATAACGCGGACATTGTTAACGTCTTTGAGGTGAAATTGCTGCAAATAGCAGGTTCGCTGTTCACGCGTTTAAATCATAACTTTCATAGGCTAAATGCAGCGTCTTGATGTCACTTGTAGCTAATCAAGGTATAAGCAAACTTGAACCCGTTGTCTGACGGCTTTCTAATACCTGGTGTGCGCGATGAGCATCACGCAACGAGAATTGCTGCGCTTTAGCTACATCGACATTAATTGCTCCACTGACAATAAGTGAGAATAGTTGTTTACTGGCACTTTCCAGCTCTTGCCGATTAGTGACATAAGCGTTGAGAGACGGGCGAGTGACATACAGCCCACCTTTTTGGTTCAGTATGGTGAGGTCTACCCCTGTCACTGGGCCGGAGGCATTACCAAAGCTAACCATTAACCCCCTGGGCTTAAGGCTATTAAGTGAGTCCAGCCAAGTACTTTTG
>JBEGTQ010000013.1:0-21620 GCA_041179305.1 Pseudomonadota bacterium | reverse complement strand
CCCACGAATTGGTTGTTAATTTTGCTGAATGCAACAGGAACCTGATCAATCGGGATCTTTTGAATCATCGAAACTGCGGTTGGCGAACACAGCGTAGTTAACACCAGGAAACCAACAAAACCGGTCAGTGCGGCAGCACCGTCTTTGTCTTTTGACAGACCATAAGCCACACCAATGGCAAACAGTACAGACATATTTTCAATAATAGCCGCACCGGATTTGATGAATAACGCAGCCAAAGCATTATCATTCCCCCAGCTAACCGGGTCAATCCAATAACCGATACCCATCAATATCGCGGCGGCGGGCAGCGTGGCCACAGGAACCATCAAAGCCCGCCCCACTTTTTGTAAGTAGCTAAGAATATTCACTTTTTCCCCTATTCATCCAGTATCGAATCCTTTAAGTAGTTTATTTAATTAACTTACTACCTTTTAGAAAAAACGCATGGTTTACTTTTATGTATTTACAGTATGTATTGCTAATTACGGAGTGTAAAAAAATATTTCTCAACACAAATTAACCACCCTGTTTTGTGATAAAAATCACCAATAATCGGTAAAAAATCACCAATACACTCGCTATGATACAAAGCTTATTTTACTATTAAAAAAATGAATAAAGTATTATACAAACGCATGATTCAAAATCTGAGTTACGCTTAGCAAAATGATTAAAACTGCATAGAGTATAGCCACTATTAGCAATTAAAGAGGTGCAAGATGAGACTTATCCCACTGAAAAACACCATAGAAGTTGGTAAATGGGCAGCAAGACATATTGTTAACCGCATCAATGCATTTAAACCGACCGCTAAGCGCCCGTTTGTATTAGGTTTGCCAACCGGCGGCACACCAATGGAAGCATACAAGCACCTGGTTGCCATGCATAAAGCGGGGAAAGTTAGCTTCAAGCATGTTGTGACATTCAACATGGATGAATATGTCGGGCTGCCCAAAGAGCATCCGGAAAGCTACTACACCTTCATGCACACTAACTTCTTTGATCATGTTAATATTCCAGCCGAAAATATTAATCTCCTGAATGGTAATGCGGCCGATATTGATGCCGAATGCCATCGTTACGAAGAGAAAATGAAGTCTTACGGCAAAATTCACCTGTTCATGGGGGGCGTAGGCGTTGACGGTCATATCGCATTTAATGAACCTGCTTCTTCTTTAGCATCCCGCACTCGTATCAAAACCCTGACGCAAGAAACCCGTATCGCCAACTCACGCTTCTTTGGTGGTGACGCAAACCTCGTGCCAAAATATGCGCTTACAGTAGGTGTGGGGACATTGCTGGATGCGGAAGAAGTAATGATTCTGGTAACCGGTCACGGTAAAGCTCAGGCCGTGCAAGCTGCGGTCGAAGGGAGCATCAACCACATGTGGACCATCAGTTGTCTACAACTGCATGCCAAAGCCGTCATGGTATGTGATGAACCTTCTACTGTGGAATTGAAAGTTAAAACCGTAAAATACTTCCACGAATTGGAAGCTGAAAACATCAAAGAACTGTAATAATTATCGGGGGACTAAGATGTACGCTTTAACTCATTGCCGTATTTATACCAGTCACGAAGTACTGGATAATCATGCTGTTATCGTGGCTAATGGATTGATCGAATATATCTGTCCTGCCGATGAACTCCCGGCGGGCGTTGAGATACGCGATCTGGGTGGCGCCATTCTGGCTCCCGGGTTCATTGATGTGCAATTGAATGGCTGCGGCGGCGTGCAGTTCAATGATTCTCTTGATGCTATTTCAGAAGAGACATTGAACACGATGCAACGTACCAATGAAAAATCAGGTTGCACCAGCTTCCTGCCAACCATGATAACCTCCAGCGATGAATTCATGAAACATGCTATCGGTGTCATGCGTTCATATCTGCAAAAAAATCAGCATCAGGCATTGGGTCTGCATCTGGAGGGGCCTTACCTCAATCCGTTGAAAAAAGGTACCCATAATCCGGCATTCATCCGTAAACCCAGCGCTGAAATGATCGATTATCTGTGTGCAAATGCAGATGTAATTACCAAGCTTACTCTGGCGCCTGAAATGGTTGATGCTAAGTATATTCGTCAATTAACCGATACAAATATTCTGGTTTCTGCCGGTCACTCAAACGCGACTTATCAGCAAGCTCGCCAAGGGTTTTCCGCCGGTATCGGTTTCGCAACGCACCTTTATAATGCAATGCCGTACATTTCAGGACGTAATCCAGGTTTAATTGGGGCAATATTCGATACAGCAGAAATCTATACCGGCATCATTGCTGATGGTTTGCATGTCGCCTGGGCCAATATCCGCAATGCCAAACGGCTAAAAGGTGACAAACTGGTGCTGGTAACCGATGCCACTGCACCTGCTGGCGCTGAGATTGATCAATTTATTTTTGCTGGTAAAAAAATATACTACCGCGATGGCCTATGTGTGGATGAAAACGGCACCTTAAGCGGTTCAGCTCTGACGATGATCGAAGCGGTACAAAACAGCGTCGAACATGTCGGTATCGCGCTGGATGAGACGCTGCGTATGGCAACACTGTATGCGGCCCGTGCCATCGGCGTGGATAAGCAATTAGGGAGTATTGAGGTCGGCAAAGTTGCCAACCTGACTGCCTTTACCCGCGATTATAAAATCACGAAAACCATCGTTAACGGCAACGACGTTTTAATATAAGCGAGTAATTGTATTAATGAGCACTGGCAGACAGTCACAAATTGGTAATGTGGATCTTGTTAAACAACTCAATGGCGCCGTTGTTTACCGGCTAATTGACCAACGAGGCCCGATATCGCGTATTCAAATTGCCGATCTTAGCCAGCTAGCGCCCGCCAGTATCACCAAAATTACCCGCCAACTGCTGGAACGGGGGCTTATCAAAGAAGTTGATCAGCAAGCCTCAACCGGAGGCCGCCGTGCCATATCCATCGTTACCGAGAACCGCCAGTTTCATACAGTTGCCATTCGGTTAGGCCGCCACGATGCAACTATCACCTTGTTTGATATGAGTGGTAAATCGTTCGGCGAAGAGCACTATCCATTGCCTGAACGCACACAAGAAACACTGGAGCTGGCGCTATTCAATATCATCAGCCAGTTCATTGAGGCTTATCAGCGCAAGTTGCGTGAACTGATTGCTATCGCCATTATCCTGCCCGGATTGGTTGAGGCCAACAAAGGTATCGTGCGCTATATGCCACACATCAGCGTCAGCAACTGGCCATTAGTTGACAATCTGCAAAAGCGATTTAATGTCACCAGCTTTGTTGGACACGATATCCGCAGTCTGGCACTGGCCGAACACTACTTTGGTGCAACCCGAGATTGTGAAGACTCTATTTTGGTTCGTCTGCACCGGGGTACCGGTGCCGGTATCATTGTTAACAGCCAAATATTTTTAGGCTGTAACGGTAATTTGGGCGAAATCGGGCATATTCAAATTGATCCGTTGGGTGAACGCTGCCATTGCGGTAACTTTGGTTGCCTCGAAACCGTTGCATCCAATACTGTCATTGAAAACCGGGTACGTCACTTGCTCACACAGGGCTATCCAAGCATGCTGACATTGAATGACTGCCATATTGATTCCATCTGCAAAGCGGCTAACCGTGGCGACTTACTGGCGATCGAAGTGATTGAACATGTCGGCCGCTACTTGGGCAAAGCCATCTCAATTGCGATCAACTTGTTTCACCCGCAAAAAGTCGTTATTGCGGGTGAAATTATTAAAGCCGAGAAAGTTCTGTTTGCCGCCATTCAGAATTGCATCAATACACAAGTATTGAAAAACTTCCGCCAGAATCTGACTATCGTCACGTCACAACTTGATCATCAATCAGCAATCGGTGCCTTCGCGTTGGCTAAACGTGCCATGTTGAACGGTGTGTTGCTGCAACGTCTGCTGGAAAACCCAACTGCGGATAAGAAAGCAGCAGGGTAAATCCTGTTATCGACCATGTTATAATGGCCTATTACCGCACTAAAAGAGTAAGTTTAATAATGACAATTAAAAGTGTTATTTGCGATATCGATGGTGTGTTGTTACATGACAATAAAGCAATTCAGGGTGCCAGTGATTTCCTGACCCGGATTCAAGAAGCCGGAATGCCGCTGGTTATTCTGACCAACTATCCGTCACAAACTGCGCAGGATCTGGCCAACCGCTTCTGTTCTGCCGGGCTGGATGTACCGGAAAGTGCCTTTTATACCTCCGCAATGGCGACTGCCGACTTTCTGCGCAATCAGGAAGGCAAAAAAGCCTATGTCGTGGGTGAAGGCGCATTAGTTCACGAATTATATAAAGCTGGCTTTACCATCACGGACATCAATCCTGACTTTGTGATTGTCGGTGAGACCCGCTCTTATAATTGGGACATGATGCATAAAGCAGCCTATTTCGTCGCCAACGGTGCACGTTTTATTGCCACCAATCCAGATAGCCACGGTCACGGATTCGCCCCAGCCTGTGGCGCATTATGCGCCCCGATAGAGAAAATCTCAGGCCGCAAGCCATTCTATGTTGGTAAACCCAGCCCGTGGATCATTCGCGCCGCACTGAATAAAATGCATGCCCATTCAGAAAGCACGGTAATTGTGGGTGATAACCTGCGTACCGATATTCTGGCAGGTTTTCAGGCCGGTCTGAAAACCATTTTGGTACTGTCCGGTGTCTCGACGTTGACAGATATTGACGCTATGCCATTCCGCCCGAATCACGTCTTCCCGTCAGTTGTTGATATCAGTATTATTTAACCTCTGTTGGCGGCCATGGTCGCCACTCTCCTTTTGGGTTCTTTTTCAGTGCAATACACCGAAGTTTCTTACTAGCATTCCCTATTTTGATGCATTTTCTGCCTATTTCTTTGCATCCGGTTTACAAATCATTCGGATAAATGCATCGTAATGTTGAATATATTTATATCAATCATAAACAAGCATTGAAAAATAACGCCAGCGATGAACGACTCAAACTCAACATCATCACCACCAAAGCAGCGAAGTTAGGGAGATTATTATGTGTTCTATTTTCGGGGTCCTCGACCTTAAAACCGACCCCATTGAGTTACGTAAAAAAGCGCTGGAAATGTCACGTTTAATGCGCCATCGAGGCCCGGATTGGTCAGGCGTATGGGCAAATGATAAAGCCATTCTCGCCCACGAGCGTTTATCTATCGTTGACGTCAATACCGGCGCTCAACCGCTGTTTAATTCATCTCATTCGCATGTTTTGGCAGTTAACGGTGAAATTTATAATCATCAGGTGTTACGCCAGCAATACAGCGACCGCTACGCTTTCCAGACGGGATCTGACTGTGAGGTCATTCTGGCATTGTATCAAGAGAAAGGGCCAAAATTCCTCGATGATCTGCAAGGCATGTTCGCTTTCGCCTTGTATGACACAGAGAAAGACGCCTATCTGATTGGCCGTGACCATTTGGGCATTATCCCGCTGTATATGGGTCATGATGAGAACGGCAATCTGTTTGTTGCCTCTGAAATGAAAGCACTGGTTCCGGTTTGCCGCACCATTAAAGAATTCCCGGCTGGCAGCTATCTGTGGAGTCGTGATGGGGAAATTCGCGAATACTATCATCGTGATTGGTTTGATTTCGATAACGTTAAAGACAATGTTACCGATAAAGTTGCACTGGCAAATGCGTTAGAAGACGCAGTAAAAAGCCACCTGATGTCAGACGTGCCTTACGGCGTGCTACTGTCTGGCGGTTTGGATTCCTCGGTTATTTCTGCTATCACTAAAAAATTTGCCGCCCGTCGGATAGAAGATGGCGAACGCAGTGAAGCCTGGTGGCCGCAACTGCATTCCTTCGCTGTGGGGCTGGTCGGTTCGCCAGATTTGCGTGCCGCGCAAGAAGTAGCAAATCATCTGGGCACCGTGCATCATGAAATTCACTTCACCGTACAAGAAGGCCTGGATGCCATTCGCGATGTGATTTATCACATTGAGACATATGATGTAACAACCATCCGTGCCTCAACGCCAATGTACCTGATGTCGCGCAAAATCAAGGCGATGGGTATCAAAATGGTACTGTCTGGTGAAGGTTCTGACGAAGTATTCGGCGGCTACCTCTACTTCCACCAAGCACCAAACGCCAAAGAATTGCATGAAGAGACCGTGCGTAAATTGTTGGACTTGCATATGTATGACTGCGCTCGAGCCAACAAAGCCATGTCCGCCTGGGGCGTTGAAGCCCGTGTGCCGTTCCTGGATAAGAACTTCCTTGATGTTGCAATGCGCATCAACCCACAAGATAAAATGTGTGGCAACGGTAAAATGGAAAAACATATCCTGCGTGAATGTTTTGAATCTTACCTGCCACATAGCGTCGCATGGCGGCAAAAAGAGCAATTCTCTGATGGTGTGGGTTACAGTTGGATTGACACTCTGAAAGAGAAAGCCGCTGAGCAAGTGACTGATCAGCAAATGGAAACCGCTCACTTCCGTTTTGCTTACAATACGCCGTCTTCAAAAGAGGGTTATTTGTATCGCGAAATCTTTGAAACGCTGTTCCCGCTGCCAAGTGCCGCTGAATGTGTACCCGGTGGTCCGTCCGTTGCTTGTTCATCAGCAAAAGCCATCGAATGGGATGAATCATTCAAAAATATGGATGATCCTTCAGGCCGTGCTGTTGGTGTACATCAGGACGCTTATAAATAAATTGAATGCCATTGCAGCAATTAAACTTGCTTGCGTTCAACATTCTGCCATCAAGGTCGCTTTCGGGCGGCCTTGTTCTTGATAGGGGTTACTCGCCTCATGAGTGCCCTTTCCTTAATATAGCCAAACGAGTTAGCGTTGTGGTCAGTCAATAAACAAGCGGCTCCCGATAAACTCACTAAAGGGCCGCTCACATCGCCATAACTTCAAATAGAGCGGATATATTCTTTTTGCCGGCAAATTCAACATGTAATCACCCGTAAGTGCTGCTTTAATAAACAGCCTGTTCACAAGCTACACAAATGAACCCTTTCAGCGCTTTTTTGGGAAAAAATCAGTTGACGCAATTCGGCCGTATACGCATAATGCGCCCCGCAACACCGATATTGAAGGTAATGCGGAAAAAGATGGCTACGTAGCTCAGCTGGTTAGAGCACAGCACTCATAATGCTGGGGTCACAGGTTCGATTCCCGTCGTAGCCACCATCTTTTTGCGGGAGTGGCGAAATTGGTAGACGCACTAGATTTAGGTTCTAGCGCCGCAAGGTGTGCGAGTTCAAGTCTCGCCTCCCGCACCATTACTCGTTGATCGGCTTGTCACAGCGAATGGGATATCGCCAAGCGGTAAGGCACCAGGTTTTGATCCTGGCATTCCCAGGTTCGAATCCTGGTATCCCAGCCATATCTTTTGGATGGGTAGCTGCAAGACAATAAGTTGACGTAGATATAAAATATTAAGAAAAAATTGTATTTCAGTTGGGATATCGCCAAGCGGTAAGGCACCAGGTTTTGATCCTGGCATTCCCAGGTTCGAATCCTGGTATCCCAGCCATACAATTTTTCAAGGTTTAATATTTAAACATGGCTACGTAGCTCAGTTGGTTAGAGCACAGCACTCATAATGCTGGTGTCACAGGTTCGATTCCCGTCGTAGCCACCATCCTTTGGGGTATCGCCAAGCGGTAAGGCACTGGATTCTGATTCCAGCATTCCGAGGTTCGAATCCTCGTACCCCAGCCAAATTTAGAAAACTCGCCTTTGTCGGCAGTTACTCTCTTAGAATCTCATTCGATTAATTCTCTTCAACTGCATTAATTTCTGTAACCGAATGGATTTCTTTCAATTTATCGAAAAATCGACTTTTAGTCGACGTCGAGCAGAGCGAATGTCAGATGGTGACCTGCAACAATTTCAGGCTTACCTGCTTAATAATCCTCAATCCGAAGGCACAATAAATAAAACTGGGGGTTACCAAAAGATTCGTTTGGCTGGTTTGAGCCGCCGGAAATGCGGCGATCTTGGAGTTATCTATCACATTGTGACCCCCCCGCCTCTTGAAGTAACCCCGGTATATAACGACTTACCAAAAATAGCTACAACCCCAACGCATACCTCAGCACATGCGTTTTCAATTTGCCCGCGCGTTGAGCAGCTATTAGCGCCAAATTACGTACAAATTTCAATGGTGGCAGGTCATTGCTGAATGCGGTGTAAAACAGATCCATACCACTTTGCATCATCAGATTATCAGTACGACGACGACGTTGGTAACGCAGTAAAACAGCGTCGGTGTGCCACGGTTCCGCCAGTTCACGCGCTTGATTAAGTACTTCCAGCAACGCATCCACATCGCGATACCCCAGATTAACCCCCTGCCCAGCCAGCGGATTAATGGTATGGGCTGCATCCCCCAGTAAAACCAATCCCGGCTGCACATAACGCTGGGCGTGGTGGCGAAGCAGCGGAAAAGAACCTGCGGCAACTGCCTTGACAGTGCCCAGACGGCGCGGAAATGCCGCCACAATTTCTTGATTCAATTGTGCCATTGGCATTGCCTGAAGCTGACGGATACGCTGCGGGCTATCGTACCAAACCAATGATGCCCAGTTATCAAACAGCGGCAGGAAGGCTCGCGGGCCTGTTGGGAAGAACTGCTGCCAGGTTGTGTCTTGTTGAACTGTATCTGTCTCTACCGTAATTAACATGCAGGACTGACGATACTGCCAGCCGCTGATGCCAATTCCGGCCAAGCGCCGCACTAACGAGTTTGCGCCATCGGCGCCCACCATTAAACGGCCCTGTATCTCTTGCTGAGCATCTAGGGTAACTTGCCATAATTCGCCTACTCTAACCATACTTTGCAGCCGTGACGGGCAGAGCAACGTCAAATTAGGGCATTCAGCCATCTGTTGCCACAGCGCCAACTGTAACACACGATTCTCAACCATAAAGCCCAGTTGAGGCAGCGACAACGATGCTGCATCAAATATCACCTGTGATCCCGGTTGCTCCCAAGTTTCCAATCGGCGATAAGGGGCACAACGCATCTGCTGTATTCCCGGCCAGGCACCAAGTTGCCTGAGCAAAGACACCGATGTACAGCCAATGGCTGAGACACGTAAATCCGGCACACTATCAGCATCAAATGGCCTAGGAGCTTCATGCTCCAGTAACGCGACTGACCAGCCCTGTTGTGCCAGCCCCAGCGCAGCAGCAGCACCTACCATGCCACCACCAACGACTATAACATCATAATTTTGTTGAAATTTATTCATTTTAGATATGTTTTAGAAGATAATTTGTCTGCACTCAGTGTACCGGATTTCTCATCACTCAACAGAATAAGTAAGTCGTTCTGTGGTAGTCATCTTTGTAGCAAATGACTACAATACCCCTTAATTACTGCGCCTTTGCGCCTGGCTAATCTGTGGGGCACCACACCGAGCGATGTGATTTTGATGATGAATGACCCAATGACAAAGAAACTGCATATCAGAACCTGGGGCTGCCAGATGAATGAATATGACTCATCTAAAATGGCGGATTTACTGGCCAGCACCCACGGTTACCAGTTAACAGCAATCCCGGAAGAAGCCGATTTACTGCTACTGAATACTTGTTCAATTCGTGAAAAAGCCCAGGAAAAAGTATTCAGTCTGCTTGGCCACTGGAAATTATTGAAAGAAAAAAATCCTAATTTGATTATTGGGGTTGGCGGGTGTGTCGCATCTCAAGAAGGCGAGCATCTGCGTCAACGTGCTCCTTGTGTTGATGTTATTTTCGGGCCACAGACTCTGCACCGCCTGCCAGAAATGATTAACCACGTGCAAGGCACTCACAGCCCGGTAGTGGATATTAGTTTTCCAGAAATTGAAAAATTTGACCGGCTGCCAGAACCACGAGCTGAAGGCCCGACTGCGTTTGTCTCTATCATGGAAGGCTGCAATAAATATTGTACATTCTGTGTAGTGCCTTACACCCGTGGCGAAGAAGTCAGCCGGCCAAGTGATGATATTCTGTTTGAAATCGCACAGTTAGCGGCTCAGGGTGTGCGGGAAGTGAATCTGCTGGGTCAAAACGTTAACGCTTATCGCGGCGCAACCTACGATGATGACATCTGTAGTTTTGCCGAATTATTGCGGTTGGTTGCTGCTATTGATGGCATTGATCGGATACGCTTTACCACCAGCCACCCTATTGATTTCACCGATGACATCATCGAAACGTATCGCGATACACCAGAGTTGGTGAGCTTCCTGCACCTGCCTGTGCAAAGTGGTTCTGACCGCATTCTGACAATGATGAAACGCGCCCATACCGCGTTGGAATACAAAGCGATTATCCGCAAACTGCGTCAGGCGCGGCCAGATATTCAGATAAGCTCTGATTTTATCGTCGGTTTTCCGGGTGAAACTCCGCAGGATTTCGAGCAGACCATGAAGTTGGTGGCGGATATTCATTTCGATACCAGCTACAGCTTTATTTATTCAGCCCGTCCCGGCACACCAGCAGCAGATCTGCCCGACGATATTAGTGAAGAAGAGAAAAAGCAGCGATTGCATAGCCTACAACAACGCATCACTCAGCAAGCGATGGACATCAGCCGTAAAATGGTTGGCACTGTGCAACGAATCCTGGTCGAGAACACATCGCGTAAAAACGTGATGGAACTGGCTGGGCGCACGGAAAATAATCGGGTAGTCAATTTTGCAGGTTCACCGGAACTGATAGGTAAGTTTGTTGATGTTAAGATTATTAATGTATATGCCAGTTCCCTACGTGGCACTTTGCTACGCACCGAGAACCAAATGGACTTGCGTGTTGATGCGTCACCGCAATCGGTGATTACCCGTACTCGCAAAGAAAATGAGATCGGCATCAGGCTTTACCAGCCTTGAATTCCTGTAACGCGCACCAATATATGAGTGAGTGTATCCAAGTTACGTCAAGATGCCGCCAACACCGCTGCCTCTTGACGGCTGATGGGTATTTAAGCGAATCATAAAAAGTGGTTCAGAGGAACGCAGTGACTCAGAAAAACAGTTTGCACGTCGTGACACAAGAAATATTACCGCCAGCGGCGGAACCAAAAAGCAAAGATGCTATTGCCGCGCGACGTAAACGGCAAAGTCACACCTCATCTGAGTGGGGGGTGCCGTGAGTCAGGTTATACTTGATTTACAAATTGCCTGTACTGATAGCCCGGGTCTGCCAACAGAAGCCGATTTTCAGCGCTGGCTAGAGGCGGTGTTACCTCAATTTCAAGAAGTCTCTGAAGTTACCATCCGCTTAGTGGATGACGCGGAAAGTCATGAGTTAAACCTGACCTACCGTGGCAAAAATAAATCAACCAATGTCTTGTCTTTTCCCTTTGAGGCTCCGCCTGAAATTGAATTGCCGCTATTGGGTGATTTAATCATTTGTCGACAAGTGGTTGAACAAGAAGCCATCGAACAAGAGAAAGCACTATTGGCTCATTGGGCGCATATGGTTGTTCACGGCAGTCTCCATCTGTTAGGGTATGATCACATCGTTGACCATGAGGCTGAAGAAATGGAGTCGATTGAAACTGAAATCATGCACCGTCTGGGTTATCCCGATCCGTATATTTCAGAAAAAGACCCCGAATAAACCCATCATCCAAGTGTTATAATGCCAGTTAATAGAGCAAAAAACTGTCGGCGGTGTGAATCTACCGCTGCCGATAATAATAAAACTCAACATGAGTAAACTTAACTAAAACGCCATGAGCGACGACCACTCACAAAATAACGATAGTCCCAGTCCCAAGAAAGGGTTCTTTACTCTTATCCTTAACCAGTTATTTCACGGTGAACCCAGAAACCGTGGTGATTTGGTAGCGCTTATCCGTGATTCTGAACAAAACGATCTGATCGATCCCGATACCCGTGACATGCTGGAAGGCGTGATGGATATCGCCGAACAGCGTGTACGGGACATCATGATCCCTCGCTCTCAGATGGTCACCTTAAAACGTAACCAAACGCTGGATGAGTGCCTGGATGTAATTATTGAATCTGCCCACTCCCGCTTTCCGGTGATCAGCGAAAATAAAGATCATATCGAAGGTATTCTGATGGCGAAGGACCTGCTGCCATTTATGCGTACCGATTCCGAGCCATTCAGCATAGATAAAGTATTACGAACAGCGGTGGTCGTGCCCGAAAGTAAACGCGTTGATCGGATGCTGAAGGAGTTCCGTTCCCAGCGGTATCATATGGCAATTGTTATTGATGAGTTTGGTGGTGTTTCAGGTCTGGTAACCATTGAAGATATTCTTGAGTTGATCGTTGGCGAAATTGAAGATGAATATGATGATGAGGAAGACCGCGATATCCGTCAACTCAGCCGGCACACTTATACCGTTCGTGCGCTGACACAAATTGAAGATTTCAATGAGATGTTCAATACCTATTTCAATGACAATGAAGTCGATACTGTCGGCGGTTTGGTGATGCAGGCCTTTGGTCACTTGCCTGCCCGGGGTGAATCCATTGAAATTGAAGGTTACTTATTTAAAGTTGCTATGGCGGATAGCCGACGTATCATTCAGGTTCATGTAAAAATACCTGACGATGCTCCGCAACCCAAATTGGAAGAATAAATTCTTGATGCCTATTGCTTCATCTCTCCAACGCCAGTGGGTTCGCGCCCTGCTGGGTCTAGTGTTTGGCGCTTGCGGTACATTGGCCTATTCGCCGTTTGATAATTGGCCCGCAGCCATTGTTTCACTGTTTGCTTTACTCAGCCTGACATTGAACCGCACCACCAAACAAGCTGTTTTTATCGGTTTTTGTTGGGGAATGGGGCTGTTTGGTAGCGGTATCAACTGGGTGTACGTCAGTATCTCCACGTTTGGTGGCATGCCGACGGCGGTGAATATTTTTCTGGTGGTATTACTGGCGGCGTATCTATCGCTCTACACCATGCTATTCATCGGCTTATTAACCCGCCTGTGCCCGAAAGTCACTTGGTGGCGGCTGGCTATAGCCGCACCAGTACTGTGGCAATTGACTGAATTCCTACGCGGCTGGGTATTGACTGGTTTCCCGTGGCTCCAATTTGGTTACAGCCAGCTCAATGGCCCGCTGCGGGGGATTGCCCCGATTCTCGGCGTCGATGGCATCACCTTTATGTTAATGATGATCAGTGGGTTACTGGTCTATGCCTGTTATCAACGCCGCATAAGTGCTGCAATAATTGCACTCACACTGTTGTTATTGCCGTGGCCGTTGCATCAGGTTAAGTGGTTCACACCAGAGCCTGAAAGAGCCGTCAATGTGGCAATGGTGCAAGGTAATATCGCGCAATCAATGAAATGGGATCCCAAAATCTTGCTTTCAACTCTGCAAGTTTATCTTAATGAGACTCGCCCGTTTATGGGCAAAGCCCCAATCATCATCTGGCCCGAATCGGCCATTCCTGACATTGAAACCGATCAGACCGACTTCCTGACAATGGTTGACGGCCTGATGCGAGCCAATCACAGCAGCCTGATTACCGGTATTGTCGATGCCCGGCGGCGTCCTGAAGGCAAGGGTTACCACTTTTTCAACAGTATCATCGTGCTGGGAGATAAAGAACCCTATCAATATCCAACTCAAAACCGTTACGCCAAACACCATCTGGTTCCGTTTGGTGAATTTGTCCCGTTGGAGTCACTGTTACGGCCGCTGGCTCCCCTCTTTGATTTACCGATGTCTTCATTTAGCCGTGGCGATTATGTTCAACCACAACTCAATGTGGCCGGATTTAACCTGACCGCCGCCATTTGCTATGAAATCGTGCTGGGGCAGCAAGTGCGGGATAACTTCCGCCCGGATACCAACTTCCTGCTAACTATCTCGAATGATGCGTGGTTCGGTCACTCCATCGGGCCGTGGCAACATTTCCAGATGGCACGCATGCGCGCACTTGAATTGGGTCGCCCTCTACTGCGCAGTACTAATAACGGCATTACTGCCGCCATTGGCGCCAATGGAGAGGTGCTTGCGCAGATCCCACAATTTACTCAGCAGGTACTCGACGTCAACGTCACACCAACCACCGGTATCACCCCTTATGCCCGCTTTGGCTCAGGGCCGATGTGGATTATTACGCTGGTTTTGGGTGTTTTCACCCTGTTCCGCGTGATCCGTGGTCGTTCCAATAAAAAATAACGTCATATTCGGGGATGTTATCTGCATGCCCGTTGATCTTGAGAGTCTTATGTCACTGAAGCCTGAATTTATCCTCACCAGCGAAGCACAATTAAGCGAGCACTACGCCTCTCCTTTTGAAACAGTATTGAAGAAACAGATAAATCACATTGATGATTATGCCAAAAAACTTATTGCAGCCGCCCCTTTCGCGGTACTAGGTACGATAGGCAGCAACGGGATCGACTGTTCCCCTAAAGGCGGAGAACCTGGTTTTATCCATGTGGAAGACAGTAAGACGCTGATGCTACCAGACCGCCCGGGGAATAATCGTCTTGATGGTATCCGCAATCTGCTGCATAACGCCGCTATCGGCATCTTGTTCTTGATCCCTAACTGGGCAGAAGCTTTTCGCGTCAATGGCCGTGCCGTAATCTCGGTTGACCCGAAACTGTGCGAACGTTTTAGCCAAAATGGCCACCCTGCTCGTAGTGTATTAGTGATTGAAGTCAATGAAGTTTTTATTCACTGTGGCCGCGCAATTACCTTTGCTGACCTGTGGAGTCCCGAAAAACATGCCGATAAAGAAAGTCTGCCTACAGCGCTGGAAGTATTTAAAGCGCATCTGGCCATCAATAACCAGCAATTGAGTTAACCCATAATCAGCAACAGACGCCCCCCAATTGGTAACTTATAGCTGATTATGTGTGGTGTGGTTTATTTTGTAATCAGTATTGCCGCTTCTATACCGGTTAACCACTTGAAAAAAGGACAATTTTATGATTTCCCTGAAAAATGTTTCTAAATGGTATGGTCACTTTCAGGTGCTGATTGATTGCACTACTGAAATCAACGAAGGTGAGGTAGTGGTAGTCTGTGGTCCTTCAGGTTCAGGCAAATCGACTTTAATCAAAACGGTTAATGGGCTGGAACCCATTCAAAAGGGAGATATTACCGTCAATGGTATTTCCATTAATGATAAAGGCACTAATCTGGCACAACTGCGCTCCAAAGTTGGCATGGTGTTCCAGCATTTCGAGCTATTCCCGCATCTGTCTATCATCGAAAACCTGACACTGGCGCAGATCAAAGTACTGAAGCGCAATAAGGCAGAAGCGCGGGAAAAAGGTCTAAAACTGCTGGATCGTGTCGGCCTGACTGCCCATGCGGATAAATTCCCGTCTCAGTTGTCGGGCGGCCAACAGCAGCGTGTCGCCATTGCCCGTGCCCTGTGTATGGATCCGATCGCCATATTGTTTGATGAACCGACCTCGGCACTTGATCCAGAAATGATCAACGAAGTACTGGATGTTATGGTCAAACTGGCGCAGGAAGGGATGACCATGATGGTGGTAACCCACGAAATGGGTTTTGCCCGCAAAGTGGCAAACCGGGTTATCTTCATGGATGAAGGTAAAATCCTCGAAGACAGCAACAAAGATGATTTCTTCAGCAATCCTAAATCAGACCGCGCCAAAGACTTCCTGGCGAAAATCCTGCACTGATGACTTCTGCTCCTACCGCCCCGCTCTACCTTCAGAGAGGGGCTGATAACATTTTGTGGATATTAGCGATTTCACCGATATCATGGCTGGAAAGGACGGCGGTTAAATTGGTCGTTCCCACATTTAGGGCAAAGCGGCAACACTTCCGGCGTATAAAAAGCCAGATGGTAGTGGCATTTTTCACACACCAAATTCCCCAAACCAACCACTTCGCCACTGTGATAAACACCATGGTGGCTGACGTCTTTAAACACTTCACGCCATTCAAGCTGCGTTTTGTCGGTAATATCAGCCAGCTCATGCCACAGGCTCTCTTTAATCACTCTCATAAATACACTGCCGCTAAATGCATCTTTGCTCTCTTGGTAACTGCGGGCAAATTCTTCCACATCGCGGCGTACCGCCTGAATTATCTGTTCAACTTCACTGCGACTTAACTCTTCCACCGCATCCAGCCGCTGTTCGGCGCTTTCCACCAACTTATTGATATCACGTTCACCATTTTTCAAACGTTCGGTCAGCGATGCTACTAACTCACGATAATACTGAGCTACCTTATTCATACTGTCTCCTCGACCCATGATTTGTATAAATCAAAATTATGTTAGAACAAATCATATTAATGAAAAATAGTGACAAAACTCATCTTTCGCCTGTTTTGGCGTTTATGGTTCCTGTTGTCTGATTTTGGTTGGTTTTATATTAAAGTTATCGTTAACTATTTTAGTCGTAACACGCTAAATCATGCCAATATCGGGTTGTTATCTCCTTACTTTTGCTATTTCTGCCATTCGCTGCGCAGAAAAACCCCTTAGGGAGATGCTGAGTATTGTTGCGCCTGCCGCTTATCAGCTATGCTATGCCGATCTCTCTTTATGAAATGAAACAGATGATGCTACAGGCGTAGCTGTTTTTCACTACAGGACCACCGGCCGCCATGCAAGAGCAATACCGCCCAGAAGATATCGAAACGCAAGTACAGCTTCACTGGCAAGAGAAGCAAACCTTTAAAGTCACTGAAGATTTGAGCAAAGAAAAATATTACTGCCTATCTATGCTGCCATATCCTTCAGGGCGCCTCCATATGGGGCACGTTCGCAACTATACCATCGGTGACGTCATCTCCCGTTACCAACGTATGCTGGGTAAAAACGTCTTACAACCCATTGGTTGGGATGCGTTTGGCCTGCCGGCAGAAGGCGCGGCGGTAAAAAACAATACCGCCCCCGCCCCCTGGACTTACGACAATATCGACTACATGAAAAACCAGTTGAAACTACTGGGATTCGGCTACGATTGGGATCGCGAGATTGCCACCTGCAAACCTGACTATTATCGTTGGGAACAGTGGTTTTTCACCAAGTTGTATGAAAAAGGCATGGCCTATAAAAAGACTGCTGCGGTTAACTGGTGTCCACATGACCTGACTGTGCTGGCAAACGAACAAGTGATCGACGGTTGCTGCTGGCGTTGTGACACCAAAGTTGAGCGCAAAGAGATCCCACAGTGGTTTATCAAAATCACTGATTATGCTGATCAGTTGCTCAGCGATCTGGATACGCTGGAAAGCTGGCCAGAGCAGGTGAAAACTATGCAGCGCAACTGGATCGGCCGCTCCGAGGGTATAGACATTGTTTTTGATGTTGCAGACTGCGAAGAAAAACTCTCAGTTTACACCACCCGTCCTGATACCTTTATGGGTGTGACCTATATAGCGGTTGCTGCCGGTCATCCGCTGTCATTGCAAGCGGCTACCACCAACTCTGCACTGGCAGACTTTGTGGCCGAATGCCGTAATACCAAAGTTGCCGAAGCTGAAATGGCGACGATGGAGAAGAAAGGCATGCCAACCGGCCGATACGCCATTCATCCGCTGACCAGCGAGAAGCTACCTGTCTGGGCCGCTAACTTTGTCTTGATGGATTACGGTACCGGCGCAGTTATGGCGGTTCCGGGCCACGATGCCCGTGACTGGGAATTTGCCACCAAATACAACCTACCAATCAAACCGGTTATTTTAGCCGCTGATGGCAGCCAATCTGACTTAAGTCAGCAAGCCATGACCGAAAAAGGCACCCTATTCAACTCCGGCGAATTTGATGGACTCAACCATGAAGATGGCTTCAATGCCATTGCCGACAAACTGGTCGCATTGGGTGTTGGTCAGCGCAAAGTGAATTATCGCCTGCGTGACTGGGGAGTCTCGCGCCAGCGTTACTGGGGTGCACCAATCCCAATGGTGACACTGGAAGACGGTACTGTGGTGCCAACACCAGAAGACCAATTGCCCGTCATCCTGCCAGAAGATGTGGTGATGGATGGTATTTCCAGCCCAATCAAGGCTGATCCTGAATGGGCTAAAACCACCGTTAACGGGATGCCTGGCCTGCGTGAAACCGATACCTTTGATACTTTTATGGAATCATCATGGTATTACGCACGCTACACCTGCCCGCAGTTTGATAAAGGTATGCTGAACCCCGCCGCCGCGAACTACTGGCTGCCGGTTGATCAGTATATTGGTGGTATCGAACATGCCATCATGCACCTGATGTATTTCCGCTTCTTTCACAAGCTGCTGCGTGATGCTGGCCTGGTTGATTCCGATGAACCCGCTAAACGCCTGTTGTGTCAGGGCATGGTATTGGCGGATGCCTTCTACTACACCGGTACTGGTGGTGAACGTATCTGGGTTTCCCCCGTAGATGCCATTGTTGAACGTGATGAAAAAGGCCGTATCGTTAAAGCAACTGATGCCGAAGGCCATGAACTGGTATATGCCGGTATGAGCAAAATGTCAAAATCAAAAAACAACGGCATCGACCCGCAAATTATGGTAGAGAAATACGGTGCTGATACCGTGCGTCTGTTTATGATGTTTGCTTCACCAGCAGAAATGACATTGGAATGGCAGGAGTCTGGCGTTGAAGGGGCTAATCGCTTCCTGAAACGTGTCTGGCGTCTGGTGTTTGATCACACCGCAAAAGGGGCAACTGTACCACTGGATATCGCCAGCCTGACGAAAGAGCAAAAATCCCTGCATCGTGATTTGCATAAAACAATTGCTAAAGTCACTGATGACGTCGGCCGCCGTCAGACTTTCAACACCGCTATCGCTGCGGTGATGGAGCTGATGAATAAGTTAGGCCGTGCGCCGCAGGAAATCGAACAAGACCGCGCGCTGTTACAGGAAGCATTATTAGCAGTGGTTCGGATGCTTTATCCATTCACCCCTCATATCTGTTTCACCTTATGGCAGACTTTAGGTGGCAAAGGTGATATTGATACCGCACCGTGGCCAATCGTTGACGAACAAGCGACTCACGAAGACTCTAAATTAGTCGTCGTACAGGTTAATGGTAGAGTACGTGGCAGAATCACTGTGCCTGCCGATGCAACTGAACAGCAAGTATGTGAACGTGCTGGTCGGGAACATTTGGTGGCTAAATATTTGGATGGGGTTACTGTGCGTAGAGTAATCTATGTCCCTGGCAAACTGCTTAACCTGGTTGTGGGTTGAGACAAGGAGGACTTGTGCGACATCGTATTCTAACGCTGTTGCTGGGGTTGGCGGTGCTGGTCACCGCTGGCTGCGGTTTTAATCTGCGCGGCACGACTCAAGTGCCATCTAACCTGCAAAAATTATTGCTGGAAAGTAATGATCCCTATGGCCCATTAACCCGAGCGGTACGTCAACAACTGCGGTTAAGTAACGTGACAATCGTTGATGACCCGATGCGTAAAGATTTACCCACCCTGCTGATTATCAGTTCATCCGAGACTCAGAGCACCGTATCTATCTTCCAAAACGGTGTGACGGCTGAGAATCAGCTAGTGTTGCATGTGCAGGCTCAGGTATTAATACCGGGCCATGATATTTACCCACTCCAGGTCAATATTTTCCGTACATTCTTTGATAACCCACTGACCGCACTTGCGAAAGATGCTGAATCAGCGGTTCTGCGCCAGGAGATGCGTGATCAGGCCGCCTTGCAGCTAGTGCGTCAGTTGCTGACGGTTCATGCTGCAGAAGTAAAAAACGTGCCGAAAGATGGCGTCAAGCCGGTTGGCAGTAATAAGGTGACCGGAACCGCCGCCGTTAAAGAAATCAATATCGGCACACCCGCAGTCAGCGCCCCGGCTCAATGATTCGGATTTACCCTGAACAACTTGTCGCACAGCTCCACGAGGGGCTGCGCGCTTATTATCTGTTATGTGGCAACGAGCCATTGCTGTTACAGGAAAGTCTGGATCACATTCGTCACATCGCGTCACAGCATGATTTCACTGAGCACTTCAGCTTTACACTGGATGCACACACCGAATGGAGCACTATTTTTAGTCTGTGTCAGGCGCTGAGTTTGTTCGCCAGCCGTCAAACACTGCTGCTTAACTTCCCTGAAAGTGGTTTGACCGCCCCAATGAACGAACAGTTGGTCAAATTATCGGGCTTGTTACACCCGGATATTTTACTGATTTTACGAGCAAGCAAGCTGACTAAAGCGCAGGAAAACAGTCCCTGGTTCAAAACCCTTAGCAAAAAAGGTGTCCTGGTCAGTTGCCAGACGCCGGAACAGGCTCAGCTTCCCCGGTGGGTAAGTGCCCGTGCCAGGAGCTTCAATCAAGAAGTAGACGATGCCGCGACACAGTTACTTTGTTATTGTTACGAAGGTAACTTGCTGGCGCTATCACAGGCATTAGAGCGGCTGTCACTGCTCTACCCCGACGGCAAACTGACGTTCCCCAGAGTCGAACAAGCGGTCAACGATGCAGCGCACTTCACGCCTTACCACTGGGTGGATGCCTTGCTGGCAGGCAAGAGTAAGCGCGCATGGCATATTCTGCAACAACTACAACAAGAAGAGAGTGAACCGGTTATCTTGTTGCGAACCCTACAGCGTGAGCTTCTATTACTGCTCACACTTAAGCGCCGGATGGATCAGGTTCCCTTGCGAGCATTATTTGACCAATGTAAAATCTGGCAAAATCGCCGCCCGATGATGGCTCAAGCACTGCAACGCCTTACGCTGCAACAACTGCAACAAACAGTTCATTTGCTAACGCGGATGGAAATTCACCTGAAACAGGATTACGGTCAATCAATCTGGCCTGAGTTAGAAACATTATCTATGTTAATGTGTGGGAAAACCTTACCTGAGAGTTTTTTTGATGCCTAATACACCCCCGGCTCGCACACTATATGCCCTGTTCGGTGGTACTTTTGATCCCATCCATTACGGGCATTTAAAACCCGTTGAAGCCTTGGTTCAGCAAGTAGGTTTACAACACATTATTTTACTGCCCAATCATATTCCACCTCATCGCCCTCAACCTGAAGCCAATGCACGGCAGCGGCTTAAGATGGTCGAGTTAGCTGTCGCCGATAACCCGTTGTTCAGCGTCGATCCACGGGAGCTATTACGTGATAGCCCATCGTTCACCATCGATACCTTAGAAAACCTACGTAAAGAACGTGGAGCCAAATTGCCTTTGGCATTTATCATTGGCCAGGACTCATTATTGTCGCTGCATAAATGGCACCGCTGGCAATCACTGTTGGATGTTTGTCATTTGCTGGTCTGCGCCCGCCCCGGTTATTCACAAACGATGGCAACGCCGGCGCTACAACAGTGGCTTGACGACCATCGTGTCTTTGATGCGCAAACGTTAAGCCAACGGTCACATGGCGCAATCTATTTGGCAAACACGCCGTTATTGGACATTTCTGCAACCGACATTCGCCGCCGGCGTCATAGCAGCGAGAGTTGCGATGACCTACTACCACGTGCTGTTCAGAGATATATTGAGTTACAAGGTTTATATCGCGGCTGAGAGTTTACATCGCGACACATTGACCCATATTATGGTCACGTATTCAATCCGGTGATCATCAGATAAACTCCCCGTTTTTATCAAAGGGATTCTGATGGCTAAGGTTGATGTAAAATGTCCGTTTTGTAAGCAAACAGCCCCGGTGAAAAAACA
>JBEGTQ010000012.1:0-46046 GCA_041179305.1 Pseudomonadota bacterium | reverse complement strand
AGTAAAGCGTCCGCTCCAGGGATGGCGCGGTTCGAGCCTACAGGTGAGTTTTTTACTTCCAAGGGAACACGGCATTTTTACTCTCTGCTGTTCTCTCCGTGGTGAACAACTTGTTATTAACCTCAAAGCCTAATACGGGGGTTTAGATCTCGGGCAGGGTTACGGATGTGTATATTCTCATTTGGCTGGCTGTAATTGGTCAGTGAAGAACTGACCGCCATCACCTTGATTCACTAACATCGACAGTTTGGTCTCTGTGAGTGAGTAGCAGCTATAAGATGTTGTAGCCACGTGTCCTCCTCTATCCTAAAGTATGCTGTAAAGTGTAGTAGCATCAAATCCGTTAACTCCTTATAATTGGCGCACCCGAAGCATCTTGCGTGCTTTGTCTCCCTTTACTCTTCGTAATCAGGTCTTTAATTTTATGACTGACAAAGCACATCAGTGCGTCATTATCGGGATAGCAGGCGCCTCTGCCTCCGGAAAAAGTCTTATCGCCAGCACGTTATATCGTGAGTTGCGCGAACAGGTCGGTGACAAACATATTGGCGTTATTCCTGAGGATGGTTATTACAAAGACCAGAGCGATTTATCGATGGAAGAACGTGGCAAAACCAACTATGACCACCCGAACGCTATGGACCACAACTTATTGCTGGAACACCTGCAATCGTTGAAAGCGGGTAAGTCTATTGAACGGCCTCTTTATAGCTATACCGAACACACCCGTAAGAAAGAAACGGTTCATTTAGAACCCAAAAAAGTGATTATCCTGGAAGGAATCTTGCTCTTAACCGATATTCGCCTGCGCCAGGAGATGAATTTCTCGATCTTTGTTGATACTCCGTTGGATATCTGCCTGATGCGCCGTATGAAGCGTGACGTGAATGAGCGTGCTCGTTCAATGGACTCGGTGATCGCCCAGTATCAAAAAACGGTACGTCCGATGTTCCTGCAATTTATAGAACCTTCCAAACAATATGCGGATATTATCGTTCCACGCGGCGGCAAAAACCGAATTGCGATCGATATTCTAAAAGCGAAAATCAGTCAGTTCTTTGAGTAATATTGGTCTGGATCTTTGCTTCTTTATATGGCAGCTTTCGTAGTATCGAAGTTATAACATACGAATTTTGATGGGGATTTTAGCAATGAGACTGTGCGATCGTGACATCGAAGCCTGGCTGGACTGCGGGAAGTTAGGTATTGACCCTCGCCCGCCGGTAGAACGTATCAATGGGGCTACCGTCGATGTTCGCTTAGGCAACCAATTCCGTGTTTTCAATGGGCACACAGCAGCATTTATCGATTTAAGTGGCCCAAAAGATGAAGTCAGCGCTGCGCTGGATCGGGTGATGAGCGAGGAAATTAATTTACCGGAAGGGGAGGCATTCTTCCTGCATCCGGGGGAATTGGCGCTGGCAGTGACACTGGAGTCGGTAACAATCCCCGATGATTTAGTCGGTTGGCTTGATGGCCGCTCCTCATTAGCCCGTCTTGGGTTAATGGTGCATGTTACTGCACACCGAATAGATCCGGGTTGGCAAGGCAGGATTGTGCTGGAGTTCTATAATTCAGGTAAGTTGCCGTTGGCTCTGCGCCCCGGAATGCTGATTGGTGCGCTGAGTTTTGAACCACTCTCCGGCCCTGCTGCCCGCCCTTATAATAGCCGTCAGGATGCAAAATATCGTGGTCAACAAGGCGCTGTAGCCAGTCGTATTGATAAAGACTAACCATTTTTTTCGCTGATAATTTTCACCTGTTTAGATAAGAGGATGTCATGAGACGTTTAGTGACGACGTTTGTTATCTTGCTGGTCGTATTGGTAGCCGGTATGAGCGCATTAGTGTTGCTGGTAAATCCTAATGACTTTCGTGCCTACATGATCAAACAGGTTGAGAAGAAAAGTGGTTACCATTTGCAGTTGGAGGGTGACCTCCGCTGGCACGTCTGGCCCCAATTCAGCATTATCGCCGGCCGCACCGCATTGACGGCACCTGGTGCGATTTCACCGATGATCAGTGCTGAAAACATGCGTCTGGATGTCAAACTTTGGCCACTTTTGTCGCATCAACTGGATGTTAAACAGGTCATGCTGAAAGGCGCGGTTATCCGCTTAATGCCTGATAGTGAAGCCCAACAGCAACCTGATGCGCCTGTCGCCCCATCAGGCAGTGCTCAGGTTAATGAACATAAAGCCTGGAAGCTTGATATCAATAAGGTCGAGATTGCTGATAGCCTGTTGATATGGCAGCGGACTGATAACGATCAGGTGAACGTTCGCGACATTAATCTTGAACTCAAGCAAGACGCCCAACGCCAGGTGCATGTTACTCTCGCCAGCCGCATTAACCGTAACCAACGAGATATTGCCTTCTCGCTGGTCGTCGATGCTGATATGCGCCATTACCCCCAGCAGTTCAGTGCTAATATCAGCCAACTGACCTATAAAATGGAAGGGGCTGGCATCCCTGCTGGAGGCGTCAGCGGCGAAGGGAGGTTGCAAGCCCGCTATCAAAATGATGATCACCAGTTATTACTTAATCAACTGAGTTTTACCGCCAATAATAATCAATTAACTGGCAGTGCCAAAGCTACTTTGGGTAAGGTACCTGATTACATTGTTAATCTGGCTGCTGATAATCTTAATCTGGATACAATTTTCGGTTGGGAACCTAAAAGTGCTTTAGCCAGCAAAGAAACAGCAAAACTACAGGCGGTAACCGCGCCCATTATTACTATTCAGGCTGAGGATGATGTTGGGCAGGATTTACGGGCGTTACGTGACTTCACAGCGCAAATCTCACTTACTGCCAATAATCTGGTTTACCGTGGGATTAACGTCAGCCAATTGCAGACGCAAATATCCAACCAGCAGGGCGAGATACAAATAAATCGCTTTACTGGCAGTGCGCTTGAGGGGGATTTTTCATTGCTGGGTGCACTGGACGTCACTGGCAAGAAGGTGCAGGCTGTGCTGAAGCCAGAAATAAACCATATGGAACTGGGGCCGGTGTTGCTGGCGGCAGGTTTGCCTCAGGTGATGACCGGTAAATTCTCTATGCAAGCGCAACTGTCTGGAGAGGGTCTTGATGTTGAGGCATTCAACCATCGTTGGAAAGGGAATGCGCAATTCAGCATGAATGATGCGAAGCTGGAGGGGCTAAATATTCAGCAACTCATTCAGCAAGCCGTCACTCGTAGTTCCAGCGATGTTAAAGGTCAAGACCTCTACCAGCGCTACACGGCGGTTAAACAACTGCAAGCTAATCTGACCCTGAACAGAGGGATGCTAAATGTTAGTAACCTCAGTGCGAATTCTACCTTAATTTCCATTAAAGGCGGCGGAGAATTCAATCTACCGGCACAGCAATGTGATATGAATCTGTCAGTGCGAGTGATGCAAGGCTGGAGTGGGCAAGATAACCTGGTCAAGATGCTTCAAAACACCGATATTCCACTGAGAATTTATGGTCCATGGACTCAGCTTAGTTATCAACTGAATGTTGAGCAACTTTTGCGTAATGAATTACAACAGCGCGCGAAAAAAGCAATCAGAGACTGGGCTGAACGTAATGAGCAAAGCCGTAGTAGCAAGGACTTAAAAAAGCTGATTGATAAGTTATAGATATTGCATCACCTCTGGTATTAAATATTTTTATTTTCGGCGGCGGTGGTATTTTTTATTGTTTTTTTGTGTTTATGGATTTAAGGGGTTGATAGTCCAACACTCCCGTACCCAGTGGTGCTTCAGTCGTGGCGAAGGAAATGGGATAATCTGTCGCATTACTTCCGGTACCCGGCGACGATCCGTAAAGTCATTTACACGACGAATGCCATTGAATCGGTGCACAGACAGTTCAGAAAACTGATGAAAACCAAAGGCGCATTCCCTAATGAAAACAGTTTGTTGAAGTTGCTTTGTATGGGGTTAATGAACGCGCAAGAAAAATGGATAATGCCGATCCAGAGCTGGAATTTGACATCGTCTCGGTTGGCAATTTATTTTGAAGGCCGCCTCGATAAAGTGATTACGTTGTAGCGATTGTTTAACGTGACACAGAATTCTGAACGCTCTCCCAAATAATCCGCTCACCATTGCACCATGAGCCTTCTTTCATCCATATATTCTGCTTTGTGAATAGTAAGGCTGCACGAACATTGTTGCGTTCCTGATGACTCATCTGTCGTTCTAGTGCATCACGCGAGCACATACCTGATTTTACCAAAGCACCGCAGGCCATTGTTCTGAAATCATGGCCGCAAATTTCTGTTTTGGTGTCGTATCCCATACGGCGTAACGCATTATTTAATGGTATTTTCACTCATAGGGTGGTTGGGATGGTGATCACCAAGGAACACTAGATTTTCATCTTGGGTTAGTGCGTTGCGCGATCAGTGCCTTCGCTTTACCACACTCAGCTCGAGCCTACCCTAAGCTGACGGCAGGATAACCACCAAAAGCAATGCGGCTTTCCTTTCCATCAATGCTGAATTTAAGGTACCAGAGCTTAGTACCGCGCGTTTGTATCTGTAGATAGAGTCCTTGAGCATCAGTGAGTTTATAAGCTTTATCGCGAGGTCTGGCATTTCGAATTGCGGCATCAGTCAACGCCATTGGGGGTCACAAATTTTCCGAACCGAGCTGACCCCCATTTTGACCCCCAGTGATGATGGCTGCTAATGGACGTAGAAATACCAGAATCGAGAAGTGGCAAAAATCACCAGAATGCTACATGCTGTTTTACATAGACTTTTACGGAAGATAATGGACTTTGCTGAACGACAGGCAAAAAAAAGCCACCCTGAGGTGACTTGATTTTCATACTAATGGTGCCGAAGGCCGGAATCGAACCGGCATGCCTCGCGGCGGTTGATTTTGAGTCAACTGCGTCTACCGATTTCGCCACTTCGGCACTGAAGTAGTATGCGGATAACGGAGTGAATTATACTTAACAATGATCCGCATGCAACTGTTATCCCATCATGTTTAGTCTAAGCGTTGAAAAAAACGCCATTAGTGCCGTTTTAGCAGCAAATAAACACTGATCAGGAGGAAAAGTATACTCGGTAACAGCGCGCCAATGACCGGTGGCATGCTGTAAACCAGGCTAAGCTGGCCGAAAATCTGATCCAGTACGTAAAAAACAAAACCAAAGAAGATACCGGTGACAACCCGAACGCCCATTGGCACGCTACGTAATGGGCCAAAGATGAACGAAAGCGCCATCAACATCATCACTGCCACCGAGAATGGTGCAAATATCTTGTCCCACATGTTCAGCTCGTAACGGCTTGATTCCTGGCCACTTTGACGCAGATACTTACTGTAATCGTGTAACCCACTGATGGAGAGAGAGTCTGGGTTCATCGCTACCACTCCCAGCTTCTCCGGTGTCAGGTTGGTCTTCCACTCACCAGTCAACGTCTGTGAACCGGTTACCTGCTTAGGATTGGTTAGATCAGACTCATCCACCTGTGATAAACGCCAAAGGTTGCCTTCATAAGTGGCAGTTGCTGCGTAACGCACTGAAAGCAGATGATCCTGCCCATCAAAATGATAAATATTAACGCCCGTAAGTTCGTTATCACCTGAGACTCGCTGGATATAGATAAAGTCAGAACCGTCTTTCGCCCACAAACCCGATTGTGTCGACAACAGTGAACCACCGTACATCTGTTGAGCGCGAAAGTTACGTGCAATCTGCTCACCTTTCGGTGCAACCCACTCGCCGATAGCCATTGTGAGCAGCACCAACGGAATAGCGGTTTTCATCACTGAGGCTGCGATCTGCATGCGGGTAAAACCCGATGCCTGCATTACTACCAGCTCGCTGCGGGAGGCTAATACGCCCAAACCCAATAAGGCACCTAACAGCGCTGCCATCGGGAAGAATATCTCAAGATCCTTAGGAATGCTTAGCAAGGTATAAATACCAGCAGACGCGGCAGAATAGTCGCCCTGCCCAATATTACGTAACTGATCGACAAACTTGATGATACCGGACAACGATACCAGCATAAATAACGTCATCAGAATAGTATTGAGGATATTCCGCCCGATATAACGGTCTAATACACCAAACATCAGTCAGCACCTCTTAATCGCGCAAGTAACTTACGAACCGGTGGAACATTCCACAGGTTCGATATCACCGCAATAGCCAGGTAAGTAGCGTTAACCACCCACATCCAGATCAGGGGATCCAGCTTACTGTTACCGGCATTCGAGCGCAGTGAACTTTGTAATAGAAAAAAAATCAAATACAGCAACATTGCGGGTAACATGCTCAGCACGCGCCCCTGACGTGGGTTAACCACGCTCAATGGCACCACCAGCAGCGCCATAATGACAACTGATACGATCAGCGTCAGACGCCAATGAAACTCGGCACGGGTCTCTGGTTCATCTGACCTCCATAATTGTTTCATGGTCATTTGTTCGGCTATGTTGTTATTTTGTTGCACTGCCTGATGACCGATTATCGCCTGATAATCCACAAAATCAGTGATACGGAAATCACGCAGCAACGCAGTGCCTTCATAACGGGTTCCTTTATTTAAAACAACAACTTGTGAACCATTCTGGCGCCCGGTTATATGACCACTCTCAGCCACGACAACGGAAGGGCGCTGATTACCGTTTGGCCGCAATTGTGCCAAAAATACCCGGTTAAACTCTTTGCCATTCACACTACCGATAAATAAAGCCGCACTGCCATCACTTGAAGACTTAAACTGCCCACCCACCAGCCCTGCCAGGCTTGGGTTCGCTCGTGCGTTATTCAGCACTTCATCTTGATGTTTGGAAGACCAGGGGCCAAGCCAGATGGTATTAACCGCTGCGAATACAGAGGTGACTATCGCCAAAATCAATGCCGCCAGAATCAGGGATTTCTTGCCCATGCCGCAGGCATGCATCACCGTAATTTCGCTTTCGGTGTACAGCTTGCCGAAGGTCATGAGTAAACCAAGGAATAAACTCAACGGCAGGATAAGTTCTGCCATTTGTGGCACCCCAAAGCCCAACAGGGATAAAACCAAGTTAGTTGGCACTTCACCATCCACTGCGGCACCTAATATCCGTACTAACTTCTGACTAAAGAAGATTAATAACAAGATGAACAGAATCGCAATTTGGCTCTTAAATGTTTCCCGTACCAGATATCTAATGATAATCACGCTAATACGCCTGTGAAAACTTGTCTTTTTACAGGAAAATCGATAGTTTCATCGTTAATCCGCCATTTATTCTCATCATATGGCAACCTTCACAGCTAAAATAGTATTACAGCATCTAGCGTTGAGGTGTCCTATAGGAACATGCTTATAGTCGCCAAAACAAAACAACTCATTGCCGTTAATGTTAACACACGTCGTTAACACAACGGAGAGAGATCGTTGCGGAGCGCTACATTCTAATAGTAGCTCCCGTCTTTGTCTTTAAAATTCAGGAGAATGCATGGAGTTCAGTGTAAAGAGCGGCAGCCCGGAGAAACAGCGCAGTGCCTGTATTGTAGTCGGCGTTTTTGAACCTCGTCGTCTATCTCCCATTGCCGAACAACTCGACAAAATTAGTGATGGCTACATCAGCGCTTTATTGCGCCGTGGTGAACTTGAGGGCAAAGTCGGGCAGACGCTGTTACTGCACCATGTGCCGAATATCCTCTCCGAGCGTATCTTGTTGATTGGCTGTGGCAAAGAGCGTGAACTTGATGAACGCCAGTACAAACAAGTGATCCAAAAGACCATCAATACCCTAAATGATACCGGTTCAATGGAAGCGGTCTGCTTTCTGACTGAACTGCATGTTAAAGGCTGTAATACCTACTGGAAGGTGCGTCAGGCGGTAGAAATAGCCAACGAAGTACTTTACACCTTTGATCAGCTTAAAAGTAATAAAACCGAGCCTCGCCGCCCGCTGCGCAAAATGGTATTCAATGTGTCAACCCGCCGTGAACTGACCTGCGGTGAACGTGCAATCCAGCACGGCTTGGCGGTAGCATCCGGTATCAAAGCAGCTAAAGATCTGGGCAATATGCCGCCAAATATCTGTAATGCTGCTTATTTAGCATCTCAGGCGCGCCAACTGGCTGATGCATTTAGCACCAATATCGTCACCCGAGTAATTGGTGAACAGCAGATGAAAGAACTGGGTATGCACTCTTATTTGGCTGTTGGCCACGGTTCACTGAATGAGTCATTGATGTCGGTGATAGAATATAAGGGCAATCCGAACGCTGACGCTAAGCCAATTGTTCTGGTAGGTAAGGGGCTGACCTTCGATTCTGGCGGTATTTCCATCAAGCCTGCCGAAGGCATGGACGAAATGAAATACGACATGTGCGGTGCTGCAACTGTCTATGGCGTGATGCGTGTTGTGGCTGAATTGCAATTGCCGCTCAACGTAATTGGCGTGCTGGCAGGTTGTGAAAACATGCCAGGTGGCCGCGCTTACCGTCCGGGTGATATCCTGACCACCATGTCTGGCCAGACAGTAGAAGTGTTGAATACCGATGCTGAAGGCCGTCTGGTATTGTGCGATGCGTTGACCTACGTTGAGCGTTTTGATCCCGAATTGGTGATTGATATCGCAACATTGACTGGCGCATGTGTCGTAGCATTGGGTAACCACATTACTGGATTGATGTCAAATCATAATTCATTGGCACATGAACTAATTAGCGCATCCGAACAGGCGGGCGACCGCGCATGGCGCTTGCCACTGGGTGATGAGTACACCGAGCAACTGGACTCCAATTTTGCTGATATGGCGAACATCGGTGGCCGCGCGGGAGGAGCCATTACCGCAGGCTGCTTCTTGTCGCGCTTTACCCGTAAATATAGCTGGGCGCATTTGGATATCGCGGGTACTGCATGGCGTTCAGGTAAGAACAAAGGCGCAACAGGCCGTCCGGTCGCGCTGTTGTCGCAATTCCTGCTTAACCGCGCAGGATTAAACGGCGACGATTAATCGTTCCATCATATTATCTGATCAATAAAGGGCATGTCGCGTGCCCTTTTACGTCATCGTTCCTTTTCGTTAAGGCTACAAAACAGGTTAGTGCACATAACACCATGAGAAATGCCACCTTTTATCTGCTCGAACACGACACGCCCGCCGGTGAGCTGCGTGCTCATGAAGCGTTGGCCTGCGAGGTTGCGGCCGAACGCTGGCGGGCAGGCAAGCGGGTGTTGATCGCCTGTGAAAGTCAGGAGCAAGCCCAGCGGCTGGATGAAGCCCTGTGGCAACGAGTGCCTGACCAATTTGTGCCCCATAATCTGGCGGGTGAGGGGCCAAAATATGGGGCTCCGGTCGAGCTGGCCTGGCCGGAACGGCGCGGTAATTCCCCTCGAGACCTGCTCATCAGTCTATTGCCAGCGTTCGCAGGTTTTGCCACCGCTTTCCATGAAGTGGTAGACTTCGTTCCTTACGAAGAACATTTAAAACAGTTGGCGCGCGACCGATATAAATCTTATCGCAGCGTCGGCTTCCATTTGACCACGGCAACGCCGCCAACTTATTGAACTAAAATATAAAATGGATAACACATCTTCAAATTTTGACAAAATCGAACCGTCCCTCGATAAAACATACAGCCCACAGGAAATTGAGCAACCGCTGTATGAGCACTGGGAAAAACAGGGTTATTTCAAACCAAACGGCGATACCAATAAAGAAAGCTATTGCATCATGATCCCACCGCCGAATGTGACCGGTAGCTTGCATATGGGCCATGCTTTCCAGCAGACCATTATGGATACACTGATCCGCTACCAGCGCATGCAGGGGAAAAATACGCTGTGGCAGGCTGGTACTGACCATGCCGGTATCGCAACTCAAATGGTGGTTGAACGTAAGATTGCTGCCGAAGAAAGCAAGACTCGTCACGATTATGGCCGCGATGCGTTTATCGATAAAATCTGGCAGTGGAAAGGCGAATCAGGCGGTACCATTACTCGTCAAATGCGGCGTTTGGGCAACTCCGTAGACTGGGAACGTGAGCGTTTCACGATGGACGATGGCCTGTCCAACGCAGTTAATGAAGTGTTTGTCCGCCTGCATAAAGAAGATTTGATTTACCGTGGTAAACGTCTGGTGAACTGGGATCCTAAACTGCGCACGGCTATTTCTGATCTGGAAGTGGAAAACCGCGAATCCAAAGGCTCTATGTGGTACTTGCGTTATCCACTAACCGATGGCGCGAAAACGGCCGAAGGTAAAGATTATCTGGTGGTAGCCACCACCCGCCCGGAAACCGTGTTGGGTGATACCGGTGTTGCAGTTAATCCCGAAGATCCACGCTATAACAACCTGATCGGCAAAGAAGTTTACCTGCCATTAGTCGGCCGCCGGATCCCGATCCTCGGAGACGAACATGCCGATATGGAAAAAGGCACCGGTTGCGTTAAGATAACTCCAGCCCATGACTTTAATGACTATGAGGTCGGTAAACGCCACGCCCTGCCTATGCTCAACATTCTGACTTTCGACGGTGATATCCGCACTGAAGCTGAAGTGTTTGATACTCATGGCGAAGCCACCAACGCTTGCAGTGGCGCGATCCCCGCGTCGTTACAAGGTCTGGAGCGCTTTGCTGCTCGTAAAGCGGTCATCGCTGAATTCGATAAACTCGGTCTGTTGGAAGAAATTAAACCGCACGACCTGACAGTGCCTTATGGCGATCGTGGTGGCGTAGTTATCGAACCCATGCTAACCGACCAATGGTATGTGCGCACCGCACCGCTGGCGAAAGTGGCCATTGAAGCGGTAGAGAACGGCGAGATCCAGTTCGTGCCTAAGCAGTATGAAAACATGTATTACTCGTGGATGCGCGATATCCAGGATTGGTGTATCTCCCGTCAGTTGTGGTGGGGTCACCGCATTCCGGCCTGGTATGACGAGCAGGGCAAAGTGTACGTTGGCCGCGATGAAGCCGCAGTTCGCCGCGAAAATAATCTGGGCGCCGAGGTTGCATTGCGTCAAGACGACGACGTACTGGATACCTGGTTCTCCTCCGGTCTGTGGACCTTCTCCACCCTGGGTTGGCCTGAACAAACCGATGCACTGAAAACCTTCCATCCTACCAGTGTTGTGGTCAGTGGCTTCGATATCATCTTCTTCTGGATTGCTCGCATGATCATGATGACCATGCACTTTATGAAAGATGAAAATGGCAAGCCCCAAGTACCCTTTAAAACGGTCTACATGACCGGTCTTATCCGTGATGACGAAGGGCAGAAAATGTCTAAGTCAAAAGGCAACGTTATCGATCCACTGGACATGGTTGACGGCATCTCGCTGGAAGAGTTGCTGGAAAAACGTACCGGCAACATGATGCAGCCGCAATTAGCGGAGAAAATCCGCAAGCGTACCGAGAAGCAGTTCCCGAACGGTATTGAGCCACACGGTACTGATGCCCTGCGCTTTACGCTGGCGGCGCTGGCCTCGACCGGCCGTGATATCAACTGGGATATGAAGCGACTGGAAGGTTATCGTAACTTCTGTAATAAGCTGTGGAACGCCAGTCGTTTCGTGCTGATGAACACAGAAGGGCAGGATTGCGGGCAGAATGGCGGCGAGAGGCTGTTGTCACTGGCTGACCGCTGGATTCTGGCTGAATTCAATCAAACCATCAAAACCTACCGCGAAGCGATGGATACTTACCGCTTCGATCTGGCTGCCAGTATTCTGTATGAGTTTACCTGGAATCAGTTCTGTGATTGGTATCTTGAGCTGACCAAGCCGGTACTCAATAGCGGTTCTGATGCCGAACTGCGTGGCACCCGCCACACGCTGATCGAGGTGCTGGAAGCATTACTGCGTTTGGCTCACCCAATCATTCCTTACATCACTGAAACCATCTGGCAACGGGTTAAAATGCTGAAAGGCATTACGGCAGATACCATCATGTTACAGCCTTTCCCAGTATATGATGCCAGTCAGATTGATGAGAAAGCGCTGAGTGATCTGGAATGGATTAAGCAAACCATCATTGCGGTGCGTAATATCCGTGCAGAAATGAACATCGCACCGGGTAAACCGCTGGAAGTGATGCTGCGTGGTGCCAGTGCCCAAGCGCAGCGCCGCGTATTAGAAAATCAGAGTTTTATCCAATCGCTGGCCCGTTTGTCCGTCCTCACTCTGCTCGCTGACGGTGATAAAGGCCCGGTATCTGTGACAAAACTGGTTGAAGGTGCAGAATTGCTGATCCCAATGGCGGGTCTGATTGATAAAACTACTGAGCTGGATCGGTTGGCGAAGGACGTGGCAAAACTGGAAGCCGAGATTGAACGTATCGAAGGCAAATTAGCTAACGAAGGTTTTGTCGCGCGCGCGCCAGAAGCTGTCGTTACCAAAGAGCGTGAGAGAATGGCGGCTTGTGCTGAAGCCAGACAAAAGTTGATTGAACAGCAGGCAGTAATTGCTGCTCTGTAAATCAGCGTGAAATCCGATAGTTAGATAAGACAGCGGGATATGAAAGTCTGGACGCCCCCTAATATTCTGCCTTTATTAACCCCAGTCACTTATTTGAGTAAGTGCCTGGGGATTCGTTCAGTTGCCGCCGACTTAATAGTTACTTCTGCAAATCAACTTGTTGGTTATCAATCAGGCGCGCTTTGCCTAACCAGGCCGCCATCAGAATAACGGCGTGTTTGCTGCCGACCGTTAACGGTTGTAAGGTTTCGGCATCACGGATAAACAGCTCATCTGGCGTAAAACCAGCGCTATGTAATTGCCTGGCGGCATCCTCCAGTAGATCATCAATCTGCCGTTCGCCCATGATCAGTTTGTCTGCCAGCGCTTGCATTATTTTATACAGTTGCGGTGCGATCTTACGCTCTTCTGCGGTGAGATAACCGTTACGGGAGCTTAAGGCTAAACCGTCTTTCGCACGGACAATCGGCACTCCCACTACATTGATGTCATAACCCATATCCGCCACCATGTTACGGATCAGCGCCAATTGTTGATAATCTTTTTCGCCAAAACAGGCTACATCCGGTTGAACAAGATTGAACAGTTTGCTGACGATAGTCGATACACCACGGAAGTGACCAGGGCGGCTGGCACCTTCCAGAATGGTAGAGAGCGCAGGGACGTTGACATAGGTTTGGCTTTCCAGACCGCGCGGATAGACATCGGCCGCAGCAGGTGCGAACACCAGATCCACACCGTGGCGGATCAGCTTTTCACAATCTTCCTGCAAAGTGCGCGGATAGCGAGCCAAATCTTCCGGGCGTTCAAATTGCAGCGGATTGACAAAAATGCTCACTACCACCACATCGGCACGGCCTTTGGCGTCTTCCACCAATGTCATATGCCCTTGGTGCAGGTTACCCATAGTGGGCACCAGAGCAACTCGCTTACCTTCTTGCCGCCAACGGCGAACTTGCTGGCGCAGCAGCGGTAGGGTTTCAATAATCAGCATTCTCTTTCTCCGGTATTGAATGTTTTATCATAATAATTTACTGAAATGTATGTTGTTTTGCCGGATAAACTCCGCTCTCAACTTCTTGAATATATAGCTTAACGGCGGCACGGATATCACCCGCACTTTGCGCCAAGAAGTTTTTACTGAATTTCGGCGTATGGTTGCCGGTAATACCCAGCGCATCATGCATAACCAGAATCTGTCCGTCGGTCACATCACCAGCGCCAATCCCAATCACAGGGATCACTAACTCTTCGGTGACGCGTTGTGCCAACTTGACCGGTACGCATTCCAGCACCAATAGTTGCGCACCCGCATTTTCAAGCGCCAGCGCATCCTTCAGCAGTTGGTTAGCCGCCACTTCTTCACGGCCTTGTACTTTGTAGCCACCGAAAACATTAACTGACTGTGGGGTTAACCCCAGATGCCCACACACAGGCACAGCCCGCTCGGTTAGCATACGAATGGTATCGCACAGCCAACTGCCACCTTCCAGTTTGACCATATTGGCTCCGGCACGCATCAGCTCGGCGGCATGGGTAAATGTTTGTTCCGGGGTGGCATAACTCATGAAGGGCATGTCTGCCAATAGCAGGCAATGAGGTGCCCCACGGCGCACTGCACGAGTATGATAAGCGACATCAGCAACTGTCACTGGCAGGGTAGAATCAAACCCTTGTAGTGTCATACCGAGTGAATCTCCTACCAACAGCACTTCGATACCCTGCTCGACGAATAATTGGGCAAAACTGGCATCATAGGCAGTCAGCGTTGCAAACTTACGTTTTTCGAGCTTCCGTTGGCGTAAGTGGCTTATGGTAATGGCTTTCATCACTCTGTCTCCTGAAATATTCGATTTTATAAAGTTATATGTATACTCAATAGATCTCAAAATGCAGCAAGGCGGCAAGCGAATGAATCCCGATGAACTTACATCGGCAAGTGATTCGGGTGACAAATCTACCGGGAGCAGATTTGAACGCTGCTTGCAGCGAACCTCGCAGAGGCGAGGCCCAAGGATGAGCTGAGTAACGATCGTAGCCAACACCCCTGTAACTTGAAAGATGACGGGTATATACAAATGTTCTTTATAAACGATTGTACCGTATAAACAGGTGGATAGACCAATAACCGCGAAGTTATCCGCCGCGAGCCTAAAATTAACTGTAAGTCATTCTGGTGTAACCTTAGGCTAACGGCGAACAGGGTTATTTTATTTTTATAATCATTAGGATGGCGGGACTTTGCTCTGCGAAAGTGCAAAGGCGTGGAATAGGGTAAAAGGATTGCAGCAACGGCAAAGTGAAAGGTAAGTGGCGATAAGGAATTACCAGGGCGCTAAACCGTTTTTTTCTACCCGCTTCAGGCAGTCAGATAAGGCATCACCATCAGGGAAAATAAGATCAGGTGCAATATCTGCAAGCGGGTAGAGCATAAACTCACGTTTTTTCAAACCATAGTGCGGCACAGTAAGGCGATCGGTTTTAATCACTTGAGCGCCATACAGCATGATATCCAGATCCAGCGTACGCGGCCCCCAGCGCTGTTCTTTCCTCACTCGCCCCTGATTGCGTTCAATCGCCTGTGTGTGATCCAGCAGTTGCTCTGGAGGAAGGTTGGTATCCAACGCCACCACTGCATTGAGGAAGTCTGGCTGATCTTGTGGGCCTAAGGGTTTGGTGCGATAAAACGGCGAACACATCACTAACCGGGTGTGTGGCAGATGTTCCAACGCTTCCAGAGCTGTTTTGATTTGTTGTAGTGGCATGGCCTGATTACTGCCCAGCGCGATATAGACTCGGTTCATGTTCATGATGACCCTTCTTTACGTGATGCATGTTTACGTTGGTGATGAGGACGTGAGCGTCGTGGTGTCGAAGCAGTCCCTAACGTATTCAACATGTTTTTTTGTTGTAGCGGCGTGGTTTGCTGGAATTCACCCCACCACTGTGCCAGATGTTGCAATTCATGGTTATGCTCCACTTCGGAACGCAGAACCAGCAAGTCATAAGCTGCGCGGAACTTTGGATGTTCCATCAGTTTGTGCGCACGCTTACCCTGGCGACGCGACAGGCGCAATTGTAGCAGCCAGATATCGCGCACCAGCGAGGTAATACGTTTTGGAATTGCCAGCGAACGGCACTCTTCATCCAGCACATCGTTCATCGCCAATGCAAAAGCATCGTAGTACGCCAGACCGCTTTCTTGCCTCAATTTTTGTGCATGTTCGATCAGCGGATACCAAAGCATAGCGGCAAATAAAAATGCTGGATTGACGCGCTGATCATTATGTAAACGATGATCGGTATTTTTCAGTACCTGAATCAGAATACGTTCCATCGGCGTGTCATGCTCTTCAGTGAAGTGACGAGCAATCAGTGGGAATAATGGCTGGAAGAGCTGATATTCACACAGTTTTAAATAGATTTTATAGCCACACCCCGATTGCAGTAATTTGAGCGATTCTTCAAACAGGCGCGCAGGGGGGATTTCGTTCAATAAGCAGGCCAGACGTGGGATCGGTTTAGCTGTTTCCGGGCTAATGGTCATATTGAGTTTTGCGGCAAAACGCACAGCACGCAGCATCCGCACCGGATCTTCACGGTAACGGGTTTCAGGATCGCCGATCAGGCGGATAATGCCTTCTTCCAGATCACGTAAGCCGCCGGTGTAATCACGCAGCGCAAAATCTGACGTACTGTAATACAGGCTGTTAATGGTGAAATCGCGGCGTTGAGCATCATCTTCAATCGTGCCGAAGATGTTATCGCGCAGCAGCATGCCATTTTGCGCCTGCTGGGAAGCGTTCTTATCGCTATATTCCGCTTGCTGTTGTTCATGGTGACCACGGAAAGTCGCAACTTCAATAATCTCCGATCCGAACATCACGTGAGCTAAACGGAAACGACGGCCGACCAAACGGCAGTTACGGAACAGCTTTCGCATTTGCTCCGGGGTGGCGCTGGTGGCGATATCAAAATCTTTGGGTTTCTTACCCAGCAACAGATCACGGACACCGCCGCCAACCAGATACGCTTCATAGCCTGATTTATTCAGGCGATAAAGAACCTTCAGCGCGTTATCACTGATATCTCTACGGGAGATATTGTGCTGATCTCGCGGGATAATCGTCATCGGGCTTTGTTCTGAACAAGGTTCCGCATGATTTTTGCGGTCAGTATTGGTTCTGGCAGGCCTTCTGTTTTTGCGGGCCACATTATCTTCACTGGGCGCTTTATCTTTACGGGCACTGTCATCACGAGCCGTATTGGTATAAGCTATTTTATTATTACGAATCAGTACCTTACGGCAGAAATTGGCTACTCGGGTAAAAATGGTACACCTCGATAGTGGCTAATAAATAACAGAGCTACAGAAAAACAGTGGCTAATCATAGCTCACCGTGCTTCCATTGAGAATGCCGTTGTGTTTTCAGTCGCTGCCATCACGCCTTGGCGCGGAATTGAAGCTAACGTCCAATGTTCAACTGAAAAACGTAATAATAACGGCAAATCAAGATCTTGCCAGCTTTCCGGCAAGGGTTGACGCAAAAACTTCAGCGCATCGACTAAAACTGGCCGCGGATCGCCATCCGGCAGCGGCATAACATGATTCTGCTTGGACAGTTTATTACCCTCATTATTGAGCGCCAGCGGCAAGTGTAAATAGCCTGGAATTGGCTGCTGCAACTGCTGGTAAAGGGCTATCTGGCGTACGGTGGATTCAATCAAATCAGCGCCGCGCACAACTTCGTTCACACCCTGAAAAGCATCGTCAACCACCACTGCCAAATTATAAGCGAACAACCCGTCACGGCGGCGGATAATAAAATCCTCTGCTGCCAGTGCCGGCTCTACAGGTAATTCACCGAGTAATTTATCATAAAAGGTATAAACCGGCTGAGTTTGTCGTAAACGAATAGCGGCGTCATTGGCAGGCAAATGGCGATCACGACAATGGCCGTCGTAGAAGCCTCCAATCTGTTGGACCCTGCTGCGGGTGCAGGTGCAGTAATAGCTTAGCCCTTGCTGCTCCAGCCCATCAAGAGTGGCACAATAAGCTTCATGGCGTTGTGATTGATAGACAATCGGGCCGTCCCAATGGAGGCCATAATGGTCTAATACGGCCAAAATACGTGCTGCAGCGCCAGCAACTTCACGCGGGGGATCAATATCTTCAATACGAACCAACCAGCTCCCGCCTTGGGCACGTGCTTGCAGGTAGCTGCCGAGTGCGGCAACCAACGAACCAAAATGCAAATCACCGGACGGTGATGGAGCAAAGCGCCCCACGTAGTTATGTTGCTGTGAACCGGGTTGTTGAGTATTAATATCGTTAGGCATAAAAAAGCAAGGGGGTTCAGCGTAATCGTAATAAATACGGTGCCGGAGATGACTCAGGCACCGTTATTGCCGTGTTATCCGGCCATCTGTTTTTCGCGGATTTCGGCGAGGGTTTTACAGTCAATGCACAAATCTGCGGTTGGCCGTGCTTCCAGACGGCGAATACCAATTTCTACACCGCAAGATTCACAGAATCCGAAATCGTCATCTTCGACCTTCTTCAGCGTTTTCTCGATCTTTTTAATCAGTTTACGCTCGCGATCGCGGTTACGAAGTTCAAGGCTGAACTCTTCTTCCTGTGCAGCACGATCTACCGGATCCGGGAAGTTAGCAGCCTCGTCTTGCATGTGCGATACAGTACGATCTACTTCGTCCCTGAGCTGGTTGCGCCATGCTTCAAGAATTAGCTTGAAATGCGACAACTGGGCGGCATTCATATATTCTTCGCCCGGCTTCTCTTGGTAAGGCTCCACCCCAGCGATGGCGAGAATGCTCAAGGACGAGGTTTTACGTTTTTGCCCTTCTTGCATGATGCTTCTCCTACATTCATACGCACTTTCGAAATCCCCAATAGGGGAAAAATCAGGTCGCTATAAATAACAGAAGGAAACTAGGTTGGCAATTATTCCTGTCGCCTGCTTGACAATCGTGTGTAAAGAAGGCGTATTTGGCGAACCCTGACACCCAATAACTGCTTGTTTATTCAGCGCCCGGGTGAGAGCGTTTCGTCCAGTAATAGCGGTAAGCGAGTATCTAGCGCGATACCGTCAGGCGATAATTGAAAACCGTAACAAATAATTTCCACTCCTGCTTGCTGAGCCTGAGCCAGCAATTCCGCATAGTGACTGTCAATGTGTCGAGCCGCAGCAACTTGTCTGATACCCGTATGCAATACGGCAAAAAAAAGCACTGCCCGATGACCATGGGCAACCATGTTTTTTAGCTCCCTAAGATGCTTCTGACCCCGCAGAGTGACGGCATCGGGGAAATACCCACATTGCTGATGTAACAAAGTTACCGACTTGACTTCAATATAGCAGTTAGACCTACTTTCTGCCTGCAATAACAGGTCGATACGGCTATTCTCATCCCCATATTTAATCTCTCTTTTGACAGAAGTGTAACCAGATAATTCAATTATCTGGTTATTATCTATCGCTAAACTGGCTAACTCATTGGCACGTAGGGTATTTACGCAAATCCAATCATCCGCCTGGTTTTGAGTCAACTCCCAACTGTGGGGATATTTCCGCTTCGGATTATTCGATGTTGAGTACCAAACGGTGTCCCCCGGCGTGGCACAACCGGTCATTGCTCCTGTATTAGCGCAATGAATGGTTAGCGCTTTTCCTGCGGGCGTCACAATATCGGCTAAAAAGCGTTTATATCGCTTGATGAGTGTGGCGGGTTGTAACCTTGGGTTAAAAGATAGCAATTTGGTGTTAAATGGCATTAAATTCCTTTCACTCACTGGCCGCGAGGGGCTAGATTTGTACGCTGTTATGGCGGGTGCGTCCACGGACAAAAACGGATTCGTACAGTGAAAAATGCTCCGCACGAAAGATTTCATTAGCGGATTTAGCAGGTAAGGTGAGCGGGCGGGTTGCGCCCCGTAATCATTCGGCTAAATACGCTCTACCGCCATGATGTTACAATGGCTGATGATGAAAGTAGAGCAGGGAGACAAATCTGGTGGTGAGAGGAAAAGAAAATGATATCGCGCAGAGCGCTGCGAAGTTACCCGTAAGTGAAGTGCTCAGCGAGATATTATCTGCGTTACAAATCTCATCGAGGATCCTGCTTCATGCTCCAACTGGCGCCGGTAAATCCACGTGGTTACCGCTGCAAATCCTGCAATTTAGCGGGCTGTCTGGTCGCATTATTATGCTGGAACCACGGCGGCTGGCGGCGAAAAACGTGGCTTATCGTCTGGCGCAGCAGTTGGGTGAAACGCCGGGTCAGACGGTGGGCTATCGCATGCGAGCTGAAAGCAAAACAGGTCCGAATACTCGTCTGGACGTGGTGACTGAGGGCATTCTGACCCGGATGCTTCAGCAAGACGCCGAGCTAACCGGCGTTTCATTGGTCATTCTCGATGAATTCCACGAGCGTAGTTTGCAGGCTGATTTGGCGCTGGCATTGTTACTGGACGTGCAGCAAGGGCTGCGTGACGATCTGAAGCTGCTAATTATGTCGGCCACGCTAGATAACCAACGCCTTTCTGCACTTTTTCCCTCCGCGCCGGTCATTATGTCTGCGGGGCGCTGCTTTCCGGTTGAACGCAGCTATCAACCTCTTTCCAGCCATGAGCGGTTGGAGGATGGTGTTGCCAGCCGGGTTAAGCGCTTGCTCAATGAGCAGCGAGGCTCTTTACTGCTATTTTTACCTGGTGTCAGCGAAATTCACCGGGTCATGGCGCGGTTGCAGGGTGAGGTGGCAGGCGATACCGACCTCTGCCCGTTGTATGGCGCGCAGCCGCTCAGTGAACAGCAAAAAGCGATTCAACCAGCTCCCATTGGGCGGCGCAAAGTGGTGCTGGCGACCAATATTGCTGAAACCAGTTTAACCATCGAAGGCATTCGGTTGGTGGTGGATAGCGGCTTGGAACGGGTGGCGTGTTTTGATGTCAAAAATGGCCTGACTCGTCTGGTGACTCAGCGTATTAGTCAGGCCTCAATGATACAGCGGGCAGGGCGTGCCGGGCGGCTGGAACCCGGCCTCTGCTGGCATCTGTTTGCTAAAGAGCAGGCTGAGCGTGCGGCGGAATACAGTGAGCCGGAAATCCTTAATAGTGATTTATGCAGCCTGTGGCTGGAATTGCTGAACTGGGGATGTCAGGATGTGGCGCAACTCAGTTGGCTGGATCAACCGCCGCAAGCTGCGCTGGCGGTTGCCCGTGACTTATTGCTCCGGCTAGGGGCGATCAATGTGAGCGGCCATTTAACCGGCGCAGGGCGTATAATGGCAACGCTGGGCTGTGAGCCACGTTTGGCGGCCATGTTGTGTGCAGGCGCAGCACAAAGCCCTGATGCACTGGCAACCGCCGCGCTACTGGCAGCAATGCTGGAGGAGCCGCCGCGTTCCGGTCAGATTGATTTACGTGATTGGCTTGGCCGCCCGCAATCACATTGGCAGGCGCGGGCAAGGCAGTTGACGCAACGATTTAATCAACCTGCTGGCTGTGTCGACAGCTCACTTGCTGGTCAATTGCTGGCGCTGGCCTATCCGGATCGGATCGCGCAACAGAGGGGGCAGGATGGCCGCTATCTGCTGGCTAACGGCATGGGGGCTGCAATGGCACAAGATGAGGCGTTATCTCGCACTCCTTGGTTGGTGGCTGCCGGGTTACTACAAAGCCAAAGTGGGCCGGATGCACGTATTTTGCTGGCATTGCCGGTTGATATTGCAGCACTGACCAAACGACAGCCGCAGCTAGTTGAAGAACGTACGGTGGTAGAGTGGGATGAAAAAAAAGGTACGCTGCGGGCGTGGCGACGCTGGCAGGTTGGGCGCCTGGTATTAAAGGCGCAGTCATTGGCCAGGCCCAGCGACGAGGCCTTGCAATCAGCGTTACTACGCTGGGTGCGTGAACATGGTTTGCACGTGCTGAGTTGGGATGAACAGGCCGAACAGCTTCGCACCCGATGGCAATGTGCCGCCCGCTGGATGCCGGAGGAACAGTGGCCGATAGTGGATGATGACAGTTTGCTGGGCAAACTTGAGCTATGGTTGCAGCCGTCGTTGTCTGGTGTACGAGATTTACACAAATTACGGCAGGTGAATATTGCCGAGGCGTTAACCCGTTTGTTGAACTGGCAGTTACGCCAACAACTGGATACTGAGCTGCCAACTCATTACACTGTGCCCACCGGTAGCCGCCTGCCAATTCGTTATTATGTCGATCGGCCACCCGTGTTGGCGGTGCGTTTGCAAGAAGTGTTTGGTGAACAGCATAGCCCGATGCTGGCAAATGGGCGGGTGGCGGTGGTGTTAGAGCTGCTCTCCCCTGCACATCGGCCATTACAAATTACCGGCGATTTAGCCGCTTTTTGGCAAGGGGCATATCGGGAAGTACAAAAAGAGATGAAAGGGCGTTATCCCAAACATGTTTGGCCGGATGACCCCGCCAATACTCGCCCGACACGCAGAACCAAAAAGTATCAAGATAAGTGATTTTTTATGGCTGGCAGCCAATAATTTCAGATGGTTCCCCTTTCCACCCTGTGAATAGGGGGGCACATTAAGCCGCAATAATCGCCAATGCGCGTGGAGATAAATACATGTCTGGGGATGACCGCGAGCCAATCGGGCGCAAGGGCAAGAAAGCCCGATCCAAAGCTGCATCAAAACGGCCACTGCGTCGGTGGCGCGATGAAGATGAATATGAAGAAGACGCTTATTTTGATGACGAAGAACATGACGATGAAGAGGAAGAACCGATGCCAAGAAAAGTAGCACCACGTCGTCGGCTCCGAAAAAAACGCCGCTGGCTTGGCTTATTTATCAAACTGTTCCTGGTCGGTGCCGTGGTGCTGGCTATTTACGGAATTTACCTTGATTCGCAAATTCGCAGCCGTATTGATGGTAAGGTCTGGCAATTGCCTGCCGCCGTCTACGGCCGCATGGTTAACCTTGAACCGGGCATGTCCTACAGCAAAAAAGAGATGATCGATTTGCTGGAGGGGATGCAATACCGGCAGGTGAGCCGTATGACGCGCCCCGGTGAGTTTACCGTTCGGGGCGATAACATTGATATTCTGCGCCGTCCGTTTGATTTCCCGGATGCGAAAGAAGGCCTGGTTCGTGCGCGTTTGGTGTTTAAAATCGATCGTCTGGCTCAGATCCAGAATCTGGATAGCCAGCGTGATTTTGGTTTTCTGCGTCTCGACCCCAAATTGATCACTGTGCTGCAATCACCGAACGGTGAACAGCGCCTGTTTGTGCCACGTGCCGGTTTCCCTGATTTGCTGGTCGACACCTTGCTGGCAACGGAAGATCGCCATTTCTATGAACATGATGGTATCAGCCCGTACTCCATTGGCCGTGCAGCACTCGCCAACTTGACTGCCGGTAAAGCGGTGCAGGGTGGCAGTACTTTGACGCAGCAATTGGTGAAAAACCTGTTTCTGACCAACGAACGTTCGCTGTGGCGCAAACTGAACGAAGCCTATATGGCGCTGTTGGTGGATTATCGTTACAGCAAAGATCGGATTCTGGAATTGTATCTGAACGAAGTCTATCTCGGTCAGAGTGGCAGCGATCAGATCCGAGGTTTCCCACTGGCTAGCCTCTATTACTTTGGTCGCCCGGTAAACGAACTGAGCCTTGATCAGCAAGCCATGCTGGTAGGTATGGTTAAAGGCGCATCGCTGTATAACCCGTGGCGTAACCCGAAGCTGGCACTTGAACGGCGTAATCTGGTGCTGCGTTTGTTGCAGAATCAGGGCGTTATCGACGCCGAGCTTTATACCATGCTCAGCGCTCGTCCATTGGGTGTGCAGCCGAAAGGAGGGGTCATTACGCCTCAACCGGCATTTATGCAGATGGTACGTCAGGAACTGCAAGAAAAGCTCGGTGACAAAATTAACGATCTGTCTGGTGTGAAAATTTTCACCACGTTAGATCCGGTTTCACAAGATGCAGCAGAAAAAGCCATTGAAGACGGTATTCCGGCGCTGAAAGCGGCCCGTCATCTGGATGATCTGGAAGCGGCGATGGTGATAGTTGACCGCTTCAGTGGCGAAGTTCGTGCTATGGTCGGCGGGGCGCAGCCGCAATATGCTGGCTTTAACCGTGCAATGCAGGCTCGCCGTCTGGTCGGCTCTCTTGCCAAGCCGCCAACCTATCTGGCTGCGTTGAGCCAGCCGGATAAATACCGCCTTAATACCTGGCTTGCGGATCAACCGCTGTCGATCAAATTGCCAAACGGCACATCGTGGCAGCCGAAAAACTACGATCGCCAGTTCCGAGGTCAGGTGATGTTAGTCGATGCGCTAGCTAACTCGCTGAACGTACCGACGGTCAATCTCGGCATGTCGGTTGGGTTGGACCAAATCAGTGCCATGTTGCAGCGTCTGGGTATCCCGAAAGCACTGATTACCCCGGTTCCGGCTATGTTGTTGGGAGCTATCGATTTGACGCCAGTCGAAGTGGCACAGGAATATCAGACTATCGCCAGTGGTGGTAATCGTGCGTTGTTGTCTGCTGTGCGCTCGGTGATTGCAGAAGATGGCACCGTGTTGTATCAGAGCTTTCCACAGGCGGAACGCATGGTACCAGCCCAGGCGGCTTACCTGACACTTTATGCGATGCAACAAGGGGTTTCCCGTGGGACATCCCGTTCGCTGTCGGTGAAATTCGCTAAATACACACTGGCGGCCAAAACCGGTACCACCAACGACCTGCGTGATAGCTGGTTTGCGGGTATTGATGGCAAAGAAGTGGCGATCGCCTGGGTTGGGCGTGATAATAACGGCCCGGCGAAACTGACCGGTGCCAATGGTGCACTGACCCTGTATCGCCGCTATCTGGAAAACCAAACCCCGCTGCCGTTAGTGTTGCAGCCCCCGGAAGGGATTAGCCAAATGAACATTGATTCGGCGGGTAACTTTATTTGCAGTGAGGCCAACAGTATGCGTTCCATTCCTGTCTGGACCGAGAACCCGCAAGGGTTGTGTCAGGCTGCACAACCTGTTGCGCAGCCGAAAGACCAAGGTGGCGGTGTCGCCGGTTGGATCAAAGATATGTTTGGTCAGTAATGCATAATCGACTGGCATGTTTACCGTGCCAGTCGATTCATATTTATCTGTTTCACCTTTACGCGCCATCCTCAGTATGCCACTCGGCAAAATCGGCTGGTATAGCGCTTGCAGTCATCCCTGAGTTACGCATAAACTACCCGATTTGATAATTATTTCACTTTAATAACAATTATCGTTTCGATTCACTTGCTGGCTATCTTCCGATAACGTTTGGGTCGTAATGACCACCAAAAATTTTAACTTTTAATTGCGTACAGCAGGGCAACATCTTGGACCAACAGGCAAGCCAATCCAGCACTTTCGTGCTCTGTGAACTGAGTTTCTCGGTTCACGGCCGGACCTTATTACAACCGCTGTCACTCACCTTTCCCCGGGGTAAATTCTGCGGCTTAATCGGCTATAACGGCTCCGGTAAATCGACACTATTAAAAATGCTGGGTCGCCACCAACCGCCTTCCAGCGGTGAAGTTCTGCTTAATGACGTGCCGCTGACTCAATGGGACAACAGAGCCTTTGCTCGCGAGGTAGCATATCTGCCGCAGCAGTTACCGGCAGCAGAAGGAATGACCGTGCGCGAGTTAGTGGCGATTGGCCGCTACCCGTGGCATGGCCCGTTAGGTCGTTTTCGTCATGAAGATCGCCAGCAGGTAGAAGAGGCGATTGCGTTAGTTGATTTGAAACCGCTGGCTGGCCGTTTAGTGGACAGTTTGTCCGGTGGTGAGCGGCAGCGAGCCTGGTTGGCGATGTTGGTGGCACAAAATAGCCGTTGCCTATTACTTGATGAACCGACCTCCGCGCTGGATATTGCTCATCAGGTAGAGGTTTTGAGGTTAATTCAACACCTCAGTCACGAACGTGGCCTAACCGTCATTGCCGTGTTACACGATATCAATATGGCCGCCCGTTATTGTGACCATTTGGTCGCTCTGCGCCGCAGTGAAATGATTGCGCAAGGCTCGGTAGACAGCCTGATGCAGAGCGAGGTGTTGGAACAAATCTACGGTATTCCAATGGGGATTTTGCCGCATCCGGCTGGTGGTGCGCCGGTAAGTTTCGTTTATTAATGAAAACGTCGTTAACCTTAGATCAACGCCACTTATCGGCACCGGATTATACTCGCCGCCGGTTAATTACAACGTTAGCGCTGTCGCCGCTATTGTTCGCCCTGCCGGCGCGGGCGGCGAATACACCTCAGATTGATATAAACCGTGTTGTTGCATTGGAATGGCTGCCCGTCGAATTGCTGCTGGCGCTGGGGGTAACTCCTTATGGTGTAGTGGATATTCATAATTACCGATTATGGGTTGAAGAGCCAGCCTTACCTGCCAGTGTGATTGATGTCGGTCAGCGTACTGAGCCGAATTTGGAATTGTTGCAGCAGATGGCGCCGTCGCTGATTTTAATGTCGTCAGACTATGGTCCTTCGCCAGAAAAATTCACCCCAATCGCCCCCTGCATGAGTTTTGCCTTTAATGAACAGGGCAGCTCTCCGTTGGCCGTGGGTAAAAAGTCATTACGCACGCTGGGGCAGCGTTTGGGGCTAGAGGCTGTGGCAAATCAACATCTGGCTGATTTTGACGATTTTATGGCGTCAGCCCAACTGCGCCTGCATGATTATCACCAGACACCATTACTGATGTTTACTCTGCTGGATACTCGCCATGCACTGATTATCGGTCAGAACAGTTTGTTTCAAGATGTATTGAATATCTTGGGCATTGAAAATGCCTGGCAGGGTGAAACCCATTCCTGGGGCAGTACAGTGGTGGGTATTGAGCGTTTGGCGACGATAAAATCAGGGCGAGCAATTTATTTCGATCATGGTAATAGTGAGATGCTACAACGCGTTGTTGGCACGCCACTATGGCAATCTATGTCTTTTATTCGTGACAACCAGTTACAGACAGTTCCCGCAGTCTGGTTTTATGGTGCGACGCTGTCAGCGATGCGTTTTGTCCGTTTATTGGAACAGACATGGGGTGAACCATCATGATGGCGAATACCTCGCGCAAGAGCGTGCTGTTATCTGCTGGTTTAATTAGCTTGCTATTGGTTATCGCCATAGTATTGACACTATACAACCTGTGGCAATTATTGCCGGTATCATTGTGGGTTGAAGCGCTGTGGCGGCCGGATATTGATGATGTACGCCAAATGTTATTCCATTACAGCCAGTTACCCCGATTAGCCGTTGCACTGCTCACCGGTGCCGGGCTGGGATTGGTGGGGGTGTTATTCCAGCAAGTACTGCGTAATCCACTGGCTGAACCGGCTACACTCGGTGTTTCCGCCGGTGCTCAACTTGGTTTGACGGTCGCCACCTTGTGGATGCTACCCGGCGGTGAACTAACCCGCCAACTGGCGGCAATGGCCGGTGGGGTGTTAGTTGGTGCTTTGGTCTTTGGCGTGGCATGGGGTAAGCGCTTATCACCTGTTACCTTGATTCTGGCGGGATTAGTCCTCGGCCTGTACTGTGGTGCGATAAATGGTTTGTTGGCGCTGTTTAACTATGAGCAACTGCAAGGGCTGTTTTTATGGAGCAGCGGTGCGTTGAACCAGCAGGACTGGAGTACCGTGCAGTTTATTCTGCCACGTTTATTGATCACCTGTGTATTAGCCACGTTACTCATTCGCCCGTTAACGCTATTGGGGCTGGATGACGGTGTTGCCCGTAATTTGGGATTAGGCTTATCACTGGCTCGCCTGAGCGCACTGGGAGTCGCAATCCTGTTCAGTGCAATGTTAGTTAATGCAGTAGGCGTGATTGGCTTTATCGGTCTGTTTGCTCCCTTACTGGCAAAAATTCTCGGTGCCCGACGGTTATCACAACGCTTAATATTGGCAGCGATAGTTGGGGCGTTACTACTATGGGTTACCGATCAGGTCATCATCTGGCTGACGCAAGTCTGGCGGGAAATTCCTACTGGTGCGGCGACTGCATTGATCGGTGCTCCGTTGTTGTTGTGGCTCTTGCCGCGTTTACACAGCGCTACCGCCCCAAACATGGATTTTGGCGACAATGTTCCGGTTGAACGGCAATGTTTGGGATTATGGGTCGGTATCGGTTTACTGTTATTGCTGGCAGGGTTGACTGCTGCGCTAATGTTTGGCCGCGACAGTCAGGGTTGGACTTGGATCGGCGGTGAACAGATACAGGGATTGTTACACTGGCGCTGGCCACGAGTGCTTGCCGCATTGACTGCTGGCATGATGCTGGCGGTAGCAGGAACGCTAATCCAAAAGCTGACCGGCAACCCAATGGCTAGCCCTGAAGTGCTGGGAATCAGCTCCGGATCGGCATTCGGTGTGGTGCTGATGTTATTTATCGTACCAGGGAATGCGTTAGTGTGGTTGCTGCCTGCCGGTAGTTTCGGGGCGGGGGCAACACTGTTGCTGATTATGGTGGTTGCCGGGCGCGGAGGATTCTCACCAGGTCGCATGCTTTTGGCGGGGATTGCAATCAGCACCGCTTTTACCACGGTAATCACGATGTTGCTGGCCAGTGGCGATCCGCGTATGCGGGGTGTGCTGGCATGGATTTCAGGTTCAACTTACTCTGTTGATGGCCAGCAGGCATTAACTACCGGTTTAATCGCTGCAGTATTGATAGCGCTGGCGCCGTTGTGCCGCCGCTGGTTAGTGATCCTACCATTGGGTAGTGCGACCGCCAGATCATTAGGCATGTCACTAGCACCGAACCGGTTAGCGATTTTACTGCTGGCAGCCTGTTTAACTGCCGCAGCAACGTTGATGGTTGGCCCGTTAAGTTTTGTTGGCTTGATGGCTCCCCATATGGCACGGATGCTTGGTTTCCGTCGAGCGATCCCGCAGATGATTATCGCCGCGATTCTGGGCGGCTTGCTGATGATATTTGCCGACTGGTGCGGGCGGATGTTGCTGTTCCCTAATCAGATTCCAGCAGGTTTATTAGCAACGTTTATCGGCGCACCGTATTTTGTTTATTTATTACGCAAACAAGAGCGGTAATCTTGTGTTATATAACTAACTGAATAATAAAATTTATTTGTTGGTAATGGTTCAATAAGACCGGATACCTTGTCAGAGATGACTAACTACTTTGAGATAACATTGCTGCAAATAAATCATGAGTTATGACAGATTGTTATTTTAACCACCTCCCTCGTTTGGCGGTGGTTGGCTTATTGGCTGAGGTTAAAGATTAGCAAAACACCGACGAGCAGCATCAATAGTCTTTTGGATATCTTCTTTGCTGTGTGCTACAGACATAAAGCCTGCTTCAAACGCAGAAGGGGCCAGATAGATGCCCTCGTTCAGCATCAAGTGGAAGAAGTGCTTAAAGCGTTCAAGGTCGCATTTCATCACATCCTGATAACTGGTGACGGTCTTGGCATCGGTAAAGAAGATGCCAAACATGCCACCGACATGGTTCACCACCAGCGGGATGTTTTCTGCTTTAGCGGCGTCTAAAAGACCGTTAGCGAATGAATCGGTTAGTTCGGTCAGGGTTTGATGGATACCAACCTGTGAGACTTCGGTCAAACAGGCAAAACCGGCTGCCATAGCGATAGGATTGCCGGATAGCGTGCCAGCCTGATAAACCGGGCCGGTGGGTGCCAGTGCATCCATGATATCGCGACGGCCACCGAAAGCACCTACCGGCATGCCACCGCCAATGATTTTACCCAGGCAGGTTAGGTCAGGAAATACATCGTAGTAATTCTGTGCGCCTGCTAATGCGACACGAAAACCGGTCATAACCTCATCGATAATCAGCAACGCGCCGAATTCATCACACAACGCACGCAGGCCGGGTAGGAATTCCGGTAACGGTGGGACGCAGTTCATATTGCCAGCTACTGGCTCGACGATGATACAAGCGACTTCCTGCGGATATTGCTTAAAAGCTTCACGCACAGAGGCCAGATCGTTATAGGTACAAGTTAAGGTATGCTTGGCAAAATCAACAGGTACACCCGGAGAATTTGGCTGGCCAAGGGTCAATGCACCGGAACCTGCTTTTACCAACAAGCAATCTGCGTGACCGTGGTAGCAACCTTCGAACTTGATGATTTTATCGCGGCCAGTAAAGCCACGAGCCAGACGGATAGCACTCATGGTAGCTTCGGTACCAGAGTTGACTATTCGCACCATGTCCATGGTTGGCACCAGCTCAGTGAGCAATTCAGCCATTTTCACTTCCATTTCTGTCGGCGCACCGAAGCTTAAACCATGTTCAACTGCGTCAATCACCGCCTGACGGATAGCCGGATGATTGTGGCCCAATACCATTGGTCCCCACGAACCAACATAATCAATGTAAGCCTTCCCATCGACATCAAACAGGTAGGCGCCATTAGCCCGCTCAATAAATAACGGTACACCACCGACACCAGTGAATGCACGTACTGGAGAGTTAACTCCGCCTGGGATTAGCTTTTTTGCCTCGGCATATAGACTTTCGGATTTACTCATAAACGAACCCCTGAAGTGGTATTGGCTCACTCGAGCCAATGAAGAATGCCGCTTATTCTAAAGAACTGACAGCGGTTATCAAATGATTGGACATATTTAATGTTAGCTTGCGCGACGTGTCGCAAATAGCCGTATAGTTTGGATTGCCACCTCATTACGGTGCGTTGGTTCTGGTGTTCCGAGTGGAATATTTGACCGATGTTAGCATTGGGGATCATTTCGGCGACGGTCTGTGCGTAATTTTTTCCGGAATAAGGTATTGAGGAAGAGACTTTTGCCATAGCATGTATGGTAGTAACTTATTGTATTCAGATATTTTTGTCTGAAGATGCAAAGGTAAGAACAAGCGGTAGCGCAACAGGTGATGTTTGAAGGTGAAGCTAAAACAGGTAGAGAATATATAACATTAGCTAGCGATACTTGAATGAATTACTCAGGTATTGGATAATTGAACCACAGATCAGGCTGCCATTGTAGTAACCTGAAACTCTAACACCGGTTGGGAGTGATGAGTATGAGCGATGAAACAGTACTGCCCCTACAGTTTACCGAGGCAGCAGCCAAGAAAGTCAAGCTGCTTATTTCTGACGAGGAAAATCCAAACCTGAAGCTGCGTGTTTACATTACTGGAGGCGGATGCAGCGGGTTTCAGTATGGCTTTACTTTTGATGATCACATCAACGACGGTGATATGACCATTGAAAAGCAAGGTGTTGAGTTAGTTGTAGATCCAATGAGCCTACAATATCTGGTCGGTGGTGCGGTGGATTACACCGAAGGCCTGGAAGGTTCACGTTTTATCGTCACTAACCCGAATGCGAAAAGTACTTGTGGGTGCGGTTCCTCTTTCAGTATCTAGTCCGATTGCCGTTACATTTTCTATAAAAAATAGCAACCTTTGCCGTCGTGGCTTTTTTCATCTGAATATCACCATGCTACGGTATTCAGTTGTACCACTTGGATAATACTGTTGTTGTTCAGCAAGTTGCCATCTGGCGCAATATAAGAATGGCTGATTTTAGATTAGCCAACCAATGGATTTTCTTTCTTACATTGTATTTGTAGATAATTATTAATAATTATTGATATTTTAATTTTGCTTCGGTGATTGCACCCGACAAGGTGACACGAGAGTTAGCCACTCGAAGGTTTAGGTCACATAAATTCACCTCATTAGCCCATCAACGCTCTATTTCAAATGTGGGCAGTTTTAAGCGCCAACGGATGGCTGCAAGCCGGATACTGAGGGTGATAGCCATGCCTAATAGCATCGCCTGTTGTAATGGCATATCAAAAGTATAGAACGCGGTGGCATGAACGATGCCGCCAATGATGCAAGCAGTAGCATAAATTTCAGTTCGCAGGATCATCGGGATCTCCCGCGCCAAAACATCGCGGATAATCCCGCCGCCAACACCAGTGATAACCCCCATACAAATAGCTACTAACGGGTTGGCTCCGGCAGCAAAGGCTTTATTCACACCGATACCCACGAACACGGCCAGGCCAATAGCATCAAGTACTGGCAAAACCCATTTCGGCGTGCGCCGGGGCTGATGTACCAATAGAATGGTTACCAGACAGGTCACCATTGCGACCACCAAATCGGTTGGATCTTTTACCCAAAACACCGGGCCATTAGCCAGTGCCATATCGCGGATAGTGCCGCCACCCAAAGCGGTCACTACCCCCAATACCAGTACACCGAACGGATCCATACGTAACTTCCCCGCCAGTAATACACCGGAAATAGCAAATACCGCAGTACCTAAAATATCCAGCCAATAAACTAACATTAATCCGACTCCACCACCGGGGTTTGTATGCTGGCCATTTGCTGACAAAGCTCTTTGGCGGCCAGCACAATACGCGGGCCAGCACGATTAAACCAGTCCTCATTAAGGCTTATGACGGGAACATTAATTTTTGGCTGCCAAAAAGCGCTGATGTTATTCGGTTGCGACTGTTTTCCACCTACCACGATCAGCTGTGGCTGGCGTGTCATGACTTGCTCTTGGCTGACTTGTGGCCAAGGGACTGGGCTTGCGGCAAAAATATTCACACCACCGCACAGGGAGACCACCTCGCTCTGCAAAGTATGGCCGGAGCTGGTAAATAAGGGTTGTGTGCCAAATTGCAGGAAGGTGCGCAGTGGTTTATTAATGGCATAACGGCTGCGTAACTCAGCTACCTGTTGGCGGAATTGCTTCGCTGCCTGATGTGCCTGGTTAGGATGTGAGCTGTATTGCGCTAATGTATCCAGATCGCTAGCAATCTGATCAAGGTTAACCGGATCTGAATAGATGATCGGAATACCAAGGGCTGCCAGTTGGTCCAGTGGGCGCTGTGGATTGCCCCCACGCCAGGCGATGATCAGATCCGGTTTTAAGGCCAGAATACGTTCGACATTGACCCCTTGCCATGACGCAACCTGTTCAAGCTTTTTGGCCGCTTCCGGATAATCAGAGTAAGCGCTCACAGCTACCAACTTATTGCCTAAACCAGCGGCATAGGCCAGTTCAGTAGTGCTGGGTGATAAACTGATAACCCGTTCCGCAGCCCACAGGGGGAGTGTCAGCAGGCCGGTCAGCAATATTGTTGCCGGCTGTGTCGCAGCGAACCTGCTGAATTGCTTCATTAATCGCGTTTAGCCAGTGTGGTTAACATCGCTTCTATCATTAGAGTGGATTGTTTAGCCGCAGCTACCAGGAACTCTTCAAAACTGAGATGGGATTCCTGATCAGCAACGTCAGAAATGGCGCGAACGACAACAAAGGGGGTGTTGAACAGGTAACATACATGGCCGATGGCTGCTGCTTCCATTTCTACTGCTGCCACTGCCGGGAAGGTTGCACGGATACGTGCCAGTGGTGCGGCGCCATTGATGAAAGCATCACCGCTGCAAATCAGGCCGCGCACCGCATTCAGACTCAATTGTTTAATGCAGTTTTCTGCTAATGCAATTAGTTCGGCATCAGCAACGAAAGCTGCCGGGCAGCCAGCCATTTGGCCAGGTTCATAACCGAAAGCAGTTACATCGGCATCGTGATAGCGCACTTCGTTGGAAACGACGATATCGCCGACTTTCAGGCTGGAAGCCAGACCACCCGCAGAACCGGTATTGATCACCACATCAGGCTGGCAATGTTCTAACAGCAAAGTGGTGCCCATTGCCGCAGACACCTTACCGATACCAGATTTCAGTAACGCAACTTCAATGCCATTCAATTGGCCAGTGTAAATTTCACACCCAGCACGCGCCAGCGTTTCACGATTTTTAATCTGATCACGCAGCAACGCCACCTCTTCTTCCATTGCGCCTATAATACCTACTTTCATATAAATTCTCGCTGATTTAAAGAGTGAGTTAATCGGTGATTAACGGCAGGCAGTTTATCAGGTAAGTTGCATATCAGGGTAATTCGCTAACGATAATGCGTAATGTGTCGCAGTTCATGCATAATCAATTGCATCTGTTGTCGGGAGCCGGTATCACTATTTACAGTACATGTTTATGCGTAGTGATCAGGAGAAGATATGTCTGGGATCGACTTTAGGCAGAAAATCAGTTTTCAGCGGCCCTTTGGTAAATCCAGTTCGACTGAAGATGAATACGCGATTATCAGGGTGTTTGAAAGTGATCGTGGAAGAATTGTTAACTCTGCCGCCATCCGGCGCTTGCAGCAGAAAACGCAGGTATTTCCGCTGGAGCGCAATGCTGCAGTACGTAGTAGGTTAACCCATTCGTTGGAAGTGCAGCAGGTGGGGCGTTATATTGCCAAAGAGATCCTGAATCGTTTTAAGCAAGATAAAAAAATCACTGCTTATGGTTTAGATAAACTGCTCGATCCTTTTGAAAGCATTGTCGAAATGGCTTGTCTGATGCATGACATTGGTAACCCACCTTTTGGTCATTTTGGTGAATCGGCTATCAATAATTGGTTTACAAAACAGATGGATCCTAATAGTGGTGGTGCTGAACCACGCGGCGAGGATCAGTGTCTGGTTAATGTGCTAAAATTGCGAAAAGGCGAAACTGAACTTAATATTTTGCGCAGTAAAATCCGTCATGACCTTAGCCAATTTGAGGGCAATGCGCAGGCGATTCGCTTGGTTTATAGCTTATTAAAGCTGAATCTGACTTATGCTCAGGTCGGGTGCATTCTTAAATATACCAAACCTGCTTATTGGTCTGATGATATTCCTTCGTCTCATAATTATTTGATGAAAAAACCGGGCTTCTATCTGACGGAAGAACGCTATATCAAAGAATTACGCCGTGAACTCAATATGGACGAGTTTAACCGTTTCCCGCTGACATATATTATGGAAGCTGCTGATGATATTTCTTATTGTATTGCAGACCTTGAAGATGCAGTAGAGAAAACTATTTTCAGTGTAGAACAACTTTATGAGCACCTGATGCAGGAGTGGGGCGAAGTGGTTCGGGGCGATCTGTTTGATAAAGTTGTCGGTGGTGCATTTCGTCAATTAGGGCGTGGGCAAGGGCGGCGTAGTTCAGAAGATCAATTTTTCATGTTTTTACGGGTAAATACGGTGGGGAAATTGGTTCCTTATGCGGCACAACGTTTTATTGAAAATCTTCCGGCAGTATTTTGCGGTTCGTTTAATCAGGCTTTATTAGAGGATTTCAGTCCCGCATGTAAGTTACTGCAAATTTTTAAAAAGGTTGCAGTTAAACACGTATTTAATCGTCCTGAAGTAGAACAACTTGAATTGCAAGGATATAGAATTATAAGCGGCTTGCTGGATATTTATAGTCCGCTATTAGCTATGCCGCAAACTGCATTTACTCAATTGGTTGCAGAAGATACTCACCGTCAGTATCTGATTGAAACTCGGTTGCTCCACAAATTATCGACTAAGCACCGATTGGCTTATGTTGAATCGACGGAACAGTTACGTAATTTACCTACCGAACAATATGAGATATATGAATATTATTATCGCGCCCGATTAATTCAGGATTATATCAGTGGCATGACAGATCTTTATGCTTACGATGAGTATCGTCGTTTAATGGCGGCGGAATAACATATCCAGTTGTCCGTTTAATTAGTTATACGCGTCCCTCTTAAAGATGCAGGGGTGCTGGTTCCATTTACTCCTTTTAGTTCCTTATTTGAATAAACGTTCGGGGCTTCGTTCAATTGCCGCCTGGCCGCATCTTGATGTCATTTGGGTATATAGTTTTGTAAAGACGGAAAATATTTTTTACTATTCCTATTATTGATTCTGTGAACTTCATCCCCAATATTTAATCTTACTATGCAAGTGCAAGACGCAAGCCTGTTACACACTCCTTATTGTTGACCCAATTACTAATTGTATAGCGAGAACTTGAATACATGAAACAAACAACTTTAGTGTTAAGTGCATTGGCGTTGAGCATCGGTTTCGCCCTGGGGTCGGTTTCTTCTGTTATTGCGGCAGAAACTGCTGCTTCTGGCAGCCAACAGCCCCCTAGCCTGGCTCCTATGCTAGAGAAAGTCATGCCTTCGGTCGTCAGTATTAATGTAGAAGGCAGCACACAGGTAAGTAATGCCGGTGCCGGCCGTATGCCACCGCAGTTCCAGCAATTCTTTGGTAATGACTCACCGTTCTGCCAGGATGGTTCGCCGTTCCAAAGCTCTCCGATGTGTCAGGGTGGTCAAGGTGCTCAACCAAGTAAACAGGAGTTTCGCTCTCTCGGTTCGGGCGTGATCATTGACGCTGTTAAAGGTTATGTTGTTACCAATAACCACGTTGTTGATAATGCTAATAAAATCAATGTGAAACTGAGTGATGGTCGCAGCTATCAAGCAAAAGTGATCGGTAAAGATCCGCGAACTGATATTGCGTTACTTCAGTTGAAAGATGCTAAAAATCTGACCGCGATTAAAATTGCCGATTCCGACCAACTGCGCGTAGGTGATTATACTGCTGCTATCGGTAACCCATATGGTCTGGGTGAAACTGTTACCTCCGGTATTGTGTCGGCCTTGGGTCGCAGTGGTTTGAATGTGGAAAACTATGAAAACTTTATCCAGACTGACGCTGCGATTAATCGTGGTAATTCTGGTGGTGCGCTGATTAATTTGAATGGTGAGCTGATTGGGATTAACACTGCAATTTTAGCCCCAGACGGCGGTAACATTGGTATCGGGTTTGCTATCCCAAGTAATATGGTGAAAAACCTGATATCACAGATGGTTGAATTTGGTCAGGTGAAACGCGGTGAATTGGGCATCATGGGCACAGAATTGAACTCTGAACTGGCAAAAGCCATGAAAGTTGATGCACAAAAAGGCGCTTTTATCAGTCAGGTCATACCAAAATCTGCTGCGGCAAAAGCTGGTATCAAAGCAGGTGATGTGATTATCAGCATGAATGGTAAAGCCATTAACAGCTTCGCCGGCTTCCGTGCTGAAATTGGTACTTTACCGGTTGGTAGCAAAATGACGCTGGGCTTGCTGCGTGACGGTAAACCGCTTAATGTTGAGGCCACTCTGGAACAAAGCAGCCAGACTCAGGTTGATTCTGGTACTCTCTACACTGGTATTGAAGGTGCTGAGCTTAGCAATACTGAGGTTAACGGTGAAAAAGGTGTTAGAGTGGATAGCGTGAAAGCTGGGACATCTGCGGCACGTATTGGCCTGAAAAAAGGCGATGTCATTATGGGGATTAACCAGCAATCGGTGCAGAACCTCGGTGAGTTGCGGAAAATCCTCGATACTAAGCCATCGGTGTTGGCGTTGAGCATTCAGCGTGGTGATACTTCACTCTATTTATTGATGCAGTAATATACCTAATAGACTTCAAGATATAGCAAGGCGGCAAGTGAGATAATCCCGATGAGTTTACATACATATTAGTAAGTGATTCGGGTCACTCAGTGCAGACAACACATCCGCAACTTGAAAGATGACAAGTATAAATTGGCGCGGTAGCATTGTTATCATCAAGGGCATAGTTAGTTTTAGCTGTGCCCTTTTGTTGTTTTCTACTGAATTAGGTAAGGTAACTATGTTGTCGTTACATAGATTTTTGCGGCACAGCGGACGTTATTGATCTCATCTATTAATTCAAGCCATTCGGGTTGTAAATTGTGTAAATCTGTTTGCTTGCGCAACTGCTGTTCAATGGTCAGACACAGTAGTTTCAAACGCGGCACACCGCTACATGCACAACTACCATGAAATTTATGAATCAGGTTCAGAATATCCTCATCATCTGCTCCGGCCAGAATGGCTTCTACGCGTATAGTTACCTGTGGAATAAAATCTAATAGCATGATTAATAAATCTTTTGCCAGTGTTTCTTTATTTGCGGCTTGCCTGACAGCGAGAGGCCAATCTATTGCTCCCGTGCTGTCAGTTCGTGACGATGAGGATGGCATAATATCTATTTTGAGGGGAGGCAATTTATTATGTTGATAGCGTGATAAAGCCTGTATCAGGCGGACTTCATCAAGAGGCTTTGCCAAATAGTCTGCCATACCTAATTTTAATAATTGTTCTTGCTGCCCTCTGACTGCATGAGCGGTGACGGCAATGATAGGTGTGTCCTTATGATGGGACATCTGATGAATGATTTCGCTGGCACGAATACCATCAATTTCTGGCATTTGGATATCCATCAAAATGATATCTAATGTATTTTCGCGAGCGTAGGCAATAGCTTTAGCGCCACAGTCGCATAATACGGTCTCCTCAACCAATTCTTCGAGCAGCGTGCCAATTAATTTCAAGTTAGCTGTATTGTCGTCAACGGCCATCACTTTGAAAGGCAATTTAAGCAGTTTATGAGGTTGCTCTGGTACCGGTAATTCGCAAAGGGTATCTTCAGATAACAGCAAAGGAATCAATCTATTGGATGACAATGGCTTAATCAGACACGCCCTGGCGCCGACTTGCTTAAGTTGTTCCGCTTCCACCTGTGATTGGCTTGGCAGGGCCAGAATAACGCGATTGGCAATCTTCAGTGCTGCTATCAGTTCGTCCTGATGAACTGCCATATTATTGCGGTACGGTATTGGCACACCAATTAATGAAAAATCATAATGTTGAGCCGGTAATTGAGCCAGCGTTCGACTATGAGTTACCTGCAATGGTGTGACACTAAGAATGTCCAACGTCGCCTTCGCGGCAGTGGCATTGCGCTCAATATAAGCCAGTGTTTTCCCTTCTAACTGTGACATATCGGGATGGCGATAGGAGATGGTGTCGTTAAGATCCAATGTGATGTAGAACCGGAAGGTTGATCCACGATCCACCTGACTGTGGAAACTGATGTCGCCCCTCATCTCTTTGACCAATCTTTCAGTAATTACCAGCCCAAGCCCGGTACCGCCATGACGACGCGAAATACTGGCATCCGCTTGACGAAATGCCTGGAACAACTGAGCTTGTTGCGATTCAGAAATACCGATACCCGTATCATGTATTTCGACGACCAGTGTGACTTGGTGACTAGCCATTACCTGTATAGCCACCACAATATCGATATTGCCCTGTTCGGTGAATTTAATCGCATTACCAAGCAAGTTGGTGACAATTTGCTGCAATCGCATGGCATCACCGACCACTTGCTCAGGTACATCATTGTTCACATGCAATGTCAGTTCCAGTCCTTTCTCATGCGCCGTATGTGCCAGCAGAATAATCACTTCATCCAGTGTGCCACGTAGTGAGAAGGGGATATGCTCAAGGAGCAGTTTTTCAGCTTCCAGCTTGGAGAAATCCAGCACATCATTAATGATGCATAACAGGTTGTTGGCAGAGCGCTGTATGGTTTGCAAATAGTCGGTTTGCGTCGGCGTCAGTGAAGTTTTAAGCGTTTGGCGTGTAAAGCCAATCACACCATTGAGCGGCGTACGCAACTCATGCGATATATTGGCCAGAAACTCCGATTTAATGCGTGCAGCTTCTTGTGCTCGTTTTTTGGCCAGCCCCAGCTCAACGTTTTGGATCTCCATCTGCTCCAGTGTTTCACGCAGATCCGATGTTGCCTGATCGATATTTTGCTGCATCTCCTCGTGATAAGCCGCTAATGACATTGCCATTGAGTTGATGCCATTTTTGAGGATATTCAATTCACCGAGCATATGCCCTTCAACCCGACTATTTAATTGCCCGCTGCCAATACGATCTACAGTATCCACCATATTACGGATCGGGACAGTGACATCACGCATCAGGCGATAAGCAAACAAAATGGCCGCGCACATGCAGAATAGCAGCAGCAAAGTAGAGATAATGACTTCTTTATATTGCTGTAGCCGTACCGATTGCAGATCCAAATCTATCGCGATATAGCCTAATTGCTGATTTATCTGGCCAGTACCGGAGGCTCTGTTACTGGCTAAATTAGATTCAGCGATAATGGGCATGCGCAGGATCAACGAGTCGCCGCGATAGGAGAGCATCAGTGAAGTGGGTATTGGCTGGTTACTGGGCAATCTTAATTGTGAGTAATTGTAATTATAGTTAGATGTGATAAAAAGAGTGTTATCTGTGTTAAATACTGATATTGACCGTACAATATTTGAGTGACGGCGGTGAAATAGATTAATCAACTGACGAATCGTGTCGCGATTCTGGAAAGTCATTCCATACTCGCTAGCAACGGCAAGCGGTTCTATAATGTTCGTTCCTGCATTAACTACTTGGTTTTGCAGTTCATTATAGCGATTTACCATAAATGAAGTACTCAGTAACAGCCCAAGAAGCAGTGTGGGTGCCAGGATTAAAATCATCATGCGTGCGCGAAGGCTGTATTTGGTCATGGTATTCCAGTGTGGGAAAATTAGCAGCTTACGTAACCGATGCTTGATCAATCAATATGGCACAATTCTACTCTCCAAACCGACCTATGACGACCCGACAAACGATAACTGTGACAGTAAACGCTCTGAATACATGTGGCCAGGGTGTTGCGTGCTATCAGGTAAAAACCCTTTTTATCCTCTGAACCTTGCCAGCAGAGCATTCGAGCGGGTTATGGGTATAACCTCGCTCGGTCTTATAGCCGGAATAGGAGCAATTGTTGCCATCTCCCTATCAGTGTTTGTCTGAATTACAAGTCGCTCGTTGACCAGGGGTGTAGAACGCGTATGGGATGATAGCCCACCGTTACTGGTTTCGCGTCACCTCAATACCTTTAAAGAGGTAGATCGTAAGGCGTTGACTGAATTTGCTAAACAGGAGCAAATTGCGGTATATCTGACCGCTGATAGTCTGGTTTGGAAATGTCAGAGGAGGAGTTGCGGCGCCGGTGGCGAATGGGCAATATATGCCCAGGCCAGTCATTGGCCGCCGGTTACCGTCTTGCTCAGGTACGTATGTTGGATATGTTTCACCACACTGGGCATCCAGGGTCTCTGGCGCTGTTCATGCAGGACCCAGGGGTCGCAAAGTAGGGAGAAGTTATGGTTGCGGTACGAAGTGCACATTTGAATCCAGCTGGCGAGTTTGCTCTCGACGATTGGGTAGCCAGCCTGGGGCTTCCTAATCCGCAGTCAGGCGAGCGATTAGCCGAAACCTGGTGCTACTGTGAGCAACAGACGCAAAACCATCCCAATGCGTCGTTATTATTGTGGCGCGGCCTTGAAATGGTTGAAATTCTTTCCACCCTGAGCATGGATAACGACAGTATGCGCGCTGCCTTGCTGTTCCCGCTGGTGGACGCCAATGTGGTGGATGAAACCACGCTAATCGAGCACTTTGGTAAAGGCATTACCTATCTGGTGCACGGTGTGCGCGATATGGATGCTATCCGTCAATTAAAAGCCACTCATAATGATTCCATGAGCTCTGAGCAAGTGGATAACGTGCGTCGTATGCTGTTGGCGATGGTGGAGGATTTCCGTTGCGTCGTTATCAAACTGGCTGAGCGCATTGCTCATCTGCGTGAAGTCAAAGACGCGCCGGAAGATGAACGGGTTCTGGCGGCGAAAGAGTGTTCCAATATCTATGCGCCACTGGCTAATCGGCTTGGTATTGGCCAGATCAAGTGGGAACTCGAAGACTTCTGTTTCCGGTATTTGCATCCCGACGAATATAAGCAAATTGCCACATTGCTCCATGAGCGCCGTATCGATCGTGAGCAGTTCATAGAGGACTTCGTCGTCTCATTGCGCAGAGCGATGGCGGATGAAGCCATCAAAGCTGAGATCTATGGCCGACCTAAACATATTTACAGCATCTGGCGCAAAATGCAGAAGAAGTCGCTGGCTTTCGATGAACTATTCGATGTGCGCGCCGTGCGGGTGGTGGTTGAACGCCTGCAAGACTGTTATGCCGCGTTGGGGATTGTCCACACCCAATTCCGTCATTTGCCTGATGAATTCGATGATTACGTTGCTAATCCTAAACCTAATGGTTATCAATCAATCCATACCGTGGTGCTTGGGCCACGCGGTAACACACTGGAAATTCAGATTCGTACCCGTCAGATGCATGAAGATGCTGAACTGGGGGTTGCTGCCCACTGGAAGTACAAAGAGGGTGCGGTGGCGGCAGGCCGTTCCGGCTATGAAGGGCGCATTGCCTGGTTGCGTAAGCTAATTACCTGGCAAGAAGAGATGGCGGATTCTGGTGAAATGCTGGATGAAGTACGCAGTCAGGTATTTGATGACCGGGTGTATGTGTTTACCCCGAAAGGCGATGTCATTGATTTACCTACAGGTTCAACACCGCTGGACTTTGCATACCATATTCACAGCGATGTAGGCCACCGCTGTATTGGAGCCAAAATTAGTGGTCGGATTGTGCCGTTTACCTATCAACTACAGATGGGTGATCAGATTGAAATTATCACTCAGAAGCAACCCAATCCAAGCCGTGACTGGCTGAATCCTAACCTTGGCTATGTCACTACCAGCCGTGGGCGTTCTAAAATTCATAACTGGTTCAGAAAACAAGATAGAGATAAGAATATTCTTGCGGGTCGGCAGATGCTGGATGACGAGCTCGCGCACATGTACATCAGCCTGAAAGAGGCTGAAAAGCTGCTGGTTCCGCGCTATAACATGAATTCAATGGATGAAGTTTTAGCGGCTATTGGCGGTGGTGATATTCGTTTGAATCAGATGGTCAATTTCCTGCAAGGCAAACTGAACAAGCCAACGTCGGAAGAGGCTGATTTAGAAGCATTACGTCATTTGAATAACAAACACCAGCCGCCGCCACGTAACGCCAGTAAAGACAGTGGGCGTATTGTGGTCGAAGGTGTCGGTAATCTGATGCACCATATCGCACGATGCTGCCAGCCAATTCCAAGTGATCAAATTATCGGTTTTATCACACAAGGGCGCGGGATATCCATTCATCGTGCTGATTGTGAACAACTGGCTGAATTGCAATCTCATGCGCCGGAACGGATTGTTGATGCGGTTTGGGGTGAAAGCTATTCCAGCGGTTACTCATTGGTGGTACGGGTAACTGCCAATGACCGCAGTGGGTTACTACGTGATATCACAACTATTTTGGCAAACGAAAAAGTCAACGTGTTGGGTGTTGCCAGTTGCAGCGATACCAAAAAGATGCTGGCAACTATCGATATGGATATCGAGATCTACAACTTGCAGGTGTTGGGTAGGGTGTTAGCCAAACTGAATCAGTTGCCGGATGTTATCGACGCCCGTCGGTTGCATGGCAATTAAGTATTTTGATCCGGGCGGCTACTGCGCTTTGGCATATTGATATTGGGCAGTGCGCTGGCCGCAATCAATTTGCCTGCGCTCGTGACGCCTAACATGTTAAAAAGACTAGAAAAGTGAATAAATTGCGATGATTCAGTCAGTAATTGCCTCAGATACTACAGCATTAGCCTTGCAACGTTTGTTGGATATTATGCGCATATTGCGTGATCCAGAACTGGGTTGCCCGTGGGATCGTAAGCAGAATTTTGACACTATTGCCACCTACACGCTTGAAGAAACTCACGAAGTGCTTGACGCGATTGCGCGCAAGGATTTTAACGCGTTGCGCGATGAGCTGGGTGACTTGCTGTTCCAGGTGGTGTTTTATGCTCAGATGGGGCAGGAGCAGGGGTTGTTTGTTTTTGATGACGTTTGCCATGCCATCAGCGATAAACTGGAGCGTCGTCACCCCCATGTGTTCCCTGATGCGGCGCAAAATGTCACTGATGCGCCGACCCGTAATGAGGCAGTGCCAGATTGGGAAACCCGTAAAGCCGGGGAGCGGGCGAAAAAAGCCTTATATTCGGCACTGGATGATATTCCTGATGCGTTGCCTGCGTTGATGAAAGCCCATAAAATCCAAAAGCGCTGCGCATCCGTTGGTTTTGATTGGCGCACTTTGGAACCGGTACTCGACAAAGTCTATGAAGAGATTGACGAGGTGATGTTCGAGGTGCGGCAAGCCGTGGTGAATGAAGACAAATTGGGTGAGGAAATTGGCGATTTGTTGTTTGCTACCGTCAACTTATCCCGTCATTTGGGTCACAACGCAGAAAATGCCTTACAGGCAGCCAACCGTAAGTTTGAGCGGCGTTTTCGTCAGGTAGAACAAATAGTTAGGTCATCAGGTCGTACTATGGAAAATGCAACGCTTGATGAGATGGAAGCAGCCTGGCAGCACGTAAAAAAGCAAGAAACTGAGATATAAGGTTTTTTAATTCATCAGATAGATAATTGTTGAATTTTAATTACGTTAATATATTGAATTATAATCGATAGTAAGGTGATTTTGCGCGCCATTTTCGCGGTGAAAACGGCCACCGGCACGGAGATCATTTGTAGCGAAACCAAGGTTCCGGTATACTACTTCCCCGTCTTGGTCATTCCATCGTCTTTAAACCTAAACTCTCAGGTTCAGTATGACAACTAATTATATTTTTGTGACCGGCGGGGTCGTCTCCTCTCTGGGTAAAGGCATTGCTGCAGCCTCCCTGGCGGCTATACTTGAAGCTCGAGGCCTCAACGTTACCATCATGAAACTGGACCCGTACATCAACGTGGATCCGGGCACAATGAGCCCGACACAACACGGGGAGGTTTTCGTCACCGAAGATGGCGCTGAAACCGATTTGGATTTAGGGCACTACGAGCGCTTCATTCGCACCAAAATGACCCGTCGTAACAACTTCACCACCGGCCGTATCTACTCGGAAGTTCTGCGTAAAGAGCGCCGTGGTGATTACCTGGGTGCGACCATTCAGGTTATTCCTCACATCACCAATGCCATCAAAGAACGCATCATCGAAGGCGGCGAAGGCCATGATGTCGTGTTGGTTGAAATTGGTGGTACTGTGGGTGATATCGAATCCCTGCCATTCCTGGAGGCTATTCGTCAAATGGCGGTCGATGTTGGCCGTGAACACACGCTGTATATGCATCTGACGTTAGTTCCTTATCTGGCTGCTGCCGGTGAAGTAAAAACTAAGCCAACGCAACATTCGGTAAAAGAGCTACTTTCTATTGGTATTCAGCCAGATGTGCTGATTTGTCGTTCTGATCGCGCAGTTCCTGCTAATGAACGGGCCAAAATTGCCTTGTTCTGTAATGTGCCAGAAAAAGCGGTTATCTCCCTAAAAGATGTTGATTCTATTTATAAAATCCCAGGGCTATTGAAATCACAGGGCCTTGACGATTATATTTGTAAACGATTCAGCTTAACGTGTTCTGAAGCAAATCTCGCTGAATGGGAACAGGTATTATACGAAGAATCGAACCCGGGTGGTGAAGTGACCATCGGGATGATTGGCAAATACGTAGAATTGCCGGATGCCTATAAATCTGTGATTGAAGCGCTGAAGCACGGGGGGCTGAAGAATCGCCTGACTGTGAACATCAAGCTGATCGATTCGCAAGATGTTGAGACACGCGGCGAAGAGATGTTAAAAGAGCTGGATGCTATTCTCATCCCTGGTGGTTTCGGCTACCGTGGTGTGGAAGGCAAGGTTCTGGCGGCGCGCTATGCCCGTGAACACAATATTCCTTATCTGGGCATTTGCCTGGGTATGCAAGTTGCACTAATGGAATTTGCCCGCAATGTTGCGGGGATGGAGAACGCGAACTCCACAGAATTTATGCCAGACTGTAAGTATCCAGTGGTTGCATTAATCACCGAATGGCGTGATGAATATGGCAACGTTGAAGTTCGCACGCAAGAGAGCGATTTGGGCGGTACCATGCGCGTGGGTGGGCAGCAATGTCACCTGATCGACGGCAGTCTGGTACGCCAGATGTATGGCGTACCCACCATCGTTGAGCGCCATCGTCATCGCTATGAAGTAAACAACATGTTGTTGAAGCAGATTGAAACCGCTGGGCTGCGTGTAGCCGGGCGTTCTGCGGATAACAAACTGGTGGAGATTATCGAGTTGCCAAATCATCCGTGGTTTGTGGCTTGTCAGTTCCATCCAGAATTTACTTCGACGCCACGTGATGGTCACCCGTTGTTCGCCGGTTTTGTAAAAGCGGCGGGTGATTATCAGAAGCGCCAGGTGAAATAAAATATTTGCTAGAAGGGGCGGTAGCGATGTCGCCCCCTCTGTCTGGCGTTTTAGTTTAACTTGTACTGAGGAAAATCTAATGTCCAACATCGTTAAAGTCATCGGTCGCGAAATCATCGACTCCCGTGGTAACCCAACTGTAGAAGCCGAAGTTCATCTGGAAGGCGGTTTTGTTGGTCTGGCTGCGGCTCCATCAGGTGCTTCTACCGGTTCCCGTGAAGCACTGGAACTGCGTGATGGTGATAAATCCCGTTTCTTGGGCAAAGGCGTTCTGAAAGCCGTTGCAGCAGTAAATGGCTCAATTGCTCAGGCAGTTATGGGTAAAGACGCCAAAGACCAGGCTAACATCGATAAAATTATGATCGATCTGGACGGTACTGAGAACAAATCCCAGTTTGGTGCTAACGCCATCCTGGCGGTTTCTCTGGCAGCTGCGAAAGCCGCAGCAGCGTCTAAAGGCATGCCTTTGTATGAGCATATTGCTGAACTGAACGGCACACCGGGCAAATTCTCTATGCCATTACCTATGATGAACATCATCAACGGTGGTGAGCATGCTGATAACAATGTTG
>JBEGTQ010000011.1:0-3136 GCA_041179305.1 Pseudomonadota bacterium | reverse complement strand
AACAGCTTCATCATCCAGCCGGTGACGGATTGTCACTGGCGGAACAATTTTATCTGTTGGCCACCTAAATAACCGACAACGCAACTTTTGCCAACTTCATATCACTAATGCGACAGAGCCATCTTATACTTTTGTCGATTTAGGCGCGAACTATCAACTGACTAAAGAATTCCGCTTGATGGGGGGAGTGTATAACGTATTGGATAAACGTGTGGATATCGACGTTAACGGCAAAGTTCTGGATGGCCGCCGCTATATGATCGGTGCCAGCTACGATTTTTAATTACCCCCTTACCACTTGAAGCAATAGGGACGCACCGATTTTTGAAACGACTTACTAACTGAGTCAATGATAATGGGCTGGCCGCCAGGACGGCCAGCCAGATAATCATTTACCGAACAGGCTGTATAAGATTGCAGAGATAGCAATCAGGCCTATGATAACGACGAATACGTTACTGGCATGGCCGCTGTACTTACGCATAGCCGGTACTTTATGAATTGCGTACATTGGCATCAGGAACAACAGCATCGCAATGATTGGGCCGCCGAGCGTTTCGATCATGCCCAGAATGCTTGGGTTTAGCGTCGCAACAATCCAGGTAGTAACCAGCATGAATAACGCAGTAATACGGTTCAATTTATCATGATTGATCTCTTTGCCTTTGCTCCGCAGAGATTTGACCATCATGCCATTAAAGCCTTCACGCGCACCCAGATAGTGGCCCAGGAACGATTTGGTGATAGCGATAAAAGCAATTACCGGCGCCATATAGGCAATCGTTGGGGTATTAAAGTGGTTAGCAAGATAAGACAATATAGAGATGTTCTGGTTTTTCGCTTCCATCAGATCCGCAGGAGATAAACTCAATACGCAACTGAAGACAAAAAACATTACCGTTACAACCATCATGATGTGAGCGAAGGCTAAAATGCGCGAGCATTTTTTCTCAGCATCTGCATCGTATTCTTCACGTTTCGCAACAGCAAAAGCGGAGATGATAGGAGAATGGTTGAATGAAAACACCATGACCGGAATAACCAGCCACAGTGTCATCCATAAGCTACTGCCTGTACCGTTACCGTCCATTGATAAGTGTTCGAAGATTGCGCCAGACCAGTTCGGGATCAGGTACACCGCCAACAGCATCAGTGCCGCAACAAACGGGAATACCAAGATACTCATTGCTTTAACGATGGTGTGCTCACCAAAACGTACGATAGTCATCAAGCCTACGATCAAAATTAAGGACAAAATGGCTCGCGGTGGTGATGGCAGATGCATTTGGTGAGTAATGAAGCTATCAACAGTATTGGTGATGGCGACGCTATAAACCAACAGAATTGGGTAGATTGCAAAGAAGTAGAGCAGGGTAATCAGTTTACCCGCGCCGACACCAAAGTGTTCTTCAACCACTTCGGTAATGTCTTCACCTGCATTTTTACCTGAGAGTACAAAGCGGCACAGACCACGATGAGCATAAAAGGTCATTGGAAACGCAATGATAGCCATAACAATCAATGGCAACAGGCCGCCGATACCGGCGTTGATTGGCAAGAAGAGAACCCCTGCGCCGATTGCGGTACCGTACAGACCCAACATCCACATGGTGTCACTTTTACGCCATGTGCTTGCTGAGGTTTTTCCCGTGGAGGCAACTGTGCCTGCAGTTTGAGTAGTGTCCATAAAGATCTCCATCGTGAACACGTTAATTTGAAATTAAGAGCCGAAAGTTAGAAACCTGCCATGCATTATTGGGTTGCGTGATCAGGTGAAAAATTCAGTCAAAACGATTCTTTAAAATGGTGCCCTGGTTATTACATAACATCGTAGTCTTACTTTTTATATCAAAAATCGAAGTTCTATAATTCTAAACTTGAAATTTAAAGCGCAAAATTTAACCGAGATTCCGATAGTAACATCTCCTCGTCGGATATTTTCGTCGTTCTTATATGAACGTTATTTTTTGCTGGCGGCAAGATAGCGATTTGCAGTGAATACTACCGTGATCCTACTCCCAAATGTTTGATAAAATCGCTCGTTATCGTTTGTTGCGAATTTATAGCTATTTGTTACGTAAATGTTTATAGCTATATTACTTGTGGCAAAAATAATTAAAAAAATTCTGCGGTTCTGTTGGATAAATAAACAGATTGTTTCTTCCTTTGGCTTGTTGAGTAACGATGTATTTTAACTGTATTTTTTGATCGAGTGAAAATTATTTTATTCACCAATTCTTTGAGGAAAACAACAAAGAAGATGAAAGTTAAGAGTATTAATCAATTGTTTGATTTTATGGTAATTTGTTGCTGATTGTAAATTTATTGTCCGCAAACGGCATCAGCCAGGAGAATAATGAATCATGAAAAGGAATATGACACAGCATAAATTACGGGGATGTGACTAACAGGTCGGATCGGTTCATTTATCATATGAATTTTTGCTATTGTAATTTTGTATGATAAATAAAGCTGCCATACTTGCTTACTGGAATACGTTAAAATAAGGCTAAATGTTAAATTAGTTCAGCTTAAAAAGAGGTGTTTCTGTATGCTGATTAATCAATGAAATACTGTTATAAAATTTATGTATTAAAAACAGTAAATAACCATTTTCATGGCATGGTTATTTGTTGGTTAATTAATTCTGCATAAATAAAATCCATGGTTTATCTGAGAATAATGTTATGAACTTATCTTTTTAATCTAAGATTTTTACTATGTATATCAAGAGTAAAAAGTATGAGTGCGCAACATGTAATAAGCCAGGCGCTGATATAACGTTCATTTGTGAGCTTAATGAACAGAGGGGCTTTGCGGCAGTCAACACCCCCTGTATCGTGAAGGGTAACGGGTGTATAGCATAAGGAAAGGTGGCATCCTGGCCTACACCTTAGAGCCGTGCATTGATGAAAGCTACCGGTAATGTGGCATGGGTAACCTGCGATATCAGCTTCGTACCCATCCTTTACTGATCGGTAGAGCAAAACTGAAATGGTAAAGACGCTTCATCATTTTGGCGATAGTTTCACCGAACAAATTCCATAGCAATTGTGCAAACAGGCAACCGACAATCCCCAGCAGGAAAGCACCCACCATGTCTAATGGCCAATGAACGCCCAAATAAATCCGTGAC
>JBEGTQ010000010.1:0-21498 GCA_041179305.1 Pseudomonadota bacterium | reverse complement strand
TGCTCAATACGCGAGGGAGAAAATGTCTGGGCTATCGCTCTCCGAATGAGGTATTTTTAACGCACTTACAGGCGGCATAATGCCCTACCTTTTTGTTGCATTTCAACTGGGAATGGGGCAGCGAATTGCTTGTTCAATGCCATTGGCAGCCGATAATTCATAATGAATTATTTCGGTAGAAAATAGCATGATGTAACAGCGGCGGTTATCCTCTAAAGCAATGCGAAGCAGCGCCAGACAAAATGCCTTGGCACACTGTTCATTGAAGCGCCCCATCGAACCGGAAGTATCGACGCAGACAATAAAAGGGCCACGAGGTTGTTCATCATTACTTTTAAGGCTAACGGGTCGCCGTAGGGTTTTTTCCTGCCAGTTATCTCCCTGTAAACGGTAAGTGAGTAGACGCCGTTCCAGTAAGCGACGATAAAACTCAAACTCCAGTTCACTCATTCCCAGCATCACCAGTTCGGTTGGTAATAACCGCAAAATGTCATTGCTCTGATGAATACCACAGACTTCTTCTGGCACCGTATCTGGTTGGCGTACCATCATGGTGTAGGGCTCGTAGCGAACATTTAAAGTCGGTTGTGCTTTGGCTGAGCGGCTGCGGCCTAGTTGTTCGGCTAATTGCTGTAATTCGGGTTGCTGTTGCAGGAATTCTCCGTATTGCAGCAATAACTGATAATCGCCACGCTGCAAATGCCCCTGACTCATATCCCACAAACGCCCTGCCGCAGCGTCATTGGCTGCCAGTATCGGTTCTAACGCACCACTGAGTGTCAAACGTTGTTGCAACTCGGATAAAAGTTGTTCCCGCTCTGGTTCCAATAGCTGATGATGAATGCTGATGGTTTGTAGCGTCAGGCTGACACGCCAACGCTGTAAAAACAGTGCCTGTAAACTATTTTCGGGGTGTGGGTTTTTGGCTAAATCTGAGGTTTGCAGTAGTGTTTGTGCTTGCGCTGCAAAAGGCGAACGCAACGTCTGTAACTGCGCCACGATATCCGGCAGGTGCGTATAAAATTGCGGGCTATTTTCCAATTGGCTCTGTTGATATAAGAAAAACTCATTTGCCAGACCAGGGGGGACATTTGCGTCATGGATACGTTGTTGTAGGTTTTGCTTCCAGGCGGGGATATCCTTCATCAACGCCTGTTTGATGCGTGGGAACTTTTGGAAAAAAAATGCCAACTGAGGTGATGCCAGTAATCCCAATACCATCTCCTCAATAAGTTCGTTCTCATTTATCGATAGCAGTATATCCAGTGTGTCCAGACTGAACATATGTCAGTGTCCGTGCATTTTTTGTTGTTGCTGTTTCAACTGTTCTGCCACCTGCAATAAGCTGGCTTCTATTTTGGCCAGCCAGGATAAGGGTATGAACAAGCAAGATTGTTGTTGAACGAATAGCCGGCGTTGTTCAGACAGACTGTTTTCAAGTTTAGCCAATTCCACCTGCAGTTCAGGTGGAACGCTGGTGGTAATAGCACCAGGCTGTGAGAGCGTTGAAGATTGGCGGTTGATATCAAGAACAATTATGTGTAACTGATCATCAATTTCCGCATCGATTGTTTGAGCAAAACCGACACCATTTAATTTAGCACGTAACCCTCCTCCCTTATTCAACCATTCAGCCAGATCATCTTTATCTATTTGCAAATGGTTGATCTGAATATCATGCAGACTCAGGGGTTTTTGCAGCAAAAGGGTCAAAATGCTGTCAGTCAGGTGATCCGGCAGGGCATATTGGGGTTTACGGCTGAACATACCGCTTTGCCTGACCACCGTTAGCGCCTGATGGTCATTTTGTTGCTGTTGATGCTGCAACCATTGACGATTAATATGCTGTAGCTTCATTAATAGCTTTTGCTGTTGATATCCCTGCTCGGTTAACAATTGCCCGAGCTGCTGTTGCAGCAATTTGAGGGAACTCAGGTCATGCCAAAGGCAATCTTTCAATAAAATTAAGTCAATAGGCGTTACTTCATCCCGGCCACTGAAAAAGGCACTGGCTTGTAGTAGGCGCAGTGCCTTTTTCCAACGCCGGTCAGAGACATAGGGGGCTTGTTCTTGTGCACTAAGCTGTTGACGCAACTGAAAAATAAGATCAAAACAGTGAGTTGGCAGGGTGATTTTGTCAATCAGAGGTTGCCACTGATAGAACTCTTCATCACTGATACTGAGATTTTCTGCCACCGGATTATGATTTTCGTTTTGTCGGCTGAGTAGTAACGAACGGAAGTTTTGCTTATCTTGCACGCGATCCAACCATAGGCGGATCAGCATTCTGTCATAAAGCGCCTCCAGACTGCTGTCTGCATCTGGCAGTTCGTTAGAGGCGGTAACAAGTAGCCGCATCGGAATGCTGTCTTCCCTATCACCATTGCGAAAACGGCGCTCGTTAATCGCGGTGAGTAAGGTATTAAGGATTGCCGGGCCAGCTTTCCAGATCTCATCAAGGAAGACGATTTCAGCTTCTGGCAGATAACCGCAGGTCATGCGTTGGTAGCGTCCTTCTTCTTTTAAGGCTTGTATAGAAAGTGGGCCAAACACTTCTTCAGGTGTTGAAAATCGGGTCATCAGGTATTCAAATGCACGGGCATTGCGAAAGGCAAATTTCAGGCGACGAGCAATCAGGCTTTTGGCAATCCCCGGCGGGCCAAGCAGAAAAACACTTTCCCCACTGAGGGCGGCCAGCAAACAAAGGCGAATAGCCTCCTGTCGTTCATACAGACCACTTTCGAGGGCACTGCTTAATCGGGAGATTCTTTCTGCTAATTGCGATGATTGCGCCATAATTACTCTACATATTCCGTTAGATAATTGATTTTTACCTGATAGAGAAGAATAAATCCTATTTAAAAAAATAATTTGTTTATTAGTAATAAATTATATTATCTGCTATTAGTAGCTAATTAACTTTAACAATTTCCATATTATTATTTAAGAATAGGTAATTTATTGAAAAGACGCATTTTTTCGTCTTTTGGTGGGAATCAGGGGATACTCGTCATCGTTTAAATTGCAGGAGTGTTGGCTACACCCGTTAAGTTGATCTTCCTGCACTTTGAAATCTATTGGGTGCAAAACCGACGATGGGGGTTCTTAAACGCACGCATCAGCTTATGGATGTTCTGGCAAGAAGAATTCAATTATGAGCACCGAACATAAAAAACAATCTTTATCGGCAGTAACCCTGGCAGCAATCGGGGTGGTTTACGGTGATATTGGTACCAGCCCACTCTACACCTTAAGAGAGTGTTTTTCTGGTCACTATGGTTTTGATGTTCGCCCGGATGTGGTGTTTGGTTTTTTATCGCTGATCTTCTGGATGTTAATCTTGATAGTTTCGGTTAAATACCTGACCTACGTGATGCGGGCTGATAACGCCGGTGAAGGGGGCATTCTTACATTAATGTCTTTGGCCGGGCGTAATGTTTCTTCCAGAGCGACTTCAATATTGGTGATTCTCGGGCTGATTGGTGGCAGTTTCTTTTATGGTGAGGTGGTTATCACCCCAGCTATATCAGTTATGTCAGCCATTGAAGGGTTGGAAATTGCCTCGCCTGCACTTGATTCCTATACTGTCCCCTGTTCCATTGCGGTGTTAACACTGTTGTTTATCATTCAAAAAAAGGGTACCGGCAGTGTGGGTAAGTTATTCGCTCCGGTTATGTTAGTGTGGTTTTTAACGCTTGCTCTGCTTGGTTTGCGCAGTATTATCGCTAATCCCGAAGTTCTGGCTGCACTGAATCCTAAATGGGCAATAAGTTTCTTTACTGAATATAGATCTGTCTCATTTTATGCACTGGGTGCAGTCGTTCTGGCTGTCACCGGGGTGGAAGCGCTCTATGCAGATATGGGGCACTTCGGTAAGTTCCCTATCCGACTGGCATGGTTTACCGTGGTTTTACCGTCTCTGGTGCTAAATTATTTTGGTCAAGGCGCTCTATTACTGAAAAACCCTGAAGCCATTAAAAATCCCTTTTTCATGTTAGCGCCTGATTGGGCGCTGATCCCACTGTTGGTTTTGGCGACACTTGCCACTGTTATTGCCTCACAAGCAGTTATCTCCGGTGTCTTCTCTCTCACCCGGCAGGCCGTGCGTTTGGGGTATTTACCGCCGATGCGGATTATTCATACTTCTGAAATGGAATCAGGCCAGATATATATTCCAGTAATTAACTGGACACTTTACCTGGCAGTGGTGCTGGTGATTATTGGTTTCGAGCGCTCCGGTAATTTGGCAGCGGCTTATGGTATTGCCGTAACCGGTACAATGGTGATAACCAGTGTTCTGTTCTGCACTGTGGAACTTAAAAACTGGCATTGGAACCGTTTCTTTGTCGGTTTCATACTGATGATATTGTTAATGATCGATGTACCTATGTTTTCTGCCAACGCCCTTAAATTATTCTCTGGTGGTTGGTTGCCGCTGTCTCTGGGCTTGGTGATGTTTATCATCATGACTACCTGGAAAAGTGAGCGTTTCAGATTGCTGCGCCGTATGTATGAACACGGTAATTCACTGGAAGCGATGATTGTCTCACTAGAGAAGTCGCCGCCGGTGCGAGTACCTGGTACTGCGGTGTATTTGTCACGGGTGATGAATGTTATTCCTTTTGCATTATTACATAATCTTAAACACAACAAAGTGTTGCATGAACGAGTGGTATTGCTGACATTGCGAACGGAAGACGCACCTTACGTCCATAATGTGAAGCGAGTGACCATTGAGCAACTTTCACCTACCTTCTGGCAGGTGGTGGCCAGCTATGGTTGGCGCGAAACACCTAACATGGAAGAGATCTTCCATCGCTGTGGTCTGGAAGGCCTGCCTTGCCAGATGATGGAAACCTCGTTCTTTATGTCTCACGAGTCGTTAATTCTCACTAAGCGGCCGTGGTATCTCTACCTACGGGGCAAATTGTTTATTGCTCTGAACCGCAATGCGCTACGTGCGCCGGATCAGTTTGAGATCCCACCCAATAGGGTCATTGAGTTAGGAACGCAGGTGGAAATTTAATCTGAAAGGCTGTGAATCATAGCAGCCTTACTGATAAAACAATTAACGAATGTGAGCCTGCACCCGTGTGTGTTGGTATGGCAGCAGGTATCGGTGCGGGAGAGTTGTTAGCAAGGCGCCGGCTGGAGTTCAAAACAGGGTGATGGTTACAACAGGCAGCATAGTAAGATCTGTCTGACATTTGGATTGGGTATCAAAAGTGATTTTATTTCAACCACAACTCAACCTTAAACTGCCAGAGCTGATGAAATTAATGGCAGTACCTCACTATTCATCAAGATGCAGTCGAATAAGACTCTAATTTCATTGAAAAAAACCATCATACGTACTATCGAATCTTAAACTATACTCATATTATCCACAGGTAGATCCCAGTTGATTCACAGCGTACAATAGCGGTTTTTTAATTCGCTTGGATTCCTTATGGCTGACATTACCTTAATCAGTGGCAGTACACTTGGCAGTGCTGAATATGTTGCTGAACATTTGGCTGATAAATTAGAAGAGGCTGGTTTTTCTACAGAAACGCTGCATGGCCCGGAGTTAGACGAACTCACTCTGGATGGAGTGTGGCTGGTTGTCACGTCTACACATGGTGCAGGGGACCTCCCCGATAACCTTCAGCCTTTATTAAAACAAATCGAGCAACAGCAACCTGATCTCTCTCAAGTACGCTTCGGTGCAATCGGTTTGGGCAGTTCAGAATATGACACTTTCTGCGGCGCAGTTAAATCATTAGATCAGCAATTGATTGCACAAGGAGCTATACGTTTGGGTGATATTTTAGAAATAGACGTCATCCAACATGAAATTCCCGAGGATCCAGCGGAGGTGTGGGTTAAAAACTGGATTAATTTACTCTAATTTGCTTAAAAAATACGCAAACAAATGTGGATAAATATGATTAAAAACAGGATAAAACCAGTAGATATCCACATAACAACCTTAATCAAACAAACCTAATGTGGATAACATGCTATTTAGATCCCAGCTTATACGCCATAGGATCACCGATCATTCACAGTAAATAGCTCTCCCTAATACTATGATATTAAAATTAAATAACCACTTACCCACAGAGGATCGTGATCCTAATAAAAGATCTAATAAAAAGATCTTTAAATAAAAAGATCTTCTTTTAATTAAGCGCGATCCTAAGCCGCTTGGTCGATCGTCTAAATTTGGGTAGAATCCCTAACCTCAGAGCAAACACAAAAATTCGCATAACGGCGAGGTGCAGTACCATGTTTTATCCAGATCAATTTGACGTCATCATCATCGGTGGTGGCCATGCTGGCACCGAAGCTGCAATGGCAGCGGCACGCATGGGACGTCAGACCTTATTGCTGACACACAATATTGATACTCTGGGACAAATGTCTTGCAACCCAGCGATCGGCGGTATCGGTAAGGGGCATTTGGTAAAAGAGATCGATGCTCTGGGTGGCTTGATGGCAATAGCAACGGATCAGGCTGGTATTCAGTTTAGGATACTAAACGCCAGCAAAGGGCCTGCGGTAAGAGCTACCCGTGCTCAAGCCGACCGCGTCCTGTATCGCCTGGCAATACGTACTGCATTGGAAAATCAGCCAAACCTGATGATCTTCCAACAGCCGGTTGAAGATCTGATTGTTGAGAACGATCGCGTAATCGGTGCAGTTACCCAAATGGGGCTGAAATTTCGCGCTAAGGCGGTAGTACTAACGGTCGGTACTTTTCTTAATGGGAAGATTCACATCGGGCTGGAAAATTACAGTGGTGGTCGTGCCGGCGATCCACCCTCAATCTCATTATCAAAACGTCTACGAGAGCTGCCACTGCGGGTTAACCGCCTTAAAACCGGTACGCCACCACGTATTGATGCACGCACGATTGATTTTAGCCAATTGGCGCCTCAGTTGGGTGATACGCCCACTCCCGTATTTTCATTCATGGGTAATGCCAGCCAGCATCCCGAACAAATGGCTTGCCATATCACCTACACCAATGAAAAAACTCATGAAGTGATCCGCAGTAATCTGGATCGCAGCCCAATGTACTCGGGGATCATTGAAGGAATCGGACCACGCTATTGCCCATCGATCGAAGATAAAGTCATGCGCTTTGCTGATCGTAATTCACACCAGATCTTCCTTGAACCGGAAGGCTTGACCAGTAACGAGATCTATCCAAATGGCATATCTACCAGTCTGCCTTTTGATGTACAAATGCAAATTGTCCGCTCAATGAAAGGGCTGGAAAACGCACAAATTATTCGGCCTGGTTATGCCATTGAGTATGATTTTTTCGACCCGCGTGATCTAAAGCCCACGCTGGAGAGCAAATATATCCAAGGTCTGTTCTTTGCCGGGCAAATCAATGGTACGACAGGTTATGAAGAAGCTGCGGCTCAAGGGCTGCTTGCAGGGCTGAATGCTGGCCGTTTTGCTAACGAAGATGCTGGGTGGTCACCTCGCCGTGATGAAGCTTACCTTGGCGTGCTGGTGGACGATTTAAGTACCCTTGGTACCAAAGAACCATACCGCATGTTTACCTCACGGGCAGAATACCGTCTTATGTTGCGTGAAGATAACGCAGACCTGAGGCTGACTGAAATGGGGCGAAAATTAGGCTTGATCGATGATGTTCGCTGGGCACATTTCAGTCAGAAAATTGAACATATTGAAAAAGAACGTCAGCGCCTGCGTAACATTTGGGTACACCCATATTCTGAGAATATTTCTGAAATAAATGCATTGATGAAAGCACCATTGTCGAAAGAGGCCAATGGTGAAGAGTTACTACGTCGGCCAGAAATTGATTATCGGCTATTGACATCACTGCCTTTTTTTGGCCCGGCATTGACGGATCGACAAGCTGCTGACCAGGTTGAAATTCAGGTTAAATATGAAGGGTATATAGCTCGTCAGCAAGAAGAGATTGAAAAGCAATTGCGTAATGAAAATACCTTGTTACCTGTAGATCTCGATTATCGCCAGGTGTCTGGGCTATCGAACGAAGTTATTGCTAAACTGAATGATCATAAGCCTAACTCAATTGGTCAAGCTTCACGCATTTCTGGTATCACACCTGCTGCAATATCTATCTTGTTAGTTTGGTTGAAAAAACAAGGTTTATTGCGCCGCAGCGCATAACCCACTACGCAGTGCAACCCTAAAAATAGTTTGCCTGTACGGTGTTATTTCTAACCAGGCAAACGCACTTTAACGGCCAAATCCGCAAGCATGTCTTCAAACTGCTGCTAAGCTGGATTAGCATTTCGTGTATTAACCTATTCATATGCTGACCAGGCATCTCCTGGTCACAGGATGTTGTTGTGCTAAAAAAATTAGATTCCCTGCTTGCTACGGCAGGTATTGCGCTACCCGATCAACAAAAATTACAGTTAGTAGGTTATGTGGAACTACTGCATAAGTGGAACAAAGCGTATAACCTGACCTCGGTACGCGACCCGCAGCAGATGCTGGTACGACATATTCTGGACAGCATTGTGGTTAGCCCACATCTGCAAGGTAATAGATTTATTGATGTTGGAACAGGACCCGGTCTTCCAGGTATCCCTCTGGCAATTGTGCGGCCTGATGCACATTTTACCTTACTCGATAGTTTGGGTAAGCGAATTCGTTTTCTGCGTCAGGTGCAGCATGAATTGAAGTTAACCAATATTGAACTCGTGCAGAGCCGAGTTGAGGACTTTGTCGCAGAACCACCTTTTGATGGTGTAATAAGCCGTGCATTTGCGTCGTTACAAGATATGCTGTCCTGGTGTCATCACTTGCCGGCAAAGTCTAAAGGGCATTTTTATGCGCTTAAGGGGGTCATTCCTGATGATGAGTTGGCAACATTGCCGGCAGATATTACGCTTGAATCTGTGATCCGGTTGCAGGTACCTGAATTGGAAGGTAAGCGTCATCTGATTATTATTAAGTTAAACTAACGTTGTTATTTATCAAATAAATTATTTGTCTTGGTAAGCTAATTTATCGGTTACATTGCTTTTACTTATGGCTGTTTTTTATTCATCCATTATTGATATAGCCTAAAAATTTTTACTTTTTTTACAAAAAACCAGTAAAAAAGTGACAAAATCATAGCGAAAACCACAACATGGTCACTATGTTAATTATTTTTAGCCGATACAAATTTTTATGTATATGAATTGTTATTTCAAATGTCAACGATAATTTTTTTATTTGACAGGTTTTTTTATTTTAATGCTATGTTTTATAAATAATTATACGATTTTTTGATTAAATATGTAGCTGGATTTTATGAGGTGTGAGTTAATATTTTTCAATTTTTGTGATTCATCTCACGATTTATTTGAGGGCGATTGGAATAGTCAGACAATTAAATCTCAGTATTATTCCGAGAGTCGTTTTATGAAAAGAGGTTGAAAGTAAAATTTTTGAATAATTGTTCACCTTTTCGTTACTTATCGATTGAATTCGTTTGAGTGCCCCGTATAATTTGCCTGTTTTTGCTACCTGACTCAATGGGATAAAAAGCAGTTTTATACTTCACTCAGCACGCTCTGGTATGGTTCGGAGAGAACAAAAGTGATGCCTGTATCCCTTTACCGTAGGAAAATTGCACGAAAGTTGCTGTTTTGGCAGTTAATGACTTTTGTTGTTCTCAGTGCTGCTTTTGGCTTTAAAAGCCTGGAATGGGGTCTTTCTGCTTTGGCTGGCGGATTGGCAGCTTGGTTGCCCAGCGCCATCTTCATGCTGTTTGCTTGCCGCCATCAAGCAAAAACATCTGCTCTGGGTAGTATTGCATGGTCGTTTGCCATTGGCGAAGGGTTAAAATTTATCGTGACGATAATGTTGCTGATTGTGGCGTTGGGGCTATTTAAAGCAGCTTTTTATCCACTTGGTTTAACCTATTTAGCGGTGTTGATTGTCCAGATAGTTGCACCGGTATTGATGAGTAGCTACCGTACTTAACAGTTACTGTATTTAACTACAATAAGGGGTAAGAGGCATCATGTCTGCATCAGGAGAAATATCTACTCCAAGGGACTACATAGGCCACCATCTGAATAACCTTCAGTTGGATCTGCGTACCTTTGAGTTGGTCAATCCTCACTCACCTGGCCCTGCAACGTTCTGGACGCTGAACATTGACTCTTTGTTCTTCTCCATCGTGCTGGGTTTAGCTTTTCTGCTCGTGTTCCGCAAAGTAGCAGTAGGTGCCACCAGTGGCGTGCCTGGCAAATTGCAGACTGCCGTTGAGTTAATTATCGGTTTTGTCGATAACAGCGTTCGGGATATGTATCATGGTAAAAGTAAAGTCATCGCACCATTAGCCTTGACCGTGTTTGTTTGGGTTTTATTGATGAACATGATGGATTTACTGCCGATCGATTTACTGCCTTACATCGGTGAGCATTTCTTTGGGTTACCTGCATTGCGCGTCGTTCCGACTGCTGACGTGAGTATTACTTTGTCCATGGCATTGGGCGTGTTCATCCTGATCCTGTTTTATAGCATTAAGATGAAAGGTGTAGGCGGCTTCGTAAAAGAATTAACGATGCAGCCATTTAATCACCCGATATTCATTCCAGTTAACTTAGTTCTGGAAGGTGTCAGTCTGCTGTCCAAACCGGTCTCACTCGGTTTGCGACTGTTCGGTAACATGTATGCGGGTGAATTGATCTTTATTCTGATTGCGGGTCTGTTGCCGTGGTGGTCGCAGTGGATGCTCAGTTTACCTTGGGCTATTTTCCACATACTGATTATTACGTTACAAGCCTTTATCTTCATGGTTCTAACGATTGTCTATCTGTCGATGGCGTCTGAAGAGCACTGATTTTCTTATAATACTACTGCGTTTTAACTGAAATAAACTGGAGACTGTCATGGAAAACCTGAATATGGATCTGCTGTACATGGCTGCCGCTGTAATGATGGGTTTAGCGGCAATCGGTGCTGCGATCGGTATCGGCATCCTGGGTGGTAAATTTTTGGAAGGCGCTGCACGTCAGCCTGACTTGATTCCTCTGCTGCGTACACAGTTCTTTATCGTTATGGGTTTGGTTGACGCCATTCCTATGATCGCTGTTGGTCTGGGTCTGTACGTGATGTTTGCTGTCGCGTAAGTAGAGTTTTATCTGCTGTCAAACTACACCAACCTATTAACTTTTAAAGAGGCATTGTGCTGTGAATCTTAACGCAACAATCCTCGGCCAGGCCATCGCGTTTGTCCTGTTTGTCATATTTTGTATGAAGTATGTATGGCCGCCGATTATGGCTGCCATTGAGAAGCGTCAAAAAGAAATTGCTGACGGTCTCTCTTCTGCAGATCGTGCCAAAAAAGATTTGGACTTAGCGCAAGCCAATGCGACCGACCAACTGAAGAAAGCGAAAGCCGAAGCCCGGATGATCATTGAGCAGGCAAGTAAGCACAAAGCTCAAATCATTGATGACGCGAAAGCAGAAGCTGAACAGGAACGTAACAAAATCGTGGCGCAAGCGAAGGCAGAGATCGACGCCGAACGTAAGCGTGCTCGTGAAGAGTTGCGTAAGCAAGTCGCGATGTTGGCTATAGCTGGCGCCGAGAAGATCATCGAACGTTCCGTGGATGAAGCTGCTAACAGCGACATCGTTGATAAACTGGTCGCCGAACTGTAAGGAGGAAGGGGCTAATGTCTGAATTTGTAACTGTAGCTCGCCCCTACGCCAAAGCAGCGTTTGACTTTGCTGTTGAGCATCATGCGGTTGATCGTTGGCAGGATATGCTGGCGTTTACTGCCCAAGTGATTCGCAATGAACAAATAGCTGAATTGCTTTCTGGTGCAGTAGCGCCAGAAACAATGTCTAAGACGTTTATTGCAGTCTGTGGTGATCAGCTTGACGAATCCGCACAGAACTTTATTCGAGTTATGGCGGACAATCGCCGTTTACTGGTTCTTCCTGAGGTGCTACAGCAGTTTATTAAACTGCGTGCCTCGTTGGAGTCGACTGTTGACGTTGACGTGAGCTCTGCGAGCCCACTGAATGACGAGCAGCGGGCTAAAATTGCCGCTGCGATGGAAAAACGTCTATCACGGAAAGTTAAGCTGAATTGCAAAATCGATAAGTCCGTAATGGCCGGCGTAGTAATACGTGCAGGTGATATGGTGATAGATGGCAGCGTTCGCGGTCGTCTGGAACGCCTGACGGGCGTCTTGCAGTCTTAAGGGGACTGGAGCATATGCAACTGAATTCCACCGAAATCAGCGAACTGATCAAGCAGCGCATTGCTCAGTTCAATGTGGTGAGCGAAGCTCACAATGAAGGTACTATTGTTTCCGTTAGTGACGGGATCATTCGTGTACACGGTCTGGCAGATGTTATGCAGGGTGAGATGATCGCACTGCCAGGTCACCGTTACGCAATCGCACTGAACCTGGAGCGCGACTCCGTAGGTGCTGTCGTTATGGGTCCGTACGCCGATCTTGCTGAAGGCATGAAGGTTAAATGTACTGGCCGTATATTGGAAGTTCCAGTCGGTCGTGGCCTTTTGGGTCGCGTCGTCAATACGCTGGGTGAACCTGTTGACGGTAAAGGTCAGATAGAGAACGATGGTTTTTCTGCCGTTGAAGCCATCGCACCGGGCGTAATCGAACGCCAATCTGTTGATGAGCCAGTTCAGACAGGCTATAAATCAGTGGATGCGATGATCCCAATCGGTCGTGGTCAGCGTGAATTGATCATTGGTGACCGTCAGACAGGTAAAACTGCTCTGGCGATTGATGCGATCATCAACCAGCGTGATTCTGGTATTAAATGTGTGTATGTTGCTATCGGTCAGAAAGCCTCTACTGTTGCAAACGTAGTGCGTAAACTGGCAGAGCATGGCGCGTTGGCGAATACTATTGTGGTTGTTGCTACCGCCTCAGAATCTGCGGCATTGCAGTACCTGGCACCTTACTCCGGTTGCGCTATGGGTGAATATTTTCGCGATCGTGGTGAAGATGCATTGATTATTTATGATGACCTGTCTAAACAGGCTGTTGCATATCGTCAAATATCCTTGCTGCTCCGTCGTCCACCTGGTCGTGAAGCTTATCCTGGTGATGTATTCTACCTCCACTCCCGTTTGTTGGAGCGTGCTGCACGTGTTAACGCCAGCTACGTTGAAGCCTTTACTCAGGGTGAAGTGAAAGGTAAAACCGGTTCTTTGACCGCATTGCCAATTATTGAAACTCAGGCAGGGGACGTTTCTGCTTTCGTTCCGACTAACGTAATTTCGATTACCGATGGTCAGATTTTCCTGGAATCAAGTTTGTTTAATGCCGGTATTCGTCCTGCGGTTAACCCTGGTATATCGGTATCCCGTGTGGGGGGGGCTGCGCAAACCAAGATCATGAAAAAACTGTCCGGTGGTATTCGTACCGCTCTGGCACAGTATCGTGAACTTGCTGCGTTCTCTCAGTTCGCATCCGATTTGGATGATACAACACGTAAGCAGTTGAGCCACGGTCAGAAAGTGACTGAGCTTCTGAAACAGAAACAGTACGCACCGATGTCCGTTGCGCAGCAATCTCTGGTTCTGTTTGCGGCTGAACGTGGTTATCTGGGTGATGTTGAGTTGGCGAAGGTAGGTAGCTTTGAAGCTGCGCTGTTAGCGTTTGCTGACCGTGAGCATACCGAGCTTCTGCAACAAATCAACCAAACTGGCGCGTACAACGATGAGATTGAGGGTAAGCTGAAAGACATCCTTGATACATTTAAGGCAACCCAGTCTTGGTAACGCTATACGGCTCTGTTTTTCATTAGGAAAACAGGCCGTCTGGCAATGAGGAGAAGCAGAAATGGCCGGCGCAAAAGAGATACGTTCCAAGATCGCCAGCGTGCAAAACACGCAAAAGATCACCAAAGCCATGGAGATGGTTGCCGCTTCCAAAATGCGTAAATCGCAGGAACGCATGGCAGCCAGCCGTCCTTATGCAGAAACAATGCGCAGTGTTATTGGTCACCTCGCGTTAGGTAATTTGGAATATAAACATCCATACCTGGAAGAGCGCGACGTTAAGCGTGTTGGGTATCTGGTGGTTTCTACAGACCGTGGCTTGTGCGGTGGTTTGAACATCAACTTGTTCAAACGACTGTTGGCTGAGATGAAAGGTTGGTCTGAAAAAGGCGTTGAATGTGATTTAGCGCTGATTGGATCAAAAGCGGCGTCTTTCTTTGGTTCCGTGGGTGGCAATATTGTCGCTCAGGTTACTGGCATGGGGGATAACCCTTCCCTGTCAGAGCTTATCGGGCCTGTGAAAGTGATGTTACAAGCCTACGATGAAGGTCGTCTGGATAAACTGTATATCGTTAATAACAAGTTTATCAATACGATGTCTCAGGAACCACGGATCATGCAGCTATTACCGCTTCCGCCTGCGGAAGATGGTGAGCTGAAGAAGAAATCCTGGGATTACCTGTATGAACCCGATCCTAAAGCATTGCTGGATACTCTCTTGCGTCGCTATTTGGAATCGCAGGTTTATCAGGGCGTCGTTGAAAACCTGGCCAGCGAGCAGGCCGCGCGAATGGTAGCGATGAAAGCCGCCACCGATAACGGGGGTAGCCTGATCAAAGAGCTACAGTTGGTTTACAACAAGGCTCGCCAGGCCAGCATCACTCAGGAACTCACCGAAATCGTCGGGGGAGCCTCCGCGGTTTAATCAGGTTATTACCCTAACCGGTTCAGATTACGGGAAAGCAGCAAACATCCAGGTAATTTGGAATATGGCGGGTAAACGTATTACGTAGAGGATTCAAGATGGCTACTGGAAAGATTATCCAGGTAATCGGCGCCGTAGTGGATGTCGAATTCCCCCAAGACGCTGTACCAAAAGTGTACAACGCCCTTGAGGTTGAAGGCACTGCCGAGAAGTTAGTGCTGGAAGTTCAGCAACAGCTCGGCGGTGGTGTTGTTCGTTGTATCGCAATGGGTTCTTCCGATGGACTGAGCCGTGGGCTGAAAGTCATCAATCTGGAACACCCAATTGAAGTGCCAGTTGGTAAATCAACACTGGGCCGTATCATGAACGTATTGGGCGACCCAATCGACATGAAAGGTCCAATTGGTGAAGAAGAGCGTTGGGCAATCCATCGCGAAGCACCTTCTTACGAAGATCTCGCCAGCTCGCAAGACTTGTTAGAAACCGGTATCAAAGTAATGGACTTGATTTGCCCGTTCGCTAAGGGCGGTAAAGTGGGTCTGTTCGGCGGTGCGGGTGTAGGTAAAACAGTAAACATGATGGAGCTTATTCGTAACATCGCGATCGAGCACTCGGGTTATTCTGTATTTGCTGGTGTGGGTGAACGTACTCGTGAGGGTAACGACTTCTACCACGAAATGACCGATTCCAACGTTCTGGACAAAGTTTCCCTGGTTTATGGCCAGATGAATGAGCCACCGGGTAACCGTCTGCGCGTTGCACTGACCGGCCTGACAATGGCGGAGAAATTTCGTGATGAAGGTCGTGACGTACTGTTATTCATTGATAACATCTATCGTTATACCCTGGCCGGTACGGAAGTATCCGCACTGCTGGGTCGTATGCCATCTGCGGTAGGCTATCAGCCAACGCTGGCTGAAGAGATGGGTGTGTTGCAGGAACGTATTACGTCCACCAAGACGGGTTCAATCACCTCTGTTCAGGCCGTTTACGTGCCAGCGGATGACTTGACTGACCCCTCTCCAGCAACCACCTTTGCTCACTTGGATGCCACCGTCGTTCTGAGCCGTCAAATCGCCTCTCTGGGTATTTACCCAGCGGTTGACCCGCTTGACTCCACCAGCCGTCAGCTTGATCCGCTGGTTGTTGGTCAGGAGCATTATGATGTAGCGCGTGGCGTGCAGTCTATTCTGCAACGTTACCAGGAGCTGAAAGATATCATTGCAATCTTGGGTATGGATGAGTTGTCAGAAGATGACAAACTGGTGGTATCCCGTGCACGTAAAATTCAGCGCTTCCTGTCTCAACCGTTCTTCGTGGCAGAAGTCTTTACCGGTTCTCCGGGCAAGTTTGTTTCGCTGAAAGATACCATTAGTGGTTTCAAAGGCATAATGAACGGCGACTATGATCACCTGCCGGAGCAGGCGTTCTACATGGTTGGCACCATTGAAGAAGCGGTGGAAAAAGCCAAGAAACTGTAACGCTGTTGACGGGAGGGTGACATGGCTGCAATGACTTACCATCTGGATGTTGTGAGCGCTGAAAAGAAGATGTTTTCTGGCGTGGTGCAAAAAATTCAGGTGACGGGTAGTGAGGGTGAACTAGGAATTTTCTCGGGTCATGCTCCACTGCTCACTGCCATTAAGCCTGGCATGATACGCATCGTTAAGCAGTTCGGTGAGGAAGAGTTTATTTATCTTTCTGGTGGCATCCTTGAGGTGCAACCGAGCGTTGTGATCGTATTGGCTGACACTGCTATTCGTGGGCAAGATCTGGATGAGGCAAGAGCGCTTGAATCAAAGCGTAAAGCAGAAGCCCATATCAACAACTCCCACGGCGATGTCGACTATGCTCAGGCATCCGCTGAATTGGCGAAGGCGATTGCGAAATTACGCGTAATCGAGTTAACCAGGAAAGCGATGTAATTTTATATGAGGTGAGTTTGTTTTTTAGGTTGCAGGGTTACTTGTGCCAGATGAACAAACTCATTAGTTTATAATTTTATTATATAAAAACAGAATGCCAGTCAGAAAACTGATTGGCATTTTTTTACCTATATGCCAAATAGTGACCAGGTTGCCAAAAACGGAACTCACCCTTTTTAATCCACTTTAATGCTGTTTAATCAAACCTCAGTTAAATTCAACGCGTTTATTTCTGAAAAGTCTTGTTTCTTGTCGTAAAATAAGCGGTTAATAGCTCTAATAAGTGAATGTATTTTGATAAAAACAGATCAAAAAACGTCGGCGATCGACGACACTTTTTGCTGCATTTTTTCACAACAGAGCAAGTTGCTACAAGCCTGTAACCACGCGGGTTGCGTAAGTTTTTCGCTGAGAAATATGTAGTAATTATTTCACTAAACAGGTCTACTTCCTTCTATTCAATTGAAGTTATCAGGTTGCTTATGTCTAACAGCTCAATGAGTGTAGTCATCCTTGCCGCAGGTAAGGGGACACGTATGTATTCCGACCTTCCTAAGGTGTTACACCCGTTGGCGGGTAAACCAATGGTTCAGCATGTGATTGATGTGTCCATGAAGTTGGGTGCGCAAAATGTTCATCTGGTTTATGGCCATGGTGGTGAGTTATTGCAAAAAACATTGCCCGACTCATCCCTGAATTGGGTATTGCAGGCTGAACAGTTGGGTACCGGTCATGCGATGCAACAAGCTGCGCCGTATTTGGCTGATGATGAAGATGTTTTAATGTTATACGGTGATGTGCCGTTAATCTCTGTGGATTCCCTACAACGCCTGTTGGCAGCTAAGCCACCTGGCGGTATTGGTCTGTTGACCGTGAAGCTTGATAATCCAAGTGGCTATGGCCGTATTGTGCGTGAACATGGTGATGTCATTGGAATTGTTGAGCATAAAGATGCCAGTGAAATACAGCGTGAGATTAACGAGATAAATACCGGAATTCTGGTGGCTAACGGACGTGATTTAAAACGCTGGTTATCTCGGTTGGATAACAACAATGCTCAGGGTGAATTCTATATCACCGATATTATCGCGCTGGCTCATGCCGATGGTAAGAAAATTGTCGCAGTCCATCCATCGCGCCTCAGTGAAGTTGAAGGGGTGAATAATCGTGTGCAACTGGCTGCTCTTGAACGTATATTTCAGATTGAACAGGCCGAAAAGCTGTTGTTAGCTGGGGTGATGCTGCTGGATCCTGCCCGTTTTGATTTGCGTGGAGAATTAACATGTGGTCGCGATATCACTATCGATACTAATGTCATTATTGAAGGTAAAGTGACATTAGGTAATCGGGTTAAAATTGGTACCGGCTGTGTGCTGAAAAACTGCGTTATCGGTGATGATTCAGAAATCAGCCCGTACAGTGTGTTGGAAGATTCACGTCTGGATACCGGTTGTACCGTTGGCCCATTTGCCCGTCTGCGCCCAGGGGCTGAGTTAGCGGATGGTGCACATGTTGGTAATTTTGTTGAAATAAAGAAATCCCGCTTGGGTAAAGGTTCTAAAGCTGGGCATCTTTCCTATTTAGGTGATGCTGAGATTGGTTCTGGCGTTAATATCGGTGCAGGAACGATAACTTGTAACTATGATGGCGCTAATAAGTTTAAAACTATTATTGGCGATGATGTCTTTATCGGATCTGATACTCAACTGGTCGCTCCAGTCACTGTAGCTAATGGTGCCACTATTGGCGCAGGTACCACCGTCACTCGCGATATCGCTGAAAACGAGTTAGTGCTTAGCCGGATCAAGCAAGTTCATATTCAGGGTTGGCAGCGTCCGGTGAAGAAAAAATAATCGCTTAAAATTTAACCATAAATTGAGAAATTTTCTTTAAGGTTATCTTATTTTTTGAAGAAATGTTTTTCTCTGTATTTTTGGCTTATTCATTGATGCTGATAATATAGAACAAAACATACTGAATCTTACATAGGAATAAAACAGATGTGTGGAATTGTTGGCGCAGTAGCGCAACGTGATATTGCTGAGATTCTGCTTGAAGGTTTGCACCGCCTTGAATACCGAGGCTATGATTCTGCCGGTTTAGCAGTGGTTGATGCTGAAGGTAATCTGACGCGTTTACGTCGGGTGGGCAAAGTACAAGCACTCTCTGATGCCGCAGATAAGCAGGCTATATACGGTGGCACCGGTATTGCCCATACCCGTTGGGCTACCCACGGTGAGCCGTCAGAGGACAATGCGCATCCTCATGTTTCTGACCATATCTCAGTGGTACATAACGGCATTATCGAAAACTACGAATCTTTACGTGAATTATTGGTTGGTCGTGGCTACAGTTTTAGTTCTCAAACCGATACCGAAGTTATTGCTCATCTGATTCACTGGGAGCAACAGCAAGGTGGTTCTTTGTTGGAAGTGGTTAAGCGTGTGATCCCGCAGTTGCGTGGTGCTTACGGCACAGTTGTAATGGATAGCCGTGACCCAAGTCGCCTGATAGCCGCGCGTTCTGGTAGCCCGCTGGTGATTGGTTGTGGTGTAGGTGAAAACTTTATCGCTTCTGACCAATTGGCTCTGCTGCCTGTAACTCGCCGTTTTATCTTCCTGGAAGAAGGTGATGTGGTTGAAGTGAATCGTCGCAGCATCTCTATTTTTGATAAACAGGGTAATGCTATTGAGCGCCCTGAAATTGAGTCTCAGGTGCAATATGATGCCGGTGATAAAGGGGTTTACCGCCATTACATGCAAAAAGAGATTTATGAGCAGCCAATGGCGATTAAGAATACATTGGAAGGGCGCTTAAACCACGGTGCGATTGACCTGTCCGAACTTGGCCCTAAAGCCGATGTCTTGCTGGCGAATGTGCAACATATTCAAATCATTGCTTGTGGTACGTCTTATAACTCAGGCATGGTTTCACGCTACTGGTTTGAGTCATTGGCGGGCGTGCCTTGTGACGTTGAAATCGCCTCTGAATTCCGCTATCGCAAATCTGCTGTGCGCCCAAATAGTCTGCTGATAACACTGTCTCAATCGGGTGAAACTGCCGATACCCTGGCTGCTTTACGTTTATCGAAAGAGTTGGGGTATTTGGGGTCGCTGGCCATTTGTAACGTCGCCAGCTCCTCGTTAGTACGTGAATCAGATTTAGCGCTGATGACGAAAGCCGGTACCGAGATTGGTGTAGCTTCAACTAAAGCTTTTACCACTCAACTGGCGGTTTTACTGATGCTGGTGGGGCGGATTGGTAAGCTAAAAGGTGTTGATGCCAACCTGGAACAGAATATTGTTCATGCTTTACAGGCGCTGCCTGCGCGTATTGAGCAGATGCTGTCGCTTGATAAAATCATTGAAGCGCTGGCTGAAGGTTTCTCTGATAAACACAATGCTTTGTTCCTTGGCCGTGGTGATCAATACCCGATCGCGATGGAAGGTGCACTTAAGCTGAAAGAAATATCTTATATTCATGCTGAAGCGTATGCGGCAGGTGAGTTGAAGCACGGACCGTTGGCATTGATTGATGCAGATATGCCAGTCATCGTGGTCGCGCCGAATAATGAGCTGCTGGAAAAGTTAAAATCCAATATTGAAGAAGTGCGCGCCCGTGGTGGTTTGTTGTATGTGTTTGCTGATCAAGATGCGGGTTTCACTGATAGCGAAGGTATGAAAATTATTCAGTTGCCGCATGTGGAAGAGATTATTGCCCCTATCTTCTACACTGTGCCGCTACAGTTACTGTCTTACCATGTTGCGTTGATCAAAGGCACGGACGTGGATCAGCCACGCAATCTCGCAAAATCGGTAACGGTTGAATAACGGTTGTGGGCAGACAAACTAGCTGTTCACTGAAGAAGTTCGGTGACGCCGCCAATTGGTTGAATTTGATGTATAATGCAGGCTTTTGAGATTTTCGTATGGCCAGCATTAACGTTCATTGCCCCGTTGCCAGTCTGTTTGACGTTGAAAATCCGGATTACGTGTCTGGCACGTTAACCCGGATTTTCACGCCCTGTTGAACTGCATGAAAAAGTCATCAGGGCCTTCATTGAAAAATACATGTTCTACTCATTGGAAATATTACCTTTCTTACTAAGATCTAAATAATTGTACAGCCCGCTTTAATAAACCATTCTGGAACATATCGGTCAAAACCTTTGGCTTTGCCGTATTCTCTAAAGGCGTTTAGCGAATTTACATTCGCCTTTCCGTATATTAATTGTAATTTATTTTCTATTGTGCGGTGAGAAAGATTTAATTTTTGCCCTATTTCTTTAGCGTTGAACGATTGTAACAAGAAAAATATCACTTCAAGTTCTTTTTTAGTGAAACCATTTACAGGTGGCTTCATTACCAATACAGAGGGTATTTTTTTATTAAATAAGTCATATGAAGAAACAAAATTGAATTTTGTCATATGATAAACAGTACCGATACATTTTTTTTCATTGTCAAACAGAGGAAATTTTTCGCAAAGTGCATGCACCTGACCCGGCCATAAGCAGGTCTGAATCATAGCCACACGTTTCTTCTCCGCCTCAGTTTCCCGATCTTGCTTTTGTATGTCTGACGCAAATTCTGCCCAAAGAGCAGGACACTCGTTATCTAATCGGCCTTCAATATCAAAATTAGCGGGTAATTGGGAAAGTTTAAGGGTTGCTTTATTTGCATACCTAAAGCGTGATTCACAATCTTTCACACCCCACGGCTCTTCATTATTTTCCATAAATGATAATAGCGAACCGAAAGGATCTTGTCCACTCCCCGTTATCTGAGACAGTCCTGATTAGAGTTTTCTAGCTGTTTTCGGTATGTCTCCGGGGGAAGATGCCCCAGACTTTCATGTGTACGATTCAGGTTATAATCCTGTTGCCA
>JBEGTQ010000009.1:0-19034 GCA_041179305.1 Pseudomonadota bacterium | reverse complement strand
TGCCAAGAGTAAAGCGCTTGAACAGCGCACTCACGAGCGCGGCGACGAGCAGCAGGTTTCACGGAATTCCCCTTAACTAAATTCAGCCTTTAATAGCTTTGATTACATTAATCATTTCGAGAGCGGCCAGGGCAACTGCCGCACCTTTATTACCCGCTTTAGTACCGGCACGCTCAATTGCCTGCTCAACACTTTCTGTGGTCAGCACACCAAACGCCACTGGGATATCAGTGTTCATAGCAACACTTGCCAAACCAGAACTCGCTGCGCCAGCAATATACTCAAAGTGAGCAGTATCGCCACGAATAATCGTACCCAGCGCAATCACCGCATCATAACAATTCTTTTTTGCTAACAAATTTGCAACCAACGGCAACTCATAAGCACCCGGCACCCAGACAATAGTGATATTGTCATCAGAGACCTGACCAATGCGCTTTAAGGCATCAATCGCACCGTCCAGCAAACTGTCATTGATAAAGTTGTTAAAACGCGCAATTGCAATCGCCACGCGAGCATTAGGAGTCGTAACAACACCTTCGATAACGTTCATAGCTTTCCTCAATATGGATTCATACACCGTGGAGGGCGAATTCTATCATATTCTTTCACGCCCTGCCTTTGGGCATTTATAAAACGGCTAACAAGACTATCATTGAGTTGCAGAAGTTTTTGCCCGAAAATACCGCTAATACTTCGGTTTTAAGCGCAACCGCAAGTCCGGGCCTACCTGCCGTACCTCACTGAATACAAACTCCGGAGCCTGCGCCAGGCTTGTCAATCCCGTTAACTCGCATAACCCACGGGCATTACTGCCCAGCAGTTTTGGTGCGATATACAGAATTAACTCATCAACCACACCGGCCTGCAACAACGCACCCGCCAGTTGTGGGCCAGCTTCAACCCAAATTGAATTAATTTGTCGTTTGCCAAGTTGCATCATCAATAAAACCAAATCCACACCATTACCGTGCTGGGGTAACAACAGTTGTTCAATATTGGCAGGCCACGGTTGGTCATCGGCATCGACACGTGCCAGCCAGCATGAGCCATCCTGCTGTATCACTTTGTGCTGTGGTGTCACGCGATTATGGCTATCGAGTATAATACGGGTAGGCTGGCGTAACCTATTTTGGGGATATAACGCTTGAGTATCAGCGTCTAATTCTGACCAACGCACAGTAAGTGAAGGATCATCAGCTAATACCGTGGCACTGGTGCTGAGAATGGCGGCGCTTTCAGCCCGAAAACGCTGCACATCTTGCCGTGCCTGTGGCGAGGTAATCCACTGGCTTTCGCCCGAGGCCATTGCGGTGCGCCCATCCAGCGATGTGGCCATTTTTAGTTGCAGATATGGGAACCCTGTACGCATCCGCTTCAGGAAACCGAGATTAGTGGCTTCGGCTTCCGCCAACATCAAACCATGCTCAACAGCAATACCGGCTTGCTTCAATTTATACAGACCACGACCAGCAACCTGAGGGTTAGGATCCTGCATGGCAGCAACCACACGCGCCACGCCCGCAGCAGCCAATGCATCGCTACAAGGTGGTGTACGCCCGTGGTGACTACATGGTTCTAGCGTAACATAGACAGTGGCTCCGCGAGCCTTCTCGCCCGCCATCCGTAACGCATGCACTTCTGCATGTGGCTCCCCAGCGCACAGGTGATAACCCTCGCCGACTATTTCACCATCTCGCACCAGAACACAGCCGACGTTGGGGTTAGGCGATGTCGTGAAACGCCCCAGCCGCGCCAGGTCAAAAGCGCGAGCCATATAAAATTCATCGGATCGCATGGCTTTCCTTATATTTTCCGTAGCACCTTATTTTTCGCAACTCATAGATTTTCGTGGCAATAGATATTTGCGACAACAGGTAAATGATAATTTGACGCGGGCTAATCCTGCAAACGTGCAATTTCTTCGCCAAACTCGCGAATATCTTCAAAACTGCGATAAACCGAAGCAAAGCGGATATAAGCTACTTTATCCAGCCGTTTAAGGGCTTCCATCACCAGATTACCGATCATTTTAGTCGGCACTTCACGTTCACCGGTGGCGCGTAACTGAGATTTGATATGGCTTATTGCTGTTTCAACATTATCAGAGCTAACCGGGCGTTTTTCTAATGCTTTCAGCATACCACGCCGCAATTTTTCTTCATTGAAAGGTTCGCGCACTTCATCACTTTTAATGACCCTTGGCAGAACCAGCTCAGCCACTTCAAAAGTAGTGAAGCGTTCGTTACAGTCTAAACACTGACGGCGGCGACGCACTTGAGAGCCGTCGCTCACCAGACGGGAGTCAATCACTTTGGTGTCAACAGCGGCACAAAACGGACAATGCATAGCGCTTCCTGGTGAGTGAACCTAAACTTGAGCACAGTTTACCGCGAACTGCCTGGACAACAAAGGGGGGATGTAACAACTTACCTCAACGCAACGATCCGAAAACATCTGTTTATCGAATACTTAAAAGACGTTAATCATTCCGTTCACAACGCCAACCCATTTTACACGCTGAGGATAATACACGGAGGGGGTAAAATATTGGTAGGCTTACCTTAAGCACATCAATGAGAAATCAGTTCATATAAAAACAAAAAGCCCTGGCACCAGCAGTATCAGGGCGTTAGTCTTAACTTCTATGGATTACAACCAACCATTAAGGCAAGATTGAAGGCTGATCAGCACCCTCTTTTTCAACTTTCTGCTGCAACATATGTTCACGTCTCATACCCAATTTCAACGCCAACGCAGATGCAACGTAAATGGATGAAACAGTACCGATGGAAACACCGATCAGCATCGTCAGTGAGAAACCTTTCAGCATCGCACCACCAAAGATAAACAGCATCAATACCACCATCAGCGTAGTTGCAGAGGTCATAATCGTACGGCTCAACGTCTGAGTCAGAGACACGTTCATGATTTCGTAAGACGTACCACGCCGAATCTTGCGGAAATTCTCACGAATACGGTCTGATACCACGATACTGTCATTAAGTGAGTAACCGATAACTGACATCAATGAAGCCACAATGGTCAGATCTATCTCTATATGAAACAACGACAAGATACCCAAAGTAATGACGACGTCATGGGCCAGAGCAATAACCGCCCCCAGCGCCAGACGCCATTCAAAACGGAAACCGACGTAAATGAGAATACACAGTAACGCGACCAACAACGCCATGCTACCCGCTTGCGCTAAATCACTGCCCACACTTGGCCCGACGAACTCAATACGTTTCACCGAGGCATTCTTATCAACTGACTCATTGATAATAGATATGATTTTGTTGCCCAGTTCCTGCCCTGCAGTCTCGGTTGCAGGTGGCATACGTATAATCACATCGCGGGTACTGCCAAAATTTTGTAGAATTGGCGACTCAAAGCCCGACTTTTCCAGCGTGTTACGCAGTTGGTCGAGATCTGCTGGTTTTTCCAGGTTAAGTTCAATCACCGTACCACCGGTGAAATCCAGACCCCAGTTGAACCCTTTTGTGGACATCACCACAATAGACGCAATCAATAACAGCAGCGAAACGCCGAAAGCAACATAATCCCAGCGCATAAAGTCATAGACTTTACGGCCATAGTTCAGTTGTTCAACAGTATAATCCTGTGCCAAAACGTACTCCTCAAATAGACAGCTTGTTAATGCGCTTGCCGCCGTAAAGCAGGTTGACGATGGCACGAGTACCGACTATTGCCGTAAACATTGACGTTGCAACGCCGATTGCGGTTGTAATAGCAAAGCCTTTAATTGAACCAGTACCCACAGCATAAAGAATAATCGCTGTGATAAGCGTCGTTACGTTCGCATCGACGATACTGGAGAAGGCACCTTTGTACCCTTCATGAATCGCTTGTTGGATCGTCCGCCCGTTTCTGTGTTCTTCTTTTATTCTTTCATTAATCAACACGTTAGCATCGACTGCTATCGCGAGCGTCAATACGATACCGGCAATACCCGGCATGGTTAATGTCGCCCCCGGCAGCAGAGACATCACCCCCACGATTAACACCAGGTTAGCCAACAATGCAGTGCTGGCAATGACACCAAACTTACGGTAGTAAACCACCATAAATAGGATAGATACTGCCAGACCCCATAAGCAGGCTTCCAAACCTTGGGAAATATTCTGAGAACCCAACGTTGGCCCGATAGTACGCTCTTCCACAATCTGTATCGGGGCAATCAACGCACCCGCACGCAATAACAGGGAAAGCTGACGTGCTTCAGCAGGGTTATCAATACCAGTAATACGGAAACTGTTACCCAAGCGCGATTGAATCGTCGCCACGTTGATAACTTCTTCCTGCTTAACCAGAATCGCCCGGCCATTGGCATCTTTTTTACCGCTGTCTTTATATTCGACGAACAAAGTCGCCATCGGCTTGCCAATATTGTCTTTGGTAAAATTAGACATCGCAGAACCACCGGCACTGTCGAGCGAAATATTAACCTGAGCCTGGTTATATTCGTCGGTGCTGGAAGTTGAATCTGTAATATGATCACCGGTCAGAATGACACGTTTGTACAGGACAACCGGCCGACCCTCTCGAGTATTTTTGACTTCTGAATCACCAGGTACACGGCCAGACGCAGCAGCCGTGGCATCAACATTACTGTTTACCAGACGAAACTCCAGCGTTGCCGTTGCACCAAGAATTTCTTTGGCACGCGCGGTATCCTGAATGCCCGGTAACTCCACCACGATACGATCAGATCCCTGGCGCTGAACCAATGGTTCGGCTACACCAAGCTGGTTAACCCGATTACGCAAAATCGTAATATTTTGTTGAACCGCGTATTCCCGCGCTTCACGCATGCGCTCATCGCTCATCACTGCTTTTAAGCTATTGCTACCATTGGAACCAATCACCAAATCTCGGTGGCGAGGGGAAAGGTAACTAATGGCGTCATCGCGGGTTTTGTCGTCGCGAAAACGCACTTCAACGCCATAGTTATCAAGCTTACGCACTGTGGCATATGGGATATTTTTCGCACGTAAATCAGAACGCAGAGTATCCATTGTCTGCTCTTGCAGTTTGCCAAGCGCAGTGTCCATATCGACTTCCATCAGGAAGTGCACACCACCACGCAGATCAAGACCCAGCTTCATCGGCTCTGCACCCAACTTAGCAAGCCAGGCTGGTGTTGCAGGAGCAAGGTTTAGCGCGATGATATACTTCTCCCCCATCTCAACCATAAGTGCCTCGCGGGCGCGCAGTTGGACATCAGGATCTCTAAAGCGAACCAGAATTGCACCATTTTCCAGCGCAATAGACTTGCTCGCTATGTTTTCTTTTTCTAAAACGTCACGGACTTGGATCAGCGTTGTTTCACTGGCGGCGATTCCTCGCACACCAGTGATTTGAACGGCTGGATCCTCACCATAAAGGTTGGGAAGTGCATACAGCAGACCGACGATGATCACCATGACCAGCATCAGATACTTCCACAAAGGATAACGGTTTAACACGGCAATTCCCTTCGGGAAAATCAAAAATTACAGGGCTTTCATTGTACCTTTCGGTAAAACGGCAGCAACGAAGTCACGTTTGATCATCACTTCAGTGGTGTCGTTCAGTGCGATAACAATATAGCCTGTTTCCGCAACTTTAATAACACGACCGAGTAATCCGCCTGTGGTCAACACCTCATCACCCTTACCGATAGAGTCCATCAGTTTTTTGTGTTCTTTAGTACGTTTTTGTTGTGGACGCAAGATCATGAAGTAGAAGATCAGACCAAATACCACCAGCATAATCACCAAGGAGTACGGGCTTCCTTGAGACGGAGCTCCAGCGGATGCGACTGCATCAGAAATGAAAAGACTCATTAAAATTCCCTCATTGTTATCAATATCAGTAGTGTGAAATTAGTGCGATAAAACAGAAATGCTCAATCGTAACTGTTCAATCTATAAATATACCCTTCATCTTTCAAGCTGCCGGCGTGTTAGCCGCACTCATTACCCGAATTACTTACTTATGTAAGCTCATCGGAATTAATGAACCTCCTTGAGGCGCACCCTACAGGCTAGCATGAATACTGTTCAAATCGGCGCCAAACCGACTTGTTTCTCGCTTACTGCCTCCCTGCATCTTGAAATCTCTTGGGTAGTCAAAGGCAGTAATTTTAAAATCAGGCAGTTAATGGTGGAACAGGTTTCCCTATTCGGCAATAGAAATCTTCAACGAAGCGTTCTAATTTACCCTCTTCAATAGCCTGCCGTAAACCCGCCATTAAACGCTGGTAATACCGCAGGTTATGAATTGTGTTCAATCTGGCTCCCAGTATTTCGTTACAACGGTCAAGATGATGCAAGTAAGCACTGCTATAATTGCGACAAGTGTAGCAATCACAATGTTCATCCAATGTTGCAGTATTATTCTTATGCTTGGCATTACGAATTTTGACGACGCCGTCAGTGACAAACAAATGGCCGTTACGGGCATTGCGGGTTGGCATCACACAGTCGAACATGTCAATACCACGACGCACACCCTCCACCAAATCCTCTGGTTTCCCAACGCCCATCAAGTAACGTGGTTTATCTGCTGGGATCTGCGGACAGACATGCTCCAGAATGCGGTGCATATCTTCTTTTGGTTCGCCTACTGCCAGACCGCCCACAGCGTAACCATCAAAACCGATATCTACCAGCCCTTTTACCGACACATCACGTAAATCTTCGTAAACACCGCCTTGAATAATCCCGAATAAAGCATTTTTATTGTTCAGCTCATCAAAGCGTTGGCGGCTACGAGCAGCCCAGCGCAATGACATTTCCATCGAACGTTTGGCATATTCCCAGTCCGCTGGGTATGGCGTACATTCGTCGAAAATCATCACGATATCAGAACCGAGATCGTACTGAATTTCCATCGATTTTTCTGGGCTGAGGAACACTTTATCGCCATTGATTGGGTTTTGGAACGTAACTCCTTCTTCTTTAATTTTGCGCATTGCCCCCAGACTGAAGACCTGGAAACCACCTGAGTCGGTCAAAATCGGGCCATGCCACTGCATGAAATCATGTAAGTCACCGTGCAACTTCATAATCTCCTGGCCTGGGCGTAACCAAAGGTGGAAAGTGTTACCTAATAAAATCTGCGCACCGGTTTTTTTTACTTCTTCCGGTGTCATCCCTTTGACCGTACCATAGGTGCCAACAGGCATAAATGCTGGGGTTTCTACCTCGCCACGCTCAAAGACCAGACGACCACGACGGGCACGCCCATCCATTTTATGTAATTCGTACTTCACATAACCTCCAGCATCAGAGAAACAGTCTGATGATTAATTAAAAGTGGCGCATGATAACAACCGTGGAACCCGCTACACAAGCCAGCCAGCTTAAGTAGCACTTATCGTTGGTTAGCTCCTTTATTTTCAGATAAATACCATCCTAAAACCTTTTTCCCTTCCTGAGTCACAACCGGTACCGTGTAAACCACATTGCTCTGGCTACAGCTCTCTCGGTGTATTTTATTTACAATGGATGGCATTGAGCCAAATGAAAGGACAAACCTGCGCGCTGGAGACGCTGAAAATGTATAAGCCCTCAATTTCGTCGGAGAGCGTGGTTTGGTGTTATTTTCACCAATTGCGGTTCAACGGGGCTGTGGCGGTAACGAGGTGTGGCCAAAGCGAAGCGCTTTGAGGTTTTTTCACAATCGAAAGGTTGAGCCATGTACCATTTCTTTTTTTAAGCTACTTTAGCGGAATGACACAGAATTTTTAATATTGCCTTTTGGTTCGTTATTACAAATGTTTTTAACGTGAGACCAAATTTTGAATGCGCTCGTCAAGAACGCAGAGTAGGATTCGACCACAACCAGGCAGCTCCACGCACTCCACTAGAATCGCCGTGCAACGCTTTGCGAATTGGCGTCTCACACTCGCCGCCAAATACCCACGGACGGATTAACTTTGGTAGTGTTTGATATAAGCGATCAACATTACTCATTCCCCCACCCAGCACAACCACATCTGGATCAAACAGGTTAATTACATGAGCCAACGACTTGGCAAAACGCCGCTCATAATTGTGCATTGCTCGTTCAGCAACCGTATCACCCTGCTCAACCAATGCAATGATCTCGTGACCTTTTAATGGATTGCCACTCATACGAAAGTAATCCGTCGTAAATCCCGTACCGGACACGAACGTCTCAATACACCCTCTTTTGCCGCAATAACATGGAACGTCTTGTTGATATTGCCGTTCTTCATCATCCTGCCACGGTAAAAGGTTATGCCCCCATTCACCGGCAATACCATTACCGCCAGCATGCACACGACCATCAATGGCAATACCTGCCCCGCAACCTGTGCCGATAATGGCAGCAAAAACCAGATGTTTGCCCGCTCCAGCACCATCTGTAGCCTCGGAAACCGCAAGGCAGTTGGCATCATTTGCCAACCGTACCGGACGAGATAATAATCCTGACAGATCCTTATTTATCATCTGGCCATTGAGCCATACTGAATTGGCATTTTTTACTTTGCCGGTAAAAGGAGAGAGTGTGCCAGGAATACCCACGCCGACACTACCCTGCTTCCGCGTAACTTGCTCCGCATCGGCAACTAACGTTGCAATGGCTTGTAAGGTTTTCTGATAATCATGGCGGGGCGTATCAATCCGTTTGCGGAAAAGCTCCTGCCCGTCGTTGGCCAGTGCGATAACCTCTATTTTGGTGCCACCCACATCTATACCAATGCGCATCGCGTCTCACCTCATTGACAGGATTATTCGTTGTTTCCGCTAAAAGCCTTTAGCGCCATATATTCTCATCTATCAATCCCAAGTTCACCAATATTTTTCTGCTGTATACGCACTCGGCAATCAACGTAATAATGAGTATAAAGACCTTATCCTTTTAGTGTGGACAATACACTGCTGTGGCACAATCTTTGCCGTCTACTATTTTACATAGTAACGGGTTTGATGGCATTTCGATGAAAACGAAATCAAATTAAGGAACAGACTTACACTATTTTTTTCTTATTTTTTACCAGGGACACTCGCGCCTGTTCGCTATCATGCCGCCCTGCATTTGATTAACTCGCGCGCTCCAGGCGTGCCAGAAACAGAGATAACACTATGTTATGGTTTAAGAATTTAATGATTTACCGTTTAAGCAGAGAAATTTCGCTGTCTACGGATGAACTGGAGAAACAGTTAAGCGCCCTCTGTTTTACGCCGTGTGGCAGTCAGGATATGACAAAAACAGGTTGGGTATCACCAATAGGCTCACGCAGTGACGCGTTAACTCATACAGTTAATGGGCATATCGTGGTTTGTGCCCGAAAAGAAGAGAAAATCTTACCTTCGCCGGTGATTAAGCAAGAATTACAGGCCAAAATTGAACGCCTCGAAGGTGAACAGCATCGCAAGCTGAAAAAAACTGAAAAAGACGCATTGAAAGATGAAGTGCTACACAGTTTATTACCTCGTGCTTTCAGCCGCTTTAATCAAACCTACCTGTGGATTGATACGATTAACGGTCTGATTATGGTTGATGCCGCAAGTGCTAAACGGGCTGAAGATACGTTGGCATTGCTGCGTAAGAGTTTAGGATCATTGCCAGTAACTCCGCTGACATTAGAACATCCTATTGAACTGACTTTGACCAAGTGGGTACGTAGCAAAGAACTACCTGCCGGCTTTACACTGATGGATGAAGCCGAATTAAAAGCGATTCTGGAGGATGGCGGCGTGATCCGCTGTAAAAAACAAGATCTTTTCAGTGATGAAGTCGCGGTACATATTGAAGCGGGTAAGCTGGTCACCAAATTGGCGCTGGACTGGCAAGAACGCGTTCGGTTGGTGCTGTCTGACGATGGCTCGCTCAAGCGCCTTAAGTTCGCTGACACCCTGCGTGAACAGAACGATGATATTGATCGGGAAGACTTTGCTCAGCGCTTTGATGCCGATTTTATACTGATGACTGGTGAACTGGCCGCCTTGATTAAGAATCTGATTGAAGCTTTAGGTGGCGAGACTCAACGCTAACTTAAGCGGAAAACAGATATCGCCCTTTCGTTAGTAAGAGGGCGGTACGCCAATTAATACTATATCAATTAGTTCAAATACTTACACAAATACGATGATGTCTCAACAACTAGCAGGTTAAATTCGCTTTCTGCAGGGATGTAGAAAGTTTCACCTGGCCTGAAAATTTCCCAGCCTGCTGAGCCAGGAATCAGTACTTTTAAGCTGCCGGTGATCACGGTTATTTCTTCCGCTTTCGCCGTACTGAAAGTGTACTCACCTTTCTCCATCACCCCAATGCTAGCTGGCCCAATACTGTCACTGTCAAAACCAATAGATTTCACTTTCCCGGTAAAATACTCATTAAATTTCAGCATAGTTTTGCACCCGCGCATTATTCAAAATTGAGCTTTCATATTAGAGCCTCAGTAAACTCCTTGCCACTGATTATTATAGCGAAATGGAATCATAGCCGGAATTGTTATGAAACTTGCGGATAAGATGCACAATTTAGTACCAAAAATTGCTTTTTCCTACTGATATAGCCGTCATTTTGAAGGGCGATGGGTATATTACAAATAGCACAAAAAATCATCTAATTATTCCATTACAAAACTACTTCACCGTTTCATCAACCATAATTTGCAAAATAAGCTCAACGACATGCATCGGCGACTGAGTGGCATCCAATACACGATGAGCCACTTCCTGATATAACGCCTCTCTACTGGCCAATACATCCAACATTTCTTCAACGATTGGTTTACCGGTCAGGCTTGGTCGCTGGGCATTTTCCGGATATTCGGCTAATCGCTCCGCCAACACATTGGCCGACGCGCGCAGATAGAGAACCAAGCCATGATTACGCATGAATATACGATTTTCTCGGTCCAGTACCGCACCACCGCCAGTAGCAACAACAGTTTTGGGTGCAGTTACGGTCTGTAATGCCATATTTTCGCGCAGACGAAAACCATCCCACCCCTCACGAACAACCACCTCGGCAACCGTCATTTTCGCACTTTGCTGCATAAATAAATCAGTATCTATAAATCGATATCCCAACGCCTGTGCCAACGCCTTCCCTATTGTTGTCTTACCTGCACCACGCGCGCCTACCATAAAGATAGTTTGTGTCATTACCTGAACGTCCTTTCGCATCAACTTTTGAGGATAAATTTTCAGCATCAAAAAAACCAACCACTATTGATGGCCAGTTAAACAACATAATCACCCGATTTTACACGGTAGATGCAAATCATACCGATAATTAAGAGTAGTGCACGCTTTACGGATGTGTAAAGTTTACGATACATCAAAAACAGTGTAAGTTTATCCCCCTTTCTGGCAAACCAGGTCAGGTATTCCATCTTGTGATCATCAGTATTATAGTTAGCAAGCGTATCATATAAGTTTTCAGAACAGACCTTAACATTACTTACTTTAAAGATAATCACCCTGTTGAATACATGATCTTAGTCATCCCATGTCACAGATCCATAATTTATTCCTTGGGCTATATTTAATACTATTCAACTTTTTTGCTGTAGTATGTTTATACATATCCTCAGCTTTTTAATCGCCTCATTCTTGACTGAACGCTGTGGCGCACCACCCTTATTACTTCCACCTTCACTCAGCGCGTTGTCAGCATTCAGCCTGCAAGGGCGTTTTCTGTTCAATATCATGCGGTTCACACGGCTCAAGAAACATACTTGAGGTTCGTCTGGATGCGCTTTTCTCAAGCTATGCCTGATTTTTATTATGCAGATTGTCCTAAGACTGTATGAATACCCGGCCAGAAAGGTTATCTATGAAATCATTACTAAAGGCTATCCTTGGATCACACAAGACAACGGTTCCCTGGCACGATCCTACACCCGTAAGAGAAGAACTCTTCAGTGTCGAACGGTTAGAGCAGCACGCCAAAAGCCTCGCCAGAGCACAATCGGTAACAGCACGGCCTCCCAAAGTCTCTACCTTGCATGCGCGCCTGAATGATAACGCCAACACATTATTGGCAGCGTATCGAGCCAGTGCAGCGGAGCTGGAAAAGGGGCGAGCGGTTGTTCCCGCAGCGGAGTGGTTGCTGGATAATTATCATCTGGTTGAAGAGCAGATCCGCGAGATCCGTGATGACTTGCCACTGGGCTATTACCGCCAGTTACCGAAACTCGCGGACGGACCATTTGCCGGTTATCCACGGGTATTTGGTATTACCTGGGCATTTGTGGCACATACGGACAGCCATCTTGATCCTGAAATATTGTGTCGTTTTATAATGGCTTACCAGCGTGTTCAACCACTTACGATCGGTGAGCTGTGGGCAGTGGCGATTACCCTGCGTATCGTACTCATTGAGAATTTACGTCGATTAGCGGATCAGATAATGCTGGGCCGTAAAGCGCGTATGGATGCCGAATTATTAGCGACTCACTTGCTATGTGCCTCAGGCAATCTGTTAGCTTTAGAAGCTGACAAAATTATGCGATCGGGTGAACCGCTCTCTGTGCCGTTTGCTTCCCATCTCGCAAAACGTCTACGAGATCAAGATCCTAACACCACACCGGCACTCGGATGGCTGGAAGACCGGCTGAAGCTACAAGGAGTGACCGTCAGTGAGGTGGTACAGCAAGCTCAGTTACGGCAGGGGACATCTAACGTTTCGGTGCGAAATGTGATCACCAGCATGCGGGTTATCTCTGATATTGACTGGGCTGGCTTGTTTGAGAGTGTCAGTCTGGTGGATAAACGTCTGCGGCAACAAAGCACTTTTGCCCGTATGGATTTTCAAACCCGTAATTTATATCGCAGCGCCATTGAGCAACTCTCTCGTGGATCGATTTTCACTGAGCTGGAAGTGACTGAACATGCCTTACAGGCGGCGCAACATGCCGCAGCAACAGTTGCAGCGGAAAACGTAGAGCGCTGTGGCGATCCCGGTTACCACCTAATTGGTGCCGGAAGGCGTGAATTGGAAAATCAGCTCAGATTCAGCCCTTCAGTCAGTTTACGGTTTAGCCGTTTGAGTCTTCGTCTGGGAATTGGCGGTTATATGGGCACTATCCTGCTGGTAACTGTCGGCTTACTGGCATTGGCTTTATGGCTGCTGTCCTTCCCCGGTTTGGCGACGGGCTGGTTAGTCTTATTTGCCCTGTTCGGGTTCTTATCGATAAGCGAGGTGGCAACCGCATTGGTTAACCGCACGATCACCAGGAGCTTTGGTGCCACAATTTTACCCGGGCTGGCGTTAACCGACGGTGTACCGGAAGAGCTGCGCACATTAGTCGTGGTTCCCACGCTACTTACCGGAAAAGCTGATCTACTGGAGCACATTGAGCGGTTAGAGGTTCATCATTTATCCGGTGAGAGTGGTTCGTTGACCTTTGCTTTGCTTTTGGATGGCGTTGATGCCGATCAGCAAGTATTGCCGAGTGATGGCCCGCTGTTGGACATTGCCGCTGAGGCTATTTCCCAACTTAATCAACAATATGGCTCTGGCCCGGCAGGCTCACGTTTTCTGCTGTTGTATCGTCAGCGCAGGTTTAATGAAAGCGAAAATCGATGGATGGGATGGGAGCGTAAGCGGGGTAAGTTGCATGAGTTAAATCGCTTGCTGCGTGGGGCAACAGATACGTCCTTTATCGCGACTGCCGTCGGTGAACCACAGGTGCCAGTCAATGTGCGATATGTCATTACGCTGGATGCGGATACCCGTCTTCCGCGAGATGCTGCTATTCGTCTGATTGGGAAAATGGCACATCCACTTAACCAGCCACGTTTTTGTGCTGATAAACAACGGGTTATTGATGGTTATGGCATTCTTCAGCCTCGAGTGACGCTGGCATTACCTGTGGGGCAAAGTGGATCACTATACCAACGGGTATTTTCAGGCCCTGGCGGTATGGATCCTTACGCTGCCGCCGTTTCAGATGTTTATCAGGATATGTTTGGCGAAGGCTCTTATACCGGCAAAGGAATTTATGATATCGACGCATTTGAAGCAGCAATGGCCGGCAGGGTGCCGGAGAACACTTTACTCAGCCACGATCTGTTTGAGGGCATATTTGCGCGTGCTGGCTTAGCCTCTGATATCGAAGTGGTTGAAGAGTCACCAGCCCGTTATGATGTTGTGAGCAAACGCCAACATCGTTGGGCTCGTGGCGACTGGCAATTACTGAGCTGGGTGGCCAAAAACGCTAAAGACAGTAAAACAGTTCCGCTGCTGGGACGCTGGAAAATGGTCGATAACTTGCGGCGTTCATTGGTTGCTCCCTTTATGCTGCTTCTGTTGGCGACCAGTTGGATCTTACCGATGCCCGCTACGTGGTGTGGTGTACTGCTGGTTATTTTGTTGATTGCCATGCCATTTTATTTACCCGTTTTGTTTTCTTTATGGCCTGCACCGAATATTCGCCTCAACAACCATTTGCATGCCTTATTTGATGACGCTAAACGGGCGGGCAGTCAAACACTGCTTTCATTGGTTTTTCTGGCCGATCACGCCTGGCAAATGACGGATGCAATTGTCCGCACACTGATTCGTCTGTTTATCAGCCGGCGCCATTTATTGGAATGGACTACCGCAGCCCAATCGGCAGAGAAACCGCACCCCGGGTTACTCGGGTTTTATCGCCATATGGCCGGCGGCACACTCTTCGGATTACTGATAGCCGTCATTGCTTTAAGGGGTTCTCCTCCGGCATGGCCGCTCATTCTGCCGTTTGCGGTGTTGTGGTTATTTGCACCGGCAATCGCACTGTGGGTCAGCCGTTCCTGTCAGCTCGCTCAACATCATTCAATGACAATAGGCGATATTTCAGCCTTACGCTTGATTGCCCGTCGCACCTGGCGCTTCTTCGAAACTTTTGTTACACCGGGTGAGAATCTGCTGCCACCGGATAACTTTCAGGAAGATCCAAAACCAGTAGTGGCACATCGCACATCGCCCACCAATATTGGGCTTTATATTCTCTCGACCGTGGTTGCACGGGATTTTGGCTGGGCAGGTACCCATCGCACATTGCTACGGCTGGAAGCCACCTTTGAGGCAATGAATAAGCTGGCACGCTTCAAAGGGCATTTCTTTAACTGGTACGATACACAGGATCTTCGCGCGCTGGAACCGGCTTATGTGTCATCCGTTGACAGTGGAAATCTCGCCGGACATTTGATTGTACTGGCCAATACTTGCGAGGCGTGGGCGATACAACCCTTGGCGGCCAACGGCGCCAACGGGTTGATGGATAATCTGTTGTTGGCAGAAGAGGCATTTCGGCTGCTACCTGCCGGAAATAAAGATTTTAAGCGCAATCTCTGGGCGGTGTTAGAAAAAATTCGCATGGATTTAAACGGCGTGAGTGATACAGAAATGTTACCGCTAACGCTAAAACCGCTATTGGTCAAAGCATCAGCGCTGATACATGGCGTTGCACACTCAATTGAAGATAACGCATTTATTGATCTGAGCTATTGGATTGAGGCGTTGAATCTGGCTGCCACAGAACATGAATATGACCAGCAACTGACAGCAGAAATACAAGAACAGATCAATGGCCGATTGCTGAAACTGGCCGCTGAAGCGCGTCATATGGCATTGGCAATGGACTTCGCTTTCTTGCTGGATGCGGAACGTAAACTGCTGTCTATCGGTTATTCGCTGGTGGATAACCGCCTGGATCCGAGCTGCTACGACTTGCTGGCCTCCGAGGCCCGACTTGCCAGCTTGTTTGCCATTGCCAAAGGTGATATTCCAACTCAACATTGGTTCCGTTTGGGGCGGGCAGCAATACCAATTGGCCACGGCGCAGCGCTGATTTCATGGTCTGGTTCAATGTTTGAATATCTGATGCCCTCACTGGTGATGCGCGCCCCGACGGGCAGTTTGCTGGAGCAAACCAACCAACTGGTGGTTGAACGCCAACAGGATTATGGACGCAGCTTGAATATCCCGTGGGGGATCTCTGAGTCAGCTTATAGTGCACGTGATATTGAGTTTACCTATCAATACTCTAACTTTGGTGTACCGGGGCTGGGATTGAAACGTGGGCTTTCAGAAAATACCGTTATTGCACCTTATGCCACAGGGTTGGCTACGATGATTGATCCGCATGGCGCCGTACGAAATTATGAACGGCTGGCCGAAATGGGCGGATTAGGGTGTTATGGCTTTTATGAGGCGCTGGATTTTACCCGCTCACGCTTGCCAGAAAATCAGCAGGTAGTGATTGTGCGCAACTATATGGCCCATCATCAGGGTATGACCATTGTGGCCATTGCCAATACCTTACATCAGGGAAGGATGCGTAATCGCTTCCATCATGAGCCGATGATTCAGGCTTGTGAATTATTGTTGCAGGAACGGATGCCGCGCGATGTAGCAATTGCTTATCCACGCACTGAAGAAGTTATGCTTTCCGCTGATGCAAACAGTACGCTACCGGCGGTGCGCCGCCTGCCGTCGCCCGTTACCGGCGCACCGGTGACTCATCTGTTATCCAATGGTCGCTATGCCGTGATGTTGACCTCTGCCGGCGCCGGTTACAGCCGCTGGCTAGACGTAGCGGTAACCCGCTGGCGGGAAGATGCGACTTGTGATGATTACGGCTCATTTATTTTCTTACGTGATTTACGCAGTGGTCGCAGTTGGTCAGCAGGATCGCAATTAGCGGCCAGTGAGAATGCACACCGTGAGGTAATTTTTGGTGAGGATCATGCTGAATTTATCTGCCGCGACGGCACCCTGACCAGTACCATGAATGTTGTGGTATCCAGCGAAGATGACGGTGAAGTACGCCATATCTCACTGCTCAACACCGGCCATCGCGCCCGTGAGATTGAACTGACCTCTTATGCCGAGGTGGTACTCACCGCATCGTCAACAGACAACGCTCATCCGGCATTTGCCAAGATGTTTGTGGTTACTGAGTTTCTGTCGGAATTAGGCACATTAATTGCCACCCGTCGTCCACGAACCGCGCAAGAGCCTCAGGTCTGGGCTGCACATTTCTGTGTAGCTGATGGCCTGGCGGTGCGTGAATTGCAGTATGAATCCGATCGCGCCAAATTTATTGGCCGTGGTAACCGGGTAGCAAACTCTACTGCCATGCAGGTAGGAGTGGATTTGTCGAATACCGCAGGTACGGTGCTGGATCCGATATTCTCACTACGTCAGAGCTTGTTGGTTCCGGCCGGGAAGACGGTGACGGTCTCTTTTTGGACGCTAATTGCGTCATCAAAAAAAGCGTTGCTGGATATGGTGGATAAACACCGCGATCGCAGTGCTTATGACCGAGCCAAAACACTGGCCTGGACACAAGCACAAGTGCAATTACGCCATCTGGAAATCAAAGCAGATGAAGCGGCAGATTTTCAGCAACTGGCCGCACCTATCCTGTACGCTGACGCCCGCTTCCGTTCGCCTTCGGCAATGATTATGCGTGGTGCGGGTGCACAGTCTGAGCTATGGTTGCAATCAATATCTGGCGACCTGCCTATCGTATTAATATGCATTGATGATATTGAAGATATTGAGCAGGTACGGCAGCTACTGCGGGCGCATGAATATTGGGGAATGAAACGTCTGGCGGTTGATCTGGTTATCATCAATGAGCGAGCGTCTTCTTATGTACAGGATTTACAAATTGCGATTGAAACGGCGGTACGCAGCAGCCAATCACGCCCATGTTTGGGTGATGAACCAAGACGAGGTTCAGCCTATGCTTTGCGCGCCGATTTAATAAGTGCTGATACTCGTGCCTTGTTACAGTCGGTCGCTCGCGTTGTCTTATCTGCCCACGATGGTCGGCTAGCCAATCAGTTTAATCATCTGTTGTTCACGCCAGATAAAAAGGCGCAGGCATCCGATAAAAAAGTACCGTTTACCTTGGTTAAATCGGCCAAAATCCCTACGACAACGGTATTACCATCACCGACTGACCTGGAGTTCTTTAATGGGCTTGGCGGTTTTGGTCAGCAGGGGAAAGAATATGTTATCTGCCTGAATAATGAGGAGAACACCCCGGCTCCGTGGATAAATATTATTTCTAATCAGACCTTTGGTTTTCAGGTTTCAGCCGAAGGCTGCGGTTATACCTGGGCTGAAAATAGCCGTGAGAATCAAATAACACCGTGGCTCAACGATCCGGTTATCGATCCCTGTGGTGAATGCTTCTATCTGCGCGATGAAGACTCAGGCCAACTGTGGGGGGCTACCGCACAGCCGATCCGCGATGGCGGTACGTATATTGCCCGCCACGGTCACGGCTACAGCCGGTTTGAGCATCAAGCCAACGGTATCGGCTTATCGCTGTTGCAATATGTACCGCTGACTGATCCCATCAAAATATCCCGCCTGACATTGCACAATAGGTCGGATAGGCCACGGCGTATCTCTGTCACCGCCTATGCCGAGTGGGTTCTGGCTACCTCCCGTGGCGCAACTGGGCCGTTTATTATCACAGAAATCGATGATTCAACAGGGGCAATGCTGGCCCGTAATCCGTGGAGCACGGCTTTCCCAGGCCGGATCTCGTTTGCCGATTTAAATGGGCAGCAAAGCCACTGGACTGCGGATCGCAGTGAGTTCCTTGGCCACTATGGTAACACGAGCAACCCCGCATCACTGCTGAGTGAAGTCCCGTTATCTGGGGTAACCGGCGCCGGGTTTGATCCATGCAGTGCATTGCAACAGACAGTAGAACTGGCAGCTGGCGAGCAACGGGAAGTCGTGTGGTTTATCGGCCAATGCGCCACTATCACTGAAACACAGGCTCTCATTACGCGCTATCGTGCCACAGATTTGGATGCGGTCTTGACTGAAGTTACCGATTACTGGCGCAACCTGTTGGAAACCATTCAGGTGAAAACGCCGGATCGGCAGATGGATATCATGCTTAATGGCTGGCTGCTCTACCAGACGCTGGCATGCCGTGTCTGGGCGCGCTCTGCTTTCTACCAGGCCAGTGGCGCGTACGGCTTCCGCGATCAATTGCAAGATGGCATGGCACTGACCTTTGCCCA
>JBEGTQ010000008.1:0-5219 GCA_041179305.1 Pseudomonadota bacterium | reverse complement strand
GCAAAGGAAGGGGCTAACTTCTGGCTGTCGGTGCTGACCGACCTGCAAAATCGGGGCGATTGGACGATATTCTGATAGCCGGCCTGATCGAGTTCTTCCTGCCCCTGTTTTTTAACGGCAGCCGTTTGCTCGCCAAACGGATACTTCACATCAACCTTCATCATCAAAACTGCTTCAATGCCCTTTCACCGGCTCGAATTAATCTCTACAATGGCCTCGCCTCAACGGGGTGCTAAATTGCGGTAAACCGTCAATTTTGCTGAGAGCAAACCCGTCGAACCTGATCCGGTTAATACCGGCGAAGGGATTTGAGAAAGATAACACCGTATTATCACGATACTGATGTTATTTAGCGCCTCAGATACCTTTGCCACCTTATTGTTAAGGAGTGCAAAGTGTTTAAAGCTATTATTCCCTGCTTGTGCCTGATGTCTGTGGCTGCGGTGGCTGCTGATAAACCAACGCTGACGGTTTATACTTATGATTCCTTTGCTGCCGACTGGGGCCCAGGACCTGCAATCAAAAAAGCGTTTGAAGCGGAATGCGATTGTCAGTTGAAATTTGTGGCGCTGGCAGATGGCGTTTCACTGCTCAACCGTCTGCGGATGGAGGGCAAAAGTAGCCAGGCCGATGTGATTTTAGGGCTGGATAACAATCTGGTACAGGCAGCAGAGCAAACGGGATTATTCGTGCCAAGCCAGGTGGATACCAGTAATCTCGCTCTGCCTGAAAAGTGGCACAACAAAACGTTTATCCCTTACGATTATGGCTATTTCGCCTTTGTGTATGACAAAGATAAGCTGAAAAATCCGCCGAAAAGTCTGCAAGAGCTGATCAGCAGCAAAGAGCCGTGGAAAGTGATTTATCAGGACCCACGCACCAGTACGCCGGGCCTCGGTTTAATGTTGTGGATGCAGAAAGTGTATGGCGATAAAGCACCGCAGGCATGGCAGCAACTGGCGAAAAAAACAGTCACCGTCACCAAAGGTTGGAGCGAGGCTTATGGTTTATTTCTCAAAGGTGAAGGGGATTTGGTGCTGAGTTACACCAGTTCTGTGGCCTACCATCTAATTGAAGAGAAGAAAAGCAACTATGCGGCGGCTGATTTCAGTGAAGGACATTACCTGCAAATAGAGGTCGCCGGTCAGGTTGCTTCCAGCAAACAACCGAAACTGGCACAGCGCTTTATGCAGTTTATTGTGACACCGGCCTTCCAACGCGCTATTCCAACCGGTAACTGGATGTATCCCGTAATCAAAATGGATTTACCTGCTGGGTTTGAGACCCTTACCGTGCCACAAAAAGCATTACAGTTTGATGCTAAAGACGTGGATGATAATCGTGGCAAATGGATTCAGGCATGGCAATCGGCCGTCAGCCGCTAATCGCGCCGTGGTTGTGGTCAGGGTTGCTGGCCGCAGGGCTTATCATCGGTGTCGCTCTACTGGCGTTTAGTGCGATTTGGCATCACGCGCCTGCCGCAGATTGGCAGAGCATCTGGTATGACAACTACCTGTGGCATGTGATTCGTTTCACCTTCTGGCAGGCGTTTTTATCCACCGTGCTGTCGATAATACCCGCCATTTTCTTAGCGCGAGCCTTGTATCGCCGCCGCTTCCCTGGCCGCCAATTGATGCTGCGCTTGTGCGCGATGACTTTAGTGTTACCGGTCTTGGTCGCACTGTTCGGCATCCTGACTGTCTATGGCCGTCAGGGCTGGCTGGCACAACTGTTTGACTGGCTGGGAGTGAATTACCACTTCTCACCTTACGGTTTACAAGGCATTTTGCTGGCACATACCTTCTTTAACCTGCCGCTGGCGGCACGCTTGCTGTTGCAGTCACTGGAAAGCATTGCGGTTGAACAACGCCAGTTAGCCGCACAACTGGGTATGAACGGTTGGCAACGCTTTCGCTGGGTCGAGTGGCCTTATCTGCGCCGTCAAATCCTGCCCAGCGCCGCGCTGATTTTCATGCTCTGTTTTGCCAGCTTTGCCACCGTGCTATCTCTGGGTGGCGGGCCGCAAGCCACCACCATCGAACTGGCCATCTATCAGGCACTCAGTTATGACTTCGACCTGAGCCGCGCAGCATTGCTGGCTGTGATCCAATTAGGTTGTTGCCTTGGCCTGGTGGTATTGAGCCAGCGGCTAAACTCAATGCTGGCGGTAGGCAATACCCACGGGCAACTCTGGCGCAATTTGCAAGACACGCGGTGGTCGCGAATCAGCGATACTGCGTTAATTGGTGCCGCTTTACTATTGATATTACCACCACTATTAGCGGTTGTTATTGATGGCAGCAATCAGGCGATACTCACCGTGTTGCAGCAACCCGCGCTGTGGCAGGCTTTCTTTACCTCATTAATCATCGCCATCGGTGCAGGATTACTGTGTGTCACCTTAACCATGATGCTGTTGTGGAGCAGCCGTGAGCTGAAATTACGCCAGCAAGTGGCTTATGGGCAGGTGCTGGAAGCCAGTGGGATGGTGATTCTGGCGATGCCAGGCATTGTACTGGCAACCGGTTTCTTCCTGCTGCTAAATGATACGCTGGGGTTGCCACAATCCCCTTACGGGCTGGTGATCCTAACTAACGCCCTGATGGCTGTGCCCTACGCGCTAAAAGTGTTGGAGAACCCGATGCGGGATCTGGCCGGGCGCTACACATTGCTGTGTTTATCACTGGATATCCGTGGCTGGCACCGTGTGCGCTATATTGAACTGCGCGCGCTAAAACGCCAGTTGGCGCAAGCGTTGGCTTTTGCCTGCGTGTTATCGATTGGTGATTTTGGTGTGGTGGCCTTGTTTGGCAACGAGCACTTGCGCACGCTGCCGTTTTACTTGTACCAGCAGATAGGTTCTTACCGCAGCAACGACGGCGCAGTCACTGCTCTACTGCTATTGTTACTCTGTTTCCTGTTATTTACCCTTATTGAACGACTGCCGGGCCGCCATGCTAACGCTTGAGAAAATCACCTATTTATACGAGCACCTACCGATGCGTTTTGATTTGTGTCTTCACGCCGGTGAACGGGTCGCGATTCTTGGCCCAAGTGGAGCGGGCAAAAGCACACTGTTGAGCCTGATTGCGGGTTTTCTCGCCCCTGCCAGTGGCTGTATCTTACTGAATAATGAGGATCACACGGCAACAGCCCCTGCTGAGCGGCCAGTATCGATGCTGTTTCAGGAGAACAACCTGTTCTCACATCTAACCGTAGAACAAAATATCGGGCTGGGTTTACATCCAGGGCTGAAGCTCAACCCTGCGCAAAAGTTGCTGTTGCACCAGATTGCCCAGCAAGTTGGATTGGCAGACTGCCTTAAGCGGCTACCGGCGCAGCTTTCCGGTGGCCAACGCCAGCGGGCAGCATTAGCACGCTGTCTGGTGCGTAGCCAGCCGATCCTGCTACTGGATGAGCCGTTTTCCGCGCTCGATCCTGCGTTACGCAATGAAATGCTGCAATTGGTCGGTAAAATTTGTGGCAATCGCCAACTGACGCTATTAATGGTGTCACACCATCTGGATGATGCCGCCCGCATCGCGGATCGAACGTTGTTAGTTGTTGATGGACGTATTTACTACGACGGCCCGACACAAGCACTGGTCAGTGGCAGCGCCCCTGAAGCCAGCGTGCTGGGTATTGCTACCCAGCGAGCACCTTCCATAACAAATGGCGATAAACTGGCATGATAGGTTGCACGTGTAGCCAGACAAAACTGGCAATCGCAACCAAAACAGCCACCACCGTTACCCAGCGCAGGCGGGGCAATGGCAGCCATTGGCTCAGGCGATCTGGGCGGAGCTTACCAAAACGCCACCAGCGCCATGTCAGCCACAATGCCAGCCAAATCAGCATCACCACAACGAATAACAACCATTTAAACATATAGCTATTGGCGCTCGGCGGAATATCGATAGCAACGCCCGCCAGTATGCCAGGAAAGAAATAGAGCGGTGGCCATATTAGACAACCAATCACATTGGGCAATGCAAATTTGGCCGGCGGCAGGTTCAACATCCCTGCAACCATCGGCACGATGGGTCGCGTCGGGCCAATAAAGCGCCCCAGCAGCACGGTGGCCATACTGTGGTTATGCAGCGCATGCTCGGTTTTATCCAGCATCGATTTATGTTTTTTCAGAAAAGACCAACGGTGCAGTGGTTCTTTGAAGTGGCGACCAATGAAGTACGATACCCAATCCCCCAGTAAGCAACCGACCGTAGCGGCAGCCCAGGCCGAATAGAAACCCACTTCTCCACTGCCAATCAGCGCACCGACACTGGTCATTATCACCGTGCCAGGCAGCAATACCCCCACCAACGCTAACGACTCAAAAAAAGTCACAAACATGACAACAACTAGCGTGAAAGCCAGCGATTGCGTTAGTAAGTGTAATAAATAGGCATCCATATATTTGTCCGTCGGTTAACACCCAAGGCTAAGGGTGGGGAATTGTCCAGCCCACGAAGAAATGAGTCAACCCGCGATTTGTATGAATTGATAGTCATTAATCATTGGAATAGGGAATAACTTTATAAATATCCATACTATAAAGTTATAATCATCTACTTGATGATTTAAATAATTCTCTTTTTCAAGATGCCGCCAGCACTGTAGTGGATCAGTTATTCCGGATACCGAAGTCCAGCTCTGTGTTATCCATCAGATCCGTAACTCGATAGAATACGTCGCCTCAAAGCACCATAAGGCGTTTATGGCTGATCTGAAGCCAGTTATCGGGCGGTATCAAAAGAGGCGGAAGAAACGGCGCTGGATGAGCTTGGGGCGAAATGGGGTCAACAGTACCCGGTGGTGCTCCCGTCGTGGCGAAGGAAATGGGATAATCTGTCGCATTATTTCCGGTATCCGGCGGCGATCCGTAAAGTCATTTACACGACGAATGCCATTGAATCGGTGTTCAGACAGTTCAGCAAACTGACGAAAACCAAAGGCGTATTCCCTAATGAAAACAGTCTGTTGAAGTTGCTTTATCTGGGGTTAAATGAACGCGCAAGAAAAATGGACAATGCCGATCCAGAGCTGGAATTTGACATTGCCCCAGTTGGCGATTTATGTTGAAGGCCGCCTCGATAAAGTGATCACGTTGTAGCGATTGTTTAGCGTGACACAGAATGATGAGCGCTCTCGGTGTGTAATTTCTAACACTCCCTCTCTGACACAGTTTAATAATCAATAATGACCTTCATAGCTTTTTC
>JBEGTQ010000007.1:0-28425 GCA_041179305.1 Pseudomonadota bacterium | reverse complement strand
TGATCCTGTCATTAATTAGGGCCTTGCCAACGAATGAATAGATCTTTAGGAAGTTCGATATCGAATTGATCGACGATACGATTGACTGTCTGATCAACAATATCATGAATGGTTTTCGGTTGATGATAGAACGCAGGCATGGGTGGTATAATGACGGCACCGAGTTCAACGGCCTGAACCATAAGGCGTAAATGACCCAGATGCAGCGGAGTTTCACGCACACAAAGTATAAGTGGGCGGCGCTCTTTGAGTATCACATCAGCAGCTCGGGTTAATAAATTGTCGGTATAGCTGTGCACAATGCCCGATAATGTTTTGATTGAACAGGGCAAAATGACCATGCCGTAGGTCTTGAATGAACCAGAGGATATACAGGCAGCAATATCACGTGAATCATGAACCACATCAGCCAATACCTGCACATCTTTAACACTGAACTCGGTTTCCAGTGCCAGTGTTTGACGTGCAGCATTACTCAGAATCAGATGCGTTTCCACGCCCTCGACCTGTTGCAACACCTGTAATAACCGCACACCATAAAGGGATCCGCTGGCACCACTGATGCCGATAATAAGTCGTTTCATGGAAAACTGCCTCGCACTGACATTGCCCCTTTAAATAAAGCACAATATAAAGGAATATCGGCAGACTCTGCCGCATTCGGTACAGATTAGCAAGTCATGCTCCCCGTATCTTACAGCAAAAAAGGTGCACCTCGTCTGAACGCCGGTTACACCTTTTTGATTTACAGTCTGTTTTTCCGTTATGGCTGCAGGTTACCTTTGCATAAATTGGCGCAACCTGGATTATCAGCCCTCGTTATGCATCTCCAAATTCTCTGCTTCATTATGATTACGTAACGCCTGCACATCATCGTTACGTAACAACTCAAGATATTCCAGATAACACTGATCTACATCTTTAGTGACGTAAATACCATCAAAGACTGAGCACTCGAACTGTGTAATTTCTGGGTTATCTTCGCGTACCGCCTCGATAAGGTGGCGAAGATCCTGGAAAATTAACTCATCAGCCCCAATCAACTTACAGATCTCATCCACTTCACGTCCATGTGCAATCAATTCATTAGCACTTGGCATATCGATACCGTATACATTCGGGAAACGGATTTCCGGTGCAGCAGAGGCAAAATAGACTTTTTTCGCTCCTGCCTCACGCGCCATTTCAACGATCTGTTCTGATGTTGTGCCGCGCACGATAGAGTCATCCACTAACAGCACGTTCTTGCCACGGAATTCAGCACGGTTAGCATTCAGTTTACGGCGAACAGACTTACGCCGTTCTTGTTGACCCGGCATGATGAAAGTACGGCCAACATAGCGGTTTTTCACAAAGCCCTGGCGGTACGGTTTATCTAAAATACGGGCAATTTCCAATGCAATATCACAGGAGGTTTCTGGGATAGGTATAATCACATCAATATCTAAATCTTCCCACTGTTTGGCAATTTTGGCACCCAACTTCTGGCCCATGCGCACGCGAGCACTGTAGACAGAAATTTTATCGATAAAGGAATCCGGGCGGGCAAAATAGACATATTCAAACAAGCACGGGTTGTATTTTGGGTTTTCAGCGCACTGACAGCTTAACAACTGACCTTTTGCGGTGATATACACCGCTTCACCAGGTGACACATCGCGCAGGAACTCAAAGCCCAAGGTATCCAGTGCCACACTTTCAGATGCCACCATATACTCATTGCGGCCATCCGCCAGTGTACGTTTACCGATAACCAACGGACGGATGCCGTTAGGATCGCGGAAAGCAACCATGCCGTGACCGATAATCATCGCGACACACGCATAGGCACCACGAATCGATTGATGCATTGTAGCAACTGCCGCAAAGATGTTGTCGGGTTCCAGCGGGTAATGCTGGAACCGATCGAGTTCACTGGCAAAAATATTCAGTAAAATTTCCGAGTCAGACGTGGTATTCACATGACGACGAGAAACTTCAAATAGTTTTTTTCTCAGTTGGTGAGCGTTGGTCAGATTACCGTTATGCGCCAGGGTAATGCCGAACGGTGAATTAACATAGAAGGGTTGAGCTTCAGAAGCACTTGAACTGCCTGCGGTCGGGTAACGAACATGCCCAATCCCCATATTCCCCTGTAAGCGCAGCATATGCCGGGTTTCAAATACATCCTTCACCAAGCCATTTGCTTTGCGCAAACGGAACCCATTATGGGCATCAATGGTAACGATGCCTGCAGCGTCCTGGCCCCGGTGCTGAAGCACCATCAACGCATCATAAATCGACTGGTTTACCGGTGTAAAACCGGCTATACCGACAATACCGCACATGTTGTCTTTTCCTCATAAGTCGCTCCGAATCGGTAATTGATTCGGCAAGAAACTCGACGTGCTCTGCAGGTAGTCAAAGAACCACCTGATGATATAACTGAACTGCGGGATCAATTGTGACTGCTTCCAGTCAGCACTGTGTGAGAAACCGGTAAACGTGTCCAGAAAGAACAACATGGCAGAAACGATCAGTACACCACGCAGTGCTCCAAAACAGACACCCAGCACCCTGTCAGTTCCTGATAACCCAGTGCGTTCCACCAGCGAACCAATCACATAGTTAACAATCGCCCCGACGATCAATGTCGCGATGAACAAAATACCTATGGCAATTCCGTTACGAACGACTTCATCTTCAAAGCGAGTGAAGTAAGCAGCAAGATAAGTGTAGAAATGGCTGGCAACAAAAAACGCACATCCCCATGTTACAAGTGACAATGCTTCACGGACAAAACCTCGGATCAAGCTGACTAATGCAGAAAATCCGATAATCCCTATTATGACGTAATCAATCCAAACCATGGCTATTCCAATAACGAAATCACCGCTGCATCCTGTTCGCGGCGAATTCTAACAGAAAAAGAAAACGTTTGCGTAGGGCTTTTCCGACCCTGCGAAAAATTAAAGTACGGCAACTTTAAAATAATAATCGCCGCACAAACTGGCATTAAAACCCCATGTACTGGGGGTATCTCATGCGATGAGCAGACTTTAACGCGCGGTACCGTAAGGCTTTACCTGCCCATTAAGGCCACTTAATGAGTTAAGTTCTGGCAAAGCGGATTGCAGTTTCTGTTTTGACGCATCCGGCCCGACAAATACACGGGTTATCTGGCCCTGAACCGGTGCTGCAGGGACAGTAAACGCCCGATGACCCGACAGGCGCAACGTTGCCACAATCTCATTCACTTTAGCCGCGTTTTTCAACGCACCCAGTTGGACCACATACGCCAGCCCTATTGGTGATTTTTCTTGCGCTGACGGTTTAATTTCTGGCTGAGTTTCTGGTTTAACCTCAGATTTAGATTTTACTTCCTGCGTTTTTTTCACGACCGGAGTCGACTTAACGTCGATCGGCTCCTTCTCCGCAGGCTTCACCTCAACCGGCTTACTTTGCATCGGCAATGGCGCCACGACAGTCGGCTCAGCAGGTAGATTACCGGCATCATTCGCCGCCTGAGAACCCGAATTATCTTTCAATGGCTCAATGGCTTGTGCAGCCCCAGCCGGTGGAGCAATAGGCAAAGGCTGGCTGACCGGTGGAACGGCATCAATTTCATGACTATCACCCGGCTTTGGCACCAATGGAATAGCTGCAAACTCATCCTCATAATGCTTTTTTTTGCCATCCAACAACCCCGGCAGCACAATCACACCCAAGGCCACCAGAATAATGGTTCCGATTAAGCGATTCTGGAACTTACTTGCCACTCGCACTCCCCGCGTTTATTCATTCAATTTTTTTATAAATTCAATGGTTTTATAAATTCCACGCTATTACAGATTCATTGCCGCCATCACATGGGCGACAGTATAGAAAGAGCCACAAGCAATAACCACATCCTGTGGTTCTGCATCCTGCATGGCCTGACGCCAGGCAGTTTCTACATCGCTAAACTGACGGCATACCGTCAGGTGCTCGGCTAGCTGCTGCGCAGTCGCCCCACGCGGCTCTTCCAGAGGCGCGCAGTACCACTCATCGACCTGCTCAGATAGACACGCCAGCGTGCCAGCAATGTCTTTATCCGATAACATCCCGATGACAGCAAACACTTTACCCTGTTTTGGTAATTGAGCCAGCCGGTCGGTTAGATAGCGGGCGGCATGAGGGTTATGAGCTACATCCAGAATCAACAAAGGTTGCTCGCTGACAATCTGAAAACGCCCTGGCAAACTCGCTGCCAACAGCCCTTGCCGAACAGCCTCTTCACTGCATGGCAAGCCGGAGTAATACAGGACTGCCAGTGCGGTCGCCGCATTGGCTAACGGCACATTGGGTAATGGCAGATTAGCCCATTGATGGTCACCACACTGCCAGCCCCAGTTTTTATCCTGTTGGCTAAAGCACCACGCATCATCGCGGCGATACAATTGTGCACCCAGATTATAGGCCACATCAGCAACCGACTGCGGCATATCTGCCTCGCCCACCACAGCAGGCTTACCCGCACGGAACACGCCGGCTTTCTCGCGACCAATGCTCTCACGATCGCACCCCAGCCAATCAGTATGATCTATTGCGATACTGGTAACAGCGGCCACATCAGAATCAACAATATTGATCGCATCCAACCGCCCACCCAGCCCCACCTCAAGGATCACCACATCAAGATTAGCCTGCTTAAATAATTGCAGCGCCGATAAAGTGCCAAATTCGAAGTAAGTCAGGGAGATACCGGTACGACCGGCGTCTATTTGGGCAAAAGAGCGGCTATGTTCCGCGTCAGATAATTCTTGCCCCTGAATACGAACTCGCTCGGCATAACGCAAAAGATGAGGTGAGCTGTAAACACCGACTCGCAGGCCAGCAGCGAGCAGAATGCATTCCAGCGTACGGCAAGTGGTGCCTTTGCCATTGGTGCCAGCAATGGTAAATACCTTCGGGGCGGGTTTAAGCAGGTCAAGATATTCCGCAACCTGTTTAACACGTTCCAGACCCAGGTCTATGGGCTGAGAATGCAAATGTTCAAGATAGTCAAGCCACGCGGCCAAAGGCGACGTGGCTTGGGGAATTTGATGATTGAGCATGCGTCCCTCCACCGATTTTTATATTTTCTAATTTAAAACGACAAAGCTAAGACCAGCCTAATACTCCGGGCAGTACCTTATGCCGGGTGATGCCCGACAGATTAATCAGGCATCACCTGGATTGCCAGTCGTAACAGCATCAGCGTTGACTGCAACCACACTTGGCTGCGGCTGATGAGTCAATTTAGACAAAATGCTTGCCAAAGTCTGACGCATAACCGGGCGACGAACGATCATGTCGATCGCACCTTTTTCAATCAAAAATTCACTGCGCTGGAAGCCCGGCGGCAGTTTTTCCCGTACGGTTTGCTCAATAACTCGCGGGCCAGCAAAACCGATCAATGCCTTTGGTTCCGCAATATTGATATCACCCAACATGGCCAAACTGGCAGAAACCCCCCCCATAGTCGGATCGGTTAACACGGAAATATACGGCAACCCGCGTTCTTGCATTTTAGCCAGCGCCGCACTGGTTTTTGCCATCTGCATTAATGACATCAGTGCTTCTTGCATACGCGCGCCGCCACTGGAAGAGAAACAGATCAATGGACAATTGTCTTCCAGTGCCTGCTCGACCGCGCGAACAAAGCGAGCCCCCACCACTGACGCCATTGACCCGCCCATAAAGGCAAATTCAAATGACGCAGCAACAATCGGCATGCCATATAAAGTGCCTTTCATTGCCACCAGGGCATCTTTCTCCTCCGTCGCTTTTTGTGCAGCCACGAGGCGATCTTTATACTTTTTGGAATCCTTAAATTTCAGTAGATCCTTTGGCTCAAGTTCGCTACCCAATTCAACTTCACTTCTTTCATCCAGCAGCATCTGTAGCCGTGCGCGGGCTGACATACGCATATGGTGATCACACTTAGGACAAACCTCCAGATTACGCTCCAACTCAGCACGGTAAAGTACCTGCTCACAGCTATCGCATTTTGTCCACACCCCTTCAGGAATACTCGCTTTACGGGTTTGTGTGATGTTGCTTTTGTTGAGAATTCGTTCAATCCAGCTCATCGATGACCTTTCTGTTTGAACCTGACTGATGCCAGTCCGCTGTTCATGCTTTAACCATCTCCCTGAAAACACCCCAATAAAAAGTGCCTGAGATGCGCGCCAGTAAAGCGTCACTAAGGCACCGAGACCAAGATTGTCGACAGGAACAGACCATAAATACTACTCATTAAACCATATTGGATCGACAGTGTAGATAAAAAACTGGCCGAACCCGCAGCTTAGGTAACGTTTTTACTGATTTTTCTGACGTGCTGCTGCCCGCCGATGCCGCCAAACCTCAAAGACACCAGGCAAAATTGACACCACAATAATAGCGACAATCAGCAATTTCAGATTAGCCTGAACAAAAGGCATGTTACCAAACCAGTAGCCAGCATAGGTAAATAACAGTACCCATACCAACGCGCCAATTACGTTATAGGCGGCAAAATGGCGGTAAGACATCTTACCCATCCCGGCGACGAAGGGGGCAAATGTCCGGATAATCGGGACAAAACGCGCGAGAATAATCGCTTTACCACCGTGTTTTTCGTAAAAGTGATGCGTTTTATCAAGATAGTGGCGGCGAAAAATCCTGGAATTCGGATTACTAAACAGCTTTTCACCGAAAATCCGGCCAATGGTGTAGTTAATGGCATCACCGCATATAGCAGCAACCACCATCAACACAACCATCACGTGCACATTGATATCATTCGATGGCAATGATGCCAGCGCACCTGCCACAAACAATAATGAATCCCCGGGCAGGAACGGTGTTACCACTAACCCAGTCTCACAGAATATAATCAGGAATAAAATGGCATAAACCCAGACCCCATATTGCGCCACCAACTCAGCCAAATGGACATCAATATGCAGTATAAAATCGATCACGAAACGTATAAATTCCATAAATATTCTCAAATAGTTAACGTACTAAACCTCTCACCAGAACAGTGAGATTAGCTGAACTTCCTTAGGTACCTCTTAACCCAAAGTCTGCAGCAGCTCAAATTCATTATTTGGTACATTCAATTGTTTTATAAATTATTTGATATACTCAGTCATCCGCCAAAAACAGCGGCCCCATCGGCGTATTAGGTAAACCAAAGTACTCAGGATAATCGACAGAAACTAAATAAAGCCCTTCCGCTTTCGCTGTTGCCGCCGCGCGCGTTCGATCTTTCAGCGCCAACAACTGGGTCATCCAGCTAACATCTTGATTTCCAATACCAATTTCAAGCAAACTGCCGACGATATTGCGCACCATATGATGAACGAATGCGTTAGCCTTGATATCTATCACGATATACGCACCGTGTCGGGTAATTTTCACCTGTTTTAAATTTCGCCACGGCGTGCGGGACTGGCACTGTACGGCGCGGAATGAGGTAAAATCATGTTCACCCAATAAACACCGCGCGGCCTGCGCCATCTTTTCCGCATCCAGTGGCATATGGCAATGGGTCACCCCTTGCACCAATACTGCCGGGCGGTAGCGATGATTAAAAATAATGTAACGATAACGCCGGGCGGTAGCACTAAAACGTGCGTGGAAATCATGATCGACGGTTTTTACCCAACGCACTGCAATATCTGGCGGCAAATGGCTATTCACTCCCATTGTCCAGGCGGCGTCTTTACGCGCTGCGCGGGTAACAAAATGCACCACCTGCCCGGTGGCATGCACACCGGTGTCAGTGCGGCCCGCACAGAAAACCCCAATAGGTTCATTGGCCACTTTCGACAATGCCGCTTCCAGACAAGCCTGCACGCTGACAACATCCAACTGCCGTTGCCAGCCAAAATAGCAGCTACCATCATACTCAATACCCAGCGCAATTTTCAGCCCGGCAGGCTCTACCGTTTCTTGCTGAACTAACGTATCTTGCTGAGTCAACACAAGTTCGGACATTAGTATAGTTGCTCCTGCAACAGGCGCTCCGCCGTTTCAATGGCCATCAACGCACCGCCAAAACGAATGTTGTCAGCTACTGACCAGAACTGCAAAATTTCTGGAATACCGTAGTCATTGCGCACACAACCGATACTCAACACATCGCTGCCAGAGGCATCACTGACCTGAGTCGGGTAATCATCTTCTTCCGATAACTGAATATCTTCACAATTTTCCAATTCACCACGGGCTTCATCGGCAGACATTGGGCGTAACGCTTCCAGATGTACTACCTGTGCCTGACCATAAAACACCGGTGACTGAATGCAACTCACTGAGACAGGCAAGCCTTCGTCCTGCAATACCTTACGCACCTGATCCACCAGGCGGCGCTCTTCACGTACACTGCCCTCTTGATCCGCCAGCAACGGTAAGACGTTAAATGCCAGTTGTTTCGGGAAGAAACCTGGCTCGACAGGAATACCATTCAATAACTTAGCACTTTGCCCCGCGAGGTCATCCACAGCGATTTTACCCTGTGCCGAGGCGGAAATCAGCGCAGTAACATGCAAACGAGACAAACCGGCCTGCTCGGTCAGCGGTTTAATTGCCGTCAATAATTGGCAGGTCAGGCTATCGGCCACTGCAACAATATTGCGATTGCGGTACTCCGCCAGCACTTGAGGATTTACACTGGGTACCACCAACGGCACATCCGGCTCCATCGCAAACAAACCGCTGCTGTCGATAACCAGACAACCGGTATTTGCCGCTTCTTCAGCATATTGCTGCGAGGCTTCGCGCCCCGCGACAAAAAAGGCTAACTGGGCCTGCGACCAGTCAAACTCGGCGGCATGCTCAACCAACAGGCTTTTGCCGTTAAACCGCACGGTCGCACCCGCACTGCGCTCACTGGCCAGTGGATACAGTTCACCAACCGGGAAGTGGCGCGCATTTAACAGTTCCAGCAAAGATTCACCTACTGCGCCCGTTGCTCCTAACAGAGCAATATTCCAGCCGTCAGACATGTTGGTTTTCTCCACTAATTATTCATTAAATTACAATTTGTTATATAAATATCAGAATGATCAATAAACTAACGAATTAATTCGATATGACGCCATAGTAGCCAAAGTCATTGGAGTTACAGCCAGGCAGCAAGCTCACCTGTAACTTCAAATACAAAGGGTATTTGTACTAAACCCTAACGTCTGCAACAACGCCGCACTGGCGAAGTCATCACACTGGACGCAAAGTGATGACCACTCGCGCCGTTCTTGATAGTGCTTACGCAGCCGGTCAAACTCACCGGGGATACCAGCAACACGGCGCAATAGCGCATCATCGCGGCGCACATCATACACCAAGTGCATCAATCGTTTTAATTTGCCTTCATCCAACGCACCGTTGAGACGCAACTGGCTGAATTCAGGTGGGGGCAACAGCGAGGTCAATTCCACCGATTGCGGTTGCCCCAAATACTGGCTAAAGGCTTCAAAAACCTGCGTGGTACCGCGAGCCTTGCCCTCCAGCGTATAACCTGCAATATGTGGCGTACCGATATCGACACGAGCTAGCAACGGCAACGATAGCTCCGGTTCCGGCTCCCAGACATCCAGTACCACACCAAGTTTTTTACCTTTTTCCAATGCGCAAAGCAGTGCAGCGTTATCCACCACCGCGCCACGGCTGGCGTTGATCAAGATACAACCATCTGGCAATGCGGCCAGCAATTCATCATCGGCCATGTGCAGGCTTTGATAAACGCCGGTTTTATTCAGCGGAGTATGGAAAGTGAGCACATCAGCTTCACGCACCAGTTTTTCTAAAGGCCAGAAAGTTTCGTTATCACCACGATCCGCACGTGGTGGATCGCACAATAACGTGCGAACTCCCAATGCTTGTAAGCGTGCATTCAACCGCGAACCAACATTACCGACCCCGACGATGCCAACCGTTTTGTCGCGCAACAGGAAGCCATCGCGCTCAGCCATCATCATCAAAGCAGAAAAAACATATTCAACCACAGCAATGGCATTACAGCCGGGAGCCGCAGAAAAACCAATACCCTGTTGCCGCAGCCAATTATCATCCACATGGTCTGTTCCTGCGGTTGCCGTACCCACGAAACCAATTGACGTGCCTTGCAGCAACGCCTCATCCACATTGGTCACCGAGCGCACCATCAGGGCATCTGCGTCAGTCAATGCATCACGGGGAATCGGCCGCCCCGCTACCGCCTGTACATGACCTAAACGCCGGAATAGCTCATCGGCATACGGCATATTCTCATCGACCAGAATTTTCACTTTGTTCTCCGGCAGGTGACTGCCCCGTAGATAAAAGCAAAGACTTATACCCATCACCCTTCACATTGCAGGGGTGTTGGCTGCACTCAATCAGCCGAATCACTTACCGATGTAAGCTCATCGAGATTAGCTCGCATACCGCCTTCCTGCATCTTGAAATTTTTTGGATATAGTATATACCCAAAGAACCTGGCGTTGCTGCCTGACAACAAGCAAACAAAAAAGCCCATGATTTCTCATGAGCCTTAACAGCCAGGCATCAATCAACAGAAATAGTTGTGATTGACATTAATTCTAATATTTACGCATAACCAATGTAGCGTTAGTGCCGCCAAAACCGAAACTGTTAGACATAACTGTCGTCAGTTTGCGTTCGGTTGGCTCAGTGATGATATTCATCCCTGCCGCTTGCTCATCCAGATTATCAATATTGATACTCGGCGCAATAAACCCGTGCTCAACCATCAGCAAGCTAAAGATGGCTTCATGTACACCAGCAGCACCCAGTGAATGACCGGTCATCGCTTTGGTAGAGGAGATAGCCGGGGTGTTATCGCCAAACACTTCACGTATGGCACCTAGTTCTTTCACATCACCTACCGGTGTAGAAGTCCCGTGGACGTTCATGTAATCGATCGGCGTATCAACACCTTCCATTGCCATTCGCATGCAACGGACGGCACCTTCACCTGATGGAGCCACCATGTCAGCACCATCAGAAGTGGCACCGTAACCCACAATCTCAGCATAAATGTGTGCACCACGGGCCAGAGCATGCTCCAGTTCTTCCACCACGACCATACCGCCACCACCTGCTATCACGAAGCCGTCACGGTCTTTATCGTAAGTGCGGGAAGCTTTCTCAGGGGTTTCGTTGTATTTAGTAGATAATGCGCCCATTGCGTCAAATTCACAGGACATTTCCCAACACAGTTCTTCACCGCCACCAGCAAACACCACATCCTGTTTACCCAGTTGGATCAGCTCCAGCGCGTGGCCAATACAGTGAGCAGATGTTGCACAAGCAGAACTGATGGAGTAGTTCACTCCTTTGATTTTGAACGGGGTAGCCAAACAAGCGGACACACCAGATGCCATCGCTTTGGTCACCATATACGGGCCAACGCCTCGCAAGCCCTTAGCACGCATACCATCTGAACCGGCGACCTGATTGCGCGGCGAACCGCCACCAGAACCGATCACCAATCCACTGCGGAAATTAGAAACTTGCTCATCAGTCAGGCCAGCATCAGTAATCGCCTGCTCCATCGAAAGATAAGCATAAATAGAGGCGTCACTCATAAAACGCGCCACTTTGCGATCAATAAGTCCGGCAGTATCAAGCTTAACATCGCCCCACACATGGCTGCGCATACCTGCATCTTTAAATTCCGGGGAGAAAGTAATGCCTGAGCGGCCTACCCGCAAAGATGCCAGAACTTCCTGCTGGTTATTACCAATGCTGGAGACAATACCCAAGCCAGTAATGACTGCACGCTTCATTAAATACCTCTTCCACTAATTTTACATTCGTGATCTCGCAACGCACTTTAGCGTACAGTTGTACGCCGAACAAGTCCGATCAGCGTAATATACCCAGAAAATTTTACGATTTGCACGTGGCAGGTCACATAGTTAGAATCGCTCCACACCTTGAGATACGAGTCTTCCAACGTGAACCAACGCCCAATCCAAACTGCAATACTAAGCTGGAATGAACAGGGTACACCTGTATCGGAACAGTTTGGTGATATCTATTTTTCCAATGAAGGCGGCTCGGAAGAAACGCATCACGTTTTTCTCAACGGGAATGGTTTTCCCGAACGTTTTACTGACCACCCACGGGAAGTCTGCATTTTTGCCGAAACAGGTTTCGGTACCGGATTGAATTTAATGACATTATGGCGTGATTTTACTCAGTTTAAACAGCACAAGCCCACGGCTAAACTCCAGCGATTGCACTACATCAGCTTTGAAAAACACCCGTTTCAGTTGGCAGATTTAGCGACCGCCCATGCCAGCATACCTGAATTGGCCTGCTATGCGGAACAACTGCGAGCGCAATGGCCACTCCCTCTCGCAGGATGCCATCGCCTTCTGCTGGCTGAAGGCGCCATCACGCTGGATTTATGGTTTGGCGACATTAACACCCTGCTGCCAGCACGGGATGCCAGTCTGAATAATCAGGTTGATGCCTGGTTTCTGGACGGATTTGCGCCGTCTAAAAACCCTGATATGTGGAATGAGACTTTATTCAACGCAATGGCACAGATGGCCCGGCCGGGCGGAACTTTTGCCACATTTACCGCCGCAGGATTTGTCCGCAGAGGTTTGCAACAGGCTGGATTTGACGTTACCAAAGTAAAAGGTTTTGGCCAAAAGCGCGAAATGCTAACCGGCACCCTACCAACGGGTAACACTCTGTCGCAACGTCTCACCCCGCAGTCTGCACCTTGGTATCACCGCCCATCCGCAAGCCGCTGCGATGATATCGCCATTATCGGTGGCGGCATTGTCAGTGCGTTAACAGCACTGGCATTGCAGCGTCGTGGTGCGCAAATCACGCTCTACTGCGCTGACGCACTGCCGGCGCAGGGGGCATCAGGTAATCGCCAGGGCGCGATCTACCCGCTGCTGAATGGCAAGAATGATGCATTGGAAACCTTTTTCACCAGCGCCTTTACCTTTGCCCGCCGCCAGTATGACCATCTGCTCGCACAGGGTATTACCTTTGACCATCAGTGGTGTGGTGTCAGTCAATTAGCTTTTGATGAAAAAAGTCGCCGCAAAATTGCTAAAATGCAGCAAACCGAATGGCCGGAACAACTTGCCAAGGCGATGAACCGTGAGCAACTTAGCGCGCTGGCTGGATTAGATTGCGAACACGATGGTATTCATTATCCGGCAGGTGGCTGGCTCTGCCCTTCAAACCTCACCACCGCACTGATGATTCTGGCACAACACCGTGGCATGGTCTGCCATTATCAACATGAGCTACGTCAATTAGACCGTATTGATGGCTTGTGGCAGCTCAATTTTCAGCAACCTACTGTTCAACAACGGGTAACCAGAAAACATGCAACCGTCATTCTCGCTACCGGTCATCGTCTGGCTGAATGGGAACAAACCCAGTATTTGCCACTAACAGCGGTACGTGGTCAAGTCTCCCATATCCCCACCACGCCACAGCTTAGCCAGTTGCAGCAGGTATTGTGTTATGACGGTTATCTGACACCGATGAATCCAGCCAATCAGCACCACTGTATCGGTGCCAGCTATCAACGTGGCGATACCGCTACCGATTTCCGAACCGGCGAGCAGCAAGAGAACAAAGAGCGACTACTACGTTGCCTGCCACAGGTTAGTTGGCCGCAACAGGTTGATGTCAGCCATAATCAGGCCCGTTGCGGGGTGCGCTGTGCGATTCGTGATCATTTGCCAATGGTCGGTGCGGTGCCAGACTATGCTGCAACATTGACGCAATATCAGAATCTGCCATACAAAATTCAGCGAAATGATGAAATAGTGCCGGCGCCGGTGTGGCCAGAATTATTTATAGTGGGGGCATTAGGGTCGCGGGGCTTGTGCAGCGCACCCTTGGTAGCAGAGATTTTGGCGGCGCAAATGTTGGGTGAACCGCTGCCATTGGATGCGAAAACGCTGGCTGCATTGAACCCAAACCGATTCTGGATTAGAAAATTACTGAAAGGCAGGCCGGTGTAACATTAGGTTCCGGCATTATCTTAGCTGGAAATTCGCGGGAGAAGGGCTGCACACAACCTCACCTGCGGCATCAAGGACGGAGGAGGAGTACAGCGAACCCAGACCTCTCCGGTTTTTCCCTCGCCTGCATTTGCAGGCCCTTATAATCTTTAATCAACACTGGTATATATGTTATACTAAAGTGCTTTTTAAGATGGTATTTCATGTTCACACCAATGATAAAAAAAGATACTGAACCTTCATATTTCTGTCCGTGAAAAATATGAAAATACAGAAGCAAGTAACCAAGCTAATCATATGAACTCTAACAGACATTTAATCAAAAAATTATATGAATGTAAATTTGTTATATGTTAATGCATTTAAACGGGTCTCGTTGAGATATAATGTAGTGCTCGGGATCAGAGCCCCCAACCCGCTGGGTGAGACCTTGTTACGTGAAGGTTACCCATCGAAAAATTTTCATATGAAAGCTAAATCCAGCCCTACAGGCCCTACTGCAGGTCTTATAGCAGAAAAACCCATTTATTCTAAAGTTCCCATATCCTCTTATAGTAAGCAGAGTAATTTCCTAACCTCTGCAGTCCAAAAGGGAGCAAAAGCCATTGATTTAAGAATCAGTAAATCCCGCATAAATGAATTAATTAAGACTGGAAACCTAACCAGTCATGGAGGTGGACATTACTCCGCTGAGTACCCCAGCGGTCGACAAAATTTTATTATCAGGGATGATGGACAGGTGCTTGATGATAAATTTAACCCTGTGCGAGTTATGACAAATCCAAAAGAGTCAGGAATTGAATATACTGATTCTCGGGCGATCACTGCAGATTATGACCTATTTTCAATAATTCCCCGCGTAAATCAATCGGTTAATATTAGGCCGCTGATATCACCACCAAAACTCCTAAGGGGAAATTTCAATCATGACTTTCTTAAGCCAAAAGCATTACCTGGCCAGAATGAAGATGTCAACATGGGGAACTTGCATTTTTTTGGTAAAACCATTGTCAACACTCTAAATAGAGAAATTACTTCTGAGGGGTATAGAGGAGGAAAACTAGTCTGGCATAACGACGAAACTGGAAACCCTTTTAGTCCCGGATTCGATATTGCGGATAAACCGATATTTGTATATCCTGCGGGGCAGGTTATTCAGATTTAGTCATTGGGCGAGTTACTTAATTTTTATGGGCAACTTAGACAAGAAGGTTATGCCCCCGAATACAGCCCTATTTTTGGGTTTTAGAATATGAACCGCTCCGTTTCCCCGGGAAGTACTAAATCTGTTGAACCACAACATTCTCGGTTTTTTCCGGGCTGGCCGCTTACCAACCCGCATTCCCGCGTTAGTTTTCGCGCCAACCAGCGCCAATAAAATAATTTTTTTCATGCTGAAATATTTCTATTATTAATGAATGGTTGGGGGTTACGGCGCACTTAATAATGATATCGACAAGCTGCTATCAATACGCCACCACCGGCAACTTCATAAACTAATCGATGTTCTTCTGTAATTCGACGAGACCAAAATCCTGAGAGGTTATATTTCAATGGCTCTGGTTTTCCTTTCCCTTCAAACGGCGTTCGCTGAATATCTTTAATCAGTTCATTGACTCGCTTAAGGATTTTTTTATCGGTTTGCTGCCAATAAAGATAGTCTTCCCATGATTGACTCGAAAAGACTATTTTCATTCAGCCAGTTTCCTTTCGGTACCTTTACCCGTCCGTAACTCTTCAATCGACGACATGAGGTTCATTGCGTTTGCTGGTGAACGCATTAAGTATGCGGTCTCTTCAAGCGATTCATACTCTTCAAGAGACATCAGCACACACGCAGAACCATTTTGTCGGGTGATAAGTACTGGCGCCCGATCTTCCACTGTTTTAACCATGGTAGCCGCCAGATTTTGACGAGCCTCGCTGTAATTTACTGTTCTCATTAACCCACCCTCATTGTACAAATATAAGTACATTGTATGAGTAACTATGCTATTTTGCAAAAACTTCTAGGTATGGAGCATGTTTATATCAAACCAGCAACACCGAGATTAAATGGAAAAGTAGAACGTTCTCATCTGACCGATAAACAGGAACTTTATCAGCTTGTCGATTATACGGATGATGCCGGCCTCCATGAAAAATTGGCAGAGTGGGAGGCATGTTATAACTGTCATCGCCCCCATTCAGCACATGGTGGAAAAACACCTTATGAAGTGTTAAAAACTAAGCTGGGTATTTAAGATCAAATATCAACCGAGGTCCTGAGTGACACAAATAAACGATCCCACAACCCCAAAACCAAAACCTGATCCGGAGGGGAAAGCTCACCGGCTTTGATGGCTTTATCCAGGCTGGTCTGCACTCTGGCGTGCAACTGCTCCGCAGTGTGCTCATCAAACTCTTCAGACTCAGCAACAGCCAGAGTCAAATGGCCGCACAAGTAGCCACCAGCAAATAAATCATCATCACTGGCGTGCTCTACCATGTCGTCAATCTGCGCTAAAATATGCTTTTCGAACTGGGCTATCATCACTCTTCCTAATTAGATATACCCGTCATCTTTCAAGATGCAGGCGTGTTGGTTGCACTCGCTACTCAGCCCATCCTGGGCCTCGCGGCTGCAACCAGCGTTCAAATTTGCTCCCGGCAGGCTTTTCACCCGAATCACTTACCGGTGTAAGCTCACCGGATTTTCTCGTTTACCGCCTCCCTGCACTTTAAATTCTATTGGGTATCAATTTGTTATTAAACTAAATCTTCCGGGTAAGGAAAAAGTTCGGGAACCAATGGCGGCGTATTGTAAAACAACTGTAGCGCCCGAATAAAGCTCGCAGGCCGTGGGGATAACCCTTTTTCTAAATGCCATAGCACTTGTTCGCGTACCTTACGCTGGAATGTTATACGATCGGGTTCGCAATCCCCATCAAGATTATCGCAACTGACATTGAAGGGAAAACCGGCAGCGACACAGAACATCCACTCCAGCGCTTGTGGCCTGATTTCTACTGCTTCAAACTGGCTCTGGGTTAAAGCATCACGTCCATCAGGGCAATACCAATAGCCAAAATCCACCTGTTTGCGCCGTTCTTCACCGGCAATGCACCAGTGAGAGATTTCATGCATCCCACTGGCATAGTAGCCATGAGCAAAAATCACTCGGTGATAAGGCAACTCTGCATCGGCGGGGAGATAAATGGGTTCATCGCCGCCTTTCACCAGTTGCGTATTATATTCATCGCTGAAACAGGTATTAAAGATATCGATTAATTGCTGGTAGTCGTGAGTCATGCTCTAATCCGTAAGAAATGGTATCGGCAGTGGCACTCAAACACACCGTTATACCTGAAACCTTAAATTATGCGAAAACGTGTAATCCCAATCAGGAGAGATCTCGGTACCGTGGCGACGGTACAACAGCTTGCTACTCATTAGGCAGCAAAATGGTTATCCAGCAAAGCCTGACATGAAGGCGGCAATGGCGGAGGTAAGGTTTTATCCGGTTTAGCACTTGGTTGATGTGGCTGGAACCAACTTTCTAATTCCGCACCACAACCATCACCCGGTGGTGGGCTTTCTTGATCAAGGCACTCCAGGCTATCTGTCGGGCAGCGTAATCTTACATGCATATGTGCACGATGACCGAACCAAGGTCGCACTTTATGTAACCAATGGCGATCAGTACCCGCATCCAGACACAACTGTTTTTTTATCGCCGGATTGACAAAAATTCGCGCCACCTCGTTATCTTTAGCCGCCAGCTTAATCAGGTTCTCGATTTGTGGTTGCCATAATACAGGCACCACTCGCTTGCCATCAGCGGCAACCAAATCAATCGGTTGTGGTTTCAGTAATTGTTGCTGACTCCAGCGCTGCTGTGGTAGTTGCAACCAGATATCAACATCTAAACCGGACTGATGGCTGACATGACCACTGCTAAAACGCCCTCCTGCTGGCATCGCCATATCACCAATCAGAACGGTGCCCAGTTGATGTTGATCAGCCTGCGTACTCAGGCGGTGAATAAAATTCAGTAAATCGGGATGACCGAAATAGCGGTGTTGATCCGGCCGCATCACCTGATAATCTGCTGACTCAAGCGGTAACGGCAATGCACCAATCACACACCCATTGGAAAAACCACCGATTGATCGCGCAACACCCGCCACCGGATGCGTAATCTGTTGCCAGGGCGTCGCTGCCATTGCCGTGACTGTGGCCATACGGGTAAGAACGATGACCCCCATAAGCACCCACAACCGCCCTGCAATGCATTTTTTCATTGTTTCTACCAGCGAGGAACGTCTGAAATCACATCACCGCATTGCGCACGTTGGCGCAGCAGGTGATCCATTAACACAATAGCCATCATCGCCTCGGCAATAGGCACTGCACGAATACCAACACAAGGATCATGGCGGCCACGGGTAACTATTTCAACGGCTTCACCTTGTCGATTAATGGTTTGCCCCGGCACCATAATACTGGATGTCGGTTTTAATGCGATATGAGCGACAACCGGTTGCCCGCTGGTGATCCCGCCTAAAATGCCACCAGCATGATTGCTCTGGAAACCTTGTGGCGTAATTTCATCACGGTTTTCACTGCCACGCTTGGTCACAACTGCAAAACCATCTCCGATTTCAACACCTTTCACCGCATTGATACTCATCAACGCATGCGCCAGATCAGCATCCAGACGATCAAACACCGGTTCACCCAAGCCAACTGGCACGTTTTCCGCAACCACCGTTATTTTGGCACCAATAGAATCACCGGCCTTTTTCAGTTCGCGTATCAAGGCATCCAGTGGCTCCAACTTGCTCTGATCCGGGCAGAAAAATGGGTTCTGTTCAACCAAATCCCAGTCAAGCAAATCACAGTTGATATCGCCGATTTGTGCCAGATAACCGTGCACCTGCACACCATATTTTTGTGCCAGATACTTTTTGGCAATAGCACCCGCGGCTACGCGCATTGCGGTTTCACGAGCGGAAGAACGGCCCCCTCCACGGTAATCGCGCACACCGTATTTTTGCTCGTAGGTATAGTCAGCGTGGCCCGGACGAAACACATCTTTAATGGCACTGTAATCCTGCGAACGTTGATCCGTATTTTCAATCATCAAGCCGATACTGGTACCGGTGGTCACACCTTCAAATACGCCGGATAGGATACGTACCAGATCCGGTTCGCGACGTTGCGTGGTATAACGTGATGTCCCGGGACGACGTCGATCGAGATCTCGCTGAATATCAGCTTCAGTGATCGGGATACCCGGCGGAACGCCATCAATAATACACCCCAGGGCAATGCCGTGAGATTCACCAAAAGTAGTGACGCGGAAAAATTGCCCAATACTGTTCCCAGCCATTGCGGCTCCTTTGAGTCAAAAGTTGTGGGTAATAAACATAGTGGGTTAGTCGCGATACAGACTAAAATATTTTGAACAGTCAATTAGTTGCTGTTTAGTCAACATAAAAACGCCATCACCACCATTAGCAAATTCCAGCCAGGTAAATGGCACATCCGGATAGCTTTCCATCAAATGCACCATGCTGTTGCCCACTTCGCAAATCAGCACGCCACCATCTTGCAAAAAGTCCGGCGCACAGGCCAGAATCCGGCGCACCAGCTTTAAACCGTCACTGCCCGCAGCCAACCCAAGTTCCGGTTCAAAACGGAACTCTTGCGGTAAGTCGGCCATATCTTCTGCATCGACGTACGGTGGGTTGGTGACGATCAGATCATATTTCATCAATGGCAAATCGCGGAACAGATCAGAGCGAATTGGTGTGACCTGATGCTCCATACCGTGCTGTTGAATATTGTGTTCGGTCACAGCCAACACGTCATTGGAAATATCCACTGCATCCACTTCAGCGTCAGGAAAAGCATACGCGCAGGCAATGGCGATACAGCCACTGCCAGTACACATATCCAGAATATGCTTAGATTGATGGCTAATCAACCCATCAAAGTTGTTTTTGATCAGCTCACCGATCGGTGAGCGTGGCACCAGAACACGCTCATCGACATAATATTCCATGCCACAGAACCAGGCTTTATTGGTTAGATAAGCCACCGGAATGCGCTCATTGACCCGGCGAATAACGCGCTCAACAATGCGGTGACGCTCACTGGAAGTCAGGCGTGCGCTGCGTATATCTTCTGGAGTATCTATCGGCAAAAACAGACTTGGGAAAACCAGTTGTACGGCTTCGTCCCACGGATTATCCGTGCCGTGACCATAGAAAATATTCGCAGCATTAAAACGGCTGACGGCCCAACGCAACATATCCTGAATGGTGTGCAGCTCATTGACGGCTTCATCGACGAAAATCTTGTCCAAGGTATTCTCCAGCTACTGTGTGTAACATAATTACAGTGCGTAAATTCACTATTTATGCCCTAGTTTGCCATGAAGTCTGCGGCAAATCAGCAGCAATAGATCAGTTGAATGATAACCGAATAATAAAATACACCTTAAGGCCACCAATCCTATATCCACATTTATTTAGACAGATGAATCTCAACAGGTAAACTGTGGGAATTGCCTAAGCACAATGAATCGACAATGAAAAATAAATATCACCTGACTCCTGATGAATTACAACTATTTAGAGAATCGATAGCCGGAGCAAAAAAGCTCAAACAAGACACCCTTCTCCACCGAATGCCGCCCAAATTAGGGAAGAAAATTGCCCCTGAACGATTGCTGCAAGAACAGGTTGATGCCAGCTACTATTTTTCTGATGAATTTCAGCCGCAGCTCAATAGCGAAGGACCGACGCGCTATGTCCGATCTGGCGTTGAGCATTTTGAAGTAAAAAAATTGCGCCGGGGTAATTACCGACCAGATATGTTTTTAGATTTACATGGGTTAACACAAAAACAGGCCAAACAAGAGCTGGGCGCGTTAATTGCGGCGTGCAAACGTGAACATGTGCATTGTGCCTGCGTCATGCATGGTCATGGGAAGCATGTTCTGAAACAACAGACACCACTGTGGCTGGCGCAACATCCGGATGTGTTGGCATTCCATCAGGCGCCTAAAGAGTGGGGCGGAACTGCAGCACTCTTGGTATTAATTGAGTTAGCAGAGTAGCCGATATCAACAGGTAACCGATAGGTTACACAAAATACCGCCCAGCAGAAAAACGAAAGCGCAACAGAAATGCCACGCCCATTGAAGATTGACTGAAACTGTTTTAGCCGTGGCAAGCCTTGACCATCAATTGTGACGGACTAACCTGCCAGTCAAATGTACCTTTCCCTGTATCACTATTCAGGTCAACACAGGCGATAGCCGAGGTAGCAAACATCGGCGGACATTGATCCGGGCAAAGTTCTGAAACCAAATACCCGACCAACGGCAAGTGCGAGATAATCAGTACTGAAGCACAATCTTTTTTTGCCAACGCCTGCAAATAAGAACAAACGAAAGTCGCATCCCCACCCGGCGTTAAGTCCGACATGATTTCCTGCTTTGCTGGCAAAACCATCACTTCACGCACAACGTCTAATGTTTGCATTGCGCGTAAAAAAGGGCTAACCAGAATCTGCTTTACATCCACCAATTGATCGTTTAACCAGCAGGCTATCTGACGTGATTCATCCCGACCACACAGAGTAAGAGGCCTTTGGGCATCACTTGCTGCCTCAAGAACCGCGTCACCGTGACGCATAATGAAAACTTGCATATTGCACCGTTTTTGTTAAAAAAATAACGCCATACAGAAACGCTCTGCGTACTGTACCGCCGAAACCTTTACCCAAAACAAAAAATTTAATAGCGGCATCGCACCGTCTCTCTATGGCAGCCGAGCATTTTGCCTGAAAATTAACGTAAAGAAAATGGCTGTTTTTTACTCCGTGAAAACCCGCAACAACACCTAATTGGTTACTTAGCAACCATATCAACAGCTTAATATAAACGCTATACCCGTCAGCTTTCGAGTTGCAGGTATGTTGGCCGCATTCAATAACCCGATCGCTTATTTATGTATGCTCACCGGAGCATCTCGCTTGCTGCGTTCTTATCATCTTGAAATCTTTTAGCTATATAACTTTAGCAATAAATAGCCATTAATTAATTTTTAGAAAAATAGTTACCTTGCGTTATCATGGCTAAGGCAGCGCGGATTTCCTATTCTAATACCGCTGTTTCCAGTGGATAAAACATCTGTTGCTGCGCCGCCATTGTCACCAACCGCTGGCAAGGCACAAATCGCTCACCATACTGCTGTGCCAATAACTGAAGCGTTTTCACCACCGTTTCCGCTCCCAGGCTATCCATATAACGAAAAGGACCACCGAGGAATGGCGGAAAACCAATACCAAACACTGCACCGATATCGCCATCTCGCGGGTTACGAATAATGGACTCATCCAGACAACGAACCGCTTCGTTCAGCATCATCATGGTACAACGCTGTGCTATCACCGTGGCTCCAAGATGAGCCTTCGGTGTCACTCCCAGCAGAGCATAAATACCAATATCTACTTGTTTAGGCTGGTTTTTTTTCCACTTAACGCTTTTATTTTTCGCCGGGTATACTGCCGTTGGATATAAATAAAAGCCACGACCATTTTTACGCCCTTTGCGCCCATCCTTCAAGATCACATCAAAAGACGGGGGAGCCGCAAAACGTGATCCTAATTGCTCAACCAATATAGGAATAATTTTGGTTCCGACATCAATTCCTACTTCATCCAACAGTGTAATCGGACCCACCGGGAAGCCAAAATCCACCAGTGCGTTATCGATAGTATCGATAGGTTCACCGTCTAGCAAACAGCGCACTGCTTCATTGATGTAAGGAGCCAGAATACGGTTTACATAGAACCCAGCGCGATCAGCCACCACGATTGCTGTTTTACCTTGTTTACGAGCCAAAGCTACTGTGGTGGCAATCGTTTCTTCACTGGTTTTTTCATGCGGAATAACTTCAACCAGTGGCATCTTATCTACCGGACTAAAGTAATGCAGGCCAATAACCTGCTCTGGCCGCTGGGCTTGTGCAGCTATCTGGCTGATAGGTAACGAAGACGTATTGGAAGCAAAAATGGTGTGTGACGCACCGAAACGCTCAATATCGGCGACCATTTGCTGCTTCAATGCTAAATCCTCAAATACCGCTTCAACGACAATATCAATATTATCAAAGCCATAATAATCGGTAGTACCGGAAATCAGCATCATCTGGCGCTGCCGCTCCGCCGGGCGCATTCTCTTACTGCGTACCCGTTTCCCCAGCGCATCCCAGGAATATTTCAGAGCCTGATTAATGCCCTGTGGATTGATATCTTTAATTCGCACCGGTAAGCTCGCACGGGTAGCGGTTACATTCGCAATACCCCCGCCCATCAGGCCACCACCTAGTACCCCAACACGCTGAATAGCAAGGGGCTGTGCCGCACCGCCGGTTTCTTTCTTCAACGAAGTCGTGGCAAAAAACACACTGCGCAATGCAGCAGATTGAGGGGACACGGCCAAATCACCAAATGCTCTGGCTTCCGCTTCATAGCCACTCGAGCCACCATGATCCAGGCCTTTGCGTACCACATCAATAATGTGTTCCGTTGCTGGATAATGGCCTTTACTCTTAGCCCGTACCTTCTTGCGCACAATGTTAAATAATATTGCCTTACCCAAGGGACCACTGAGTAATCGTTCTTGCCACGGTAATTTCGGGTGGTGAAGCCAGCCAGATTTTGCTCGTGCAACAGCCACATCCAGCAAAATATCCTGTGGCACAATATCGTCTACCAGCCCCATTTTAAGTGCCTGACGCGCGCGAACCTGTCTGCCAGTCAGTATCATATCCAAGGCTTTGCTAACACCAATCAAACGCGGCAGACGTTGCGTTCCCCCCGAGCCTGGGAGTAAACCGAGTTGCACTTCCGGCAATCCGAGTGTCGTTTTATCATCCAGAGAACAGATTCGGCTATGGCAAGCCAGAGCCAACTCCAACCCCCCCCCCAGACAAGCACCGTGGATAGCAGCGACGACCGGCACAGGAAAAGCGGCGATTTGCGCCAGCGTTGATTGCCCTTTTTGTGCCAACATTCGAGCATCCTGTGCCGTACGGCAAGCTGCAATCATGGTGATATCAGCACCAGCAATAAAAGAATCTGGTTTACCGGATATAATCACCAGCCCCTGCAACCCTGACAAAGCCTGTGCTTGCTGCAATATGCCAGTAATTTGCTCAGCAAACTCAGCCTTTAAGGTATTCACTTTCTCGCCAACAACATCAATGGTGATAATGCCGATCTTGTCTGGTCGCACACTCAGGGTAAATACTGAATTAGTCGGTACAGTGGTCTCAGAAACAAGCACATCATCACTGTTATGAATAATATCTTCCTGGATCATCACTCCACCTCCAGAATCATCGCAGCACCCAAGCCACCGGCAGCACAGGCCGTGGTTAACCCTAATCCGCCACCACGACGACGCAATTCATTTAATGTTTGGGTAATCATACGGGCGCCCGTTGCAGCAAAAGGATGGCCGTAAGCGATTGAACCACCCAATACATTGAATTTAGTCATATCAACTTCACCAATAGCTTGACTACGACCCAATTTTTCACGGGCAAACGTATCACTGGCAAACATTTTTAAGTTAGCCAGTGTTTGTGCCGCAAATGCTTCATGCATATCAATAAGGGTCAAATCTGCCAGCGTAATGCCAGCACGATCCAACGCCAGTGGCGTAGCATAAGATGGCCCTAACAGCATATCCTGCCAGACATCAATGGCGGAAAACGCAAAACTGCGAAGATATCCCAGCGGCTGTAAACCCCATTCTCTTGCTTTTGATTCAGTCATCATCATGATAGCGGCAGCACCATCCGTCAGTGGAGTACTGTTCGCCGCAGTGACACTGCCGTGTTTGCGATCAAAAGCCGGGCGCAATTTAGCGTATTGCATCAATGAGGCGTCTTTGCGGATATTATTATCTTCAGAAATGGCATCACGGTACGGCGGTACATAAGCTGTCATCACTTCATCGTGTAATAACCCTTGTTGCCAGGCTTGAGCTGCCATTTGATGAGAGCGCAACGCTAAAGTATCTTGATCCTCACGGCTTATCCCATAGGTTTTTGCCATCTGCTCAGCGGTGTCCCCCATCCGCAAACCGGTGGAGTATTCTGCCACTGCCGGCGCGATTGGCAGCAAATCGCGTAATTTTAATCGACTGAATAATTTCAAACGCTGGGATAAGGTTCGGGCTTTATTCACGTCAACCAAGGTACGAGCCAGCGCTTTACTCACACCGATTGGCAACACCGATGAAGAGTCCGCCCCGCCGGCTATCGCTACGGTCACTGAGCCAGCAATAATACTTTCAGCTACATTGGCAACAGCCTGAAAACTGGTCGCACAGGCGCGTGAGACACTGTATGCATCAGTATGGACGCTCATACCGGTACCTAACACAATTTCGCGCGCAATATTTGGCGCCTCGGGCATTTGCACTACCTGACCAAACACCACTTGATCAACTAATTCAGGAGCAACACCACTTCTGGCCATCAATTCGCTGACCACTATTTTGCCTAAATCTACAGCAGGTATGCCATGATAAGCCGTTGCCTGCCTGGCAAAAGGAGTGCGCAGGCCGCTAACTATTGCGATGCGATCGCCCTGACGCGTCACTAGCGGTAATGGCTTACTCATAAAGCGCTCCTGATAAATAAAAGTGATTTTCACTAAAGAATAACAAATAACAGGTCTGACCTGAGCCCATTATTGTTAACCAAACATTTACATTTGGCAAACCAACAAAACAGGAAAATGGGAGCGGGAACACCTTTCAGAACAAAAAAATATGGCACGAATATTGTGCCAGAAATGTTAAACCAGATGCCTGTTGCCCATTAACTAGCCTAAAAATATATTTTTTCTTTTTCCATTTTACTGCTGCCATACACAGGGCACCAGAGCCTGCTATTTGCAGGCTTATTAAGTGACGGATATCACGTTAAAATTATTTGTTCGCTCAGCAACAATGTAAGAATTTATGTTATACCGTAAGTTTTTTGTTATCTGTGTCTATTTTTTACAATCAAAAACGAATAAATAACAAAACATACTTGCAACTTTCGCACGGGTCAGACCTATACTTCAGCCACTGGTCTGCTTTGCCTGACCAATAATGGACCCTACAATTCCGTATTTTCTTGTTACGGTATGTAACATTTATTAAAACAATGAGGTTTTGGTCATGAACCAGAAAAACCTGTTTACCCGATCAACTCTGGCAGTTGCAGTGGCAATCATCTCTTCAAACGTTTCTGCGGCCGGCTTTCAATTGAATGAATATTCAGCGGCTGCGTTGGGGCGTTCTTTCTCTGGTGAAGGCGTTGTTGCCGACAACGCATCTGTTGGTAGCCGCAATCCCGCAGCAATGACGCTATTCGACCGCCCGTCCTTCTCTGGTGGCGTGATTTATATCGACCCAAGTGTTGATATAACAGGCACCTCACCGGTAACAGGCAGAAGTACCAATGCCAATGATATCGCACCATCAGCGTGGATCCCGAATATTCACTTTATTATGCCGCTAAATGATCAATGGGCAATTGGTGCGTCCGGTACGTCAAACTACGGTTTAGCTACCGAATTTGATGATAACTATTCTGCCGGCCCTATCGGTGGTAAAACAGACCTTAAGACCGGTAACTTGAACTTAAGTGCAGCTTACCGTTTAAACCAAAACTTCAGTTTCGGTCTGGGCTTTGACGCTGTGTATGCTGATGCCAAAATTACCCGTACTTCCGGTGAATTGGCTCCGTTGAGCACCGGTGGACGAATTCCGGCAACAGCCGAATCGGCTCGCCTGGAAGGTAAAGAGTGGGGCTATGGCTGGAACGCCGGTATTTTGTACGAAGTGGATAAAGAAAATCGTTACAGCTTCACTTACCGTTCAAAAGTAAAAATCGATTTCGACGGTGATTACAGTAACCAATTGCCTCGGGGTATGGTTATCGGTACGACTACCGGTACCGGTGGGCAAATTATCCCTGGCTCATTGACGCTAAACTTACCTGAAGTATGGGAAGTGTCCGGTTACAATAAGGTCGCGCCACAATGGGCCATTCACTACAGCATGGCCTATACCAGTTGGAGCCAGTTCCAGGAACTGAGAGCAACCGGCACCAATGGCAACGTGTTGTTTGAGAAGCATGAAGGCTTTAGAGATGCCTACCGCATTGCATTGGGTACCACCTATTATCATGATGATAACTGGACCTTCCGTACAGGTATCGCCTTTGATGACAGCCCGGTTCCAGCAAATAACCGTACCATCTCGATTCCAGACCAGGATCGTTTCTGGATCAGTGCGGGTACCACTTACGCGTTCAACAAAGAGGCCTCTGTTGACGTAGGTGTTTCTTATATGCACGGTCAGAAAGTGAATATCAGCGAACAGATTTCTCCCAGAGCACCAAATTACCAGTTCTCTTCAGAAGGTACAGCAATGCTGTACGGCGTAAACTTTAACTACACGTTCTAATACCCTCGTAATAGCAGGTTTATAGCCACAAAAAAGCGCCGCAAGGCGCTTTTTTATAGGCTAATGTCAGAACCGATATCAGTTGGTTGAGTCAATACTGTCCAGATCATCCTGAATAGCTTGCGTATTGGAATTAACTTCTGGTTTCAATTGGCCACCGCTCGCCAGGAAATCATGGCGTTGGAAGTAGGCTTCGCGCAGCATCAGGTAAGGATCTGATGAATTACGCAGCAAACCATCGGAATCCAACAACCGCGCCCGGGTTTCAATCCCTTCAATCATCCATTTACCTGCCGACATCCAGAATGTCAGATAACTCAGCACCGGGTAAGCGTAATCAGCCACATTACCTCCATCATCACGGATCGTGAAGCTACCATAGCCCGGTAATACCACGTACGGGCCGTAACCGACATCATAATGACCTAACGTACTACCAAAACGCTGAGGAACTTGTTTAGCCAGTTTCGGGTTAGCCATACCGGCGACATCGATCAGGCCACCCATCCCCAAAACGGTATTCAGGAAGAAGCGGCTAAAGTGCTTCATGGCATTATACGGATCACCCACCAGGAAGCTGTTCACCATACTGGCTGGCTCTTCCAAGTTACTGAGAAAATTACTCGTACCATTACGTGCGGGTTGTGGCACGTAATCCCGCCAAACAACTGCCACCGGGCGCACGATGTAAGGGTCAAGAACCTCATAGTTAAAATTGAACATTACCCGGTTAAAACCTTCCAATGGATCCGAGCGCCCCTGCTCGATGTGATCCGGGGAACTACTGGCACACCCGACTAACAGCACGGTGGTAAAAGCCAGCCCAATCAGGCGGTAGTTCATATTTTTCTCCATGAGATTTTGCCAGCCCACTTCGCTTAAGGGGTTTGT
>JBEGTQ010000006.1:0-4179 GCA_041179305.1 Pseudomonadota bacterium | reverse complement strand
CACAACGTATTGAGCGTGAAAATCTGAACCTTCGCAACAGGCTGAAACGACTGAACCGTAAGACACTGGGGTACTCAAAATCGGTAAAAATGCATGACAGGATCATTGGTACATTTATCGCGCGTGAGCATTATGTATTGTAATGTCATTCACCATATTGAATACACGACCTAATATTCGCGCTAACCTCTATACTAAACAACTTTTCCAATTCAAACAATGGTGATTTTATAGATATATTTTTCTATCTAGATTTTATTCATTTTAAAATACCACATATCAATTTTTATCATAGATTAAGTTGGTTGTAAGATTAGTAAATATATTAACTTGCTCATAAATTAAATATAAAATATATTACGGATTTCATATGAAAAATGACTGGAATCCGGCTGATGTCGTGGCCGCGATAAAAAAGAAAGGGTTGTCACTCTCTGCATTATCACGACGTGCTGGATTAAGCTCATCGACTCTGAGCAATGCCCTTAGGCGCAAATGGCCAAAAGGGGAAAAAATCATTTCTGATTTTTTAGGTATGGAAGCATCTGCGATATGGCCTTCCCGTTACCAACAGAAACATAATAAAGAGCTATAAAGTGATATCCTTTAGACGGCCAGTGGAATGACAAAAACTCACTTGGTCGTCACCATTTATAAGAAGCATTGATTATCGATTTAACGTTTAAAAATGGCTTTTGTTTTTTGTCCTATTAAAGTAGTATTTTTATTGAGCGTTTATTTCTATATGATATTGATATCAATTATTATTCTTTGTTTTTCACGTCCTTTGGCAAGTATCGGGTGTACTGTCATATTAAAGTGGTTGCCGGCTAGGTAAAAAAGAGCGGTATTGTCGGGGTATGTACCGGAAAATGCAAATTATCACGTTGGTGAGGAGGTAATATGCCCAAGGTATGCACTATTGTGTATGTTTATGGTGTGGTTCAAGGTGTAGGGTTTCGTTATAGTGCTCAGCGGCAGGCTCAAGAACTGGACGTAACGGGGTATGCCAAAAACTGTGACGATGGCAGTGTGGAAGTTGTTGCGAGTGGTGAACAGCAAGCGGTTGATGAATTAATAGAGTGGATTAAACAAGGTGGCCCACGCGGGGCAAGAGTAGATCGTCTATTGACTGAACCTTATCCGCCCATCAAATTTGAAAAATTTAAGATTTGTTATTAATTGTAGTAGTTCAGATCGGACAGTTACTGACTAGATACACTTAACTGGTTTAGGTAATCCTGCAATTTTCGTTGCTTGCTTTGCCGGGCCTTGTGGGAACAATCTGTAGAGGTAGCGGCTGTTACCTTTTTCTTCACCATATTTCTGTGACATGGCTTTTACCAGCATCCGGATCGCAGGCGATGTATTGAACTCGAGATAAAATGCACGTACGAAACGCACCACTTCCCAGTGTTGCTCGGTGAGTGTGATGCCTTCTTGCTCTGCCAGTAACGGGGCAAAAGCCTCACGCCAGTCCGCGCTGTTCTTTAGATAACCTTGCGTGTCGGTCTCAATAACCCGACCTTCAAATTCCAACATATAACCTCAGTGATTCAGTCAATGAAACGGCGGATAATTTAGCAAATATTTATGCTTACCCCAATCAGGCCTGCACTTTTTTTTTGCTGATTGGCCATCAAACAGTGTTGAGCTGATGATAAATTCATCACCCGATAATCAGGTGGTGAATTCTTGGCCGATCAAACGTAAACATGCTTTACAAGCGGCATAGCTGTGTTTATAGTTCGGCTCGTTGCGGAGGGGTGGCCGAGTGGCTGAAGGCAACGGTCTTGAAAACCGTCGACGGGAAACTGTTCGAGAGTTCGAATCTCTCCTCCTCCGCCATAATATTTCTTTATTCCCTTCTTGCTAAGTGTCTCATCCTGTATAAATCATTCAGCGTGCCATCTCATTCGCTTTTATCAAACTTAATTTAATGATATTGGGATAGAAAAAACCGGCGATAAAACCACTAACCAAAAGAGCAGTGGGATGATTTCGTTAGGCGGTAACAGCTCTGGTGAGTATGTTACGCATATCATTACCGCCTGGTGTCTGGTGGATACGCAGATCAAATTCGCTAATTACCGCAAAGATATGGTCAAAGATATCTGCCTGAATACTTTCGTATTCTAACCATACCGTGGTATTGGTGAAAACATAAATCTCCAGTGGCAAACCTTCTGGCGCCGGTGCTAACTGGCGCACCATTATTGTCATATTTTGATGGATTCTCGGATGAGCCTGTAGATAAGCTAACAGATAGGCGCGTAATGTGCCGAGATTGGTCAGGCGGCGACCATTTAGCGGGGAGTTTAGCTCAATGGCAATCTGCTGATTATATTGGTCCAGTTCCTGGTTTTTTTGGCTGAGGTAACGCGATAGCAGCGGGTTGCGCTGCAGGCGCTGTTGCTCTGGTTCCGACAGAAAATGCACGCTGGTAATATCAATATTGATGCTACGTTTGATGCGTCTACCGCCGGATTCCGACATTGAGCGCCAGTTTTTGAAAGAGTCGGAAATCAGTGCGTAAGTTGGAATGGTGGTGATGGTGTTATCCCAATTATTCACTTTTACTGTAGTCAGGCCAATATCGGTTACTGCACCGTCAGCACCGTATTTTGGCATCTCCAGCCAATCGCCGATTTTCAGCATATTGTTAGCCGAGAGCTGAATCCCTGCTACCAATCCAAGGATGGGATCTTTGAACACCAGCATCAGTACCGCCGTCATTGCTCCTAAGCCGCTGAGCAACAAGAGTGGAGATCGTCCTATCAATAATGAAACAATCATGATGCCGATAAATATCGCTGCTACCAATTTCAGCCCCTGGAAGATACCGCGCAACGGCAATTGTTGAGTGACAGCGCTTTGGCGCAGTAGTGTTAGCAGCGTATCAAGTAATGAGAACAGAGCCAGTAGCGCGAAGGCCATAATCCACACTTGTGCGGCAGTAACGATAACCGCCTGTGTCTGACTGCCATTTTGCAACCACAGCACCGCCTGAAGGTTGATGATTATCCCTTGTAGCAACAGCGCCACACGTTGAAATAGTTTGTGTTGAGTGATGGCTTGTTGCCAGATGCGTTGCGATTGTTGACCACGATTTTGGATCGGAGTAACTACCACACGGTGTAGCACCAAGTGAATGACAATAGAAATCAATAAGATCAACCCAATGACCATCATCAATGACATTACATTACTGAACTCAAGTCCTAATTTTTCCAACCACTGGCTTATTTGCTGTTGCATTACTGCTCCTTTAAAACGTGGGCAACTTGCTCGGTGTTCAATACAATTCAGCCTATTAGCCTAAAGACAACGAACTGTGATGTGTGTTTGTTTACCCTTTTTTACATTATGAATCAGTAGATACAACAGATTTCAGAGCAGTAGATTGTCAAAGAATCTTAAATTGTAGGCAAAAAAAACCCTTACCAATCTCATTTGGTAAGGGATGCCAATTCGGCCAACACCAGGGAAACATTATAACCATGTGATTATCATACAATAAATTTAGTTAAATAGTATGATTCAAGTTAAGTTCATCCAATATACATTAATAATTTTAATGTTTATACTGGCAAGAGTCATTTTTTTACGTGATGGACTAATTTCAGCCAAGGTAGCATCGAGTCAAAGAGGCTGATCGTTAGAATTTGTGATGTTGGGAATGATGGTAGTTGGGAGTAATCTTGGGCGTTGCCGATTACGACCATCTGAATGCAAATGCATCCAGATGGCGGGGTAAAACGAGTAACTGTGAACTAAAAGTGCCCTGGTGATGGCGAAAATTTATTGGTATTAGACTAACTTTCTTGGCTATAGTGAGCTAAGATATTAGTTCTATTATATTTAATACTAATTATCTAAAGCCAAAACATTTTAATAAACATGGAGTAAAAATAATAGCTAGCCTTAAGTCTAGTTTATAAGCCTGTACTTAAGTTTAGCTACTATTTTTAACCGTCGATTCAATGCCATATGGCTGATTAGAGGGTAGGTTGTTTTATATGCTGATTTCTATTGATAACAACGTGATGAAATTGTACTATAATTGACCTGCATAGAGTAAATTTGGCTTGTTATGATAATTGATTATTTTGATAATGAAAGCATTAATGAAGACATAAAGAACTATATTCAACGCAGAATAAAGGCTTATGGTGATCT
>JBEGTQ010000005.1:0-9824 GCA_041179305.1 Pseudomonadota bacterium | reverse complement strand
CAGAGTGATGAACTCATCTGCTGACGTTTATGATAGTAATGGTTTTTTAGCGGCGAGGCGTCATATTTTATTTAGTGTTGTAGATGTTAAGAATAATATTTTTGTCGGTAAAGTGTCATCTATATCGATAATTAATTCTAATGATCAGCGCTTAAAAGACTCGCTGAATACACCCTATGATGTGAGCTATCCTATTTTTTATCGTTTAAATGCCAATACTCTATTATTAGAGCAATCTCTAGGCCACCCAGTAGATAGCCCTCGTTTACTAACACGTATTGACAAATAACGTTTTCATTAGCATCTCTTTCCAATCTGATGGATTACCGTAATAGTGACTTGCTGGCAGAACACTTAATTTATTTTGCGCATTCTGCAATACAAATGTCGGGAAGCCGCGTCCCTGTACTTTTGCGAGTAAATCTCGACTTTTAGTTATATGTTCTGCTGATGTTTTTAGGGCGGTATTGAAGATATCAATAAATGTGTGACTATTAAGCCCGATCTCTGTGGCAAGTTCTGTCAGAACAGGAGTATCAGCAATACGGCGGCCTTCTGCATAATGAGCCTGTTGAATGCGATGGAGCATATGCACTCCGCGCCCAGTCAGAGTCTCGACTGCCAGAATTGCTGCGATCGGTGGCGTTGAGTCCATGATTGCTGAAGTGTCATTCAGTAGATGATTAAAATAATTATCGCCAAAAATCTGTCCACTCAGCTCTGCAATTCGTTTATCGTGTGGTATGACATGGCTGCGCCACTGGCTATCGATCTGGCGGCGGTTTTGCCCAGACATCATACCTGCACCGTGTAATTTCAGTGTCAAATTTGGAATGTTTTGCACCACTTGAATCAGTGGTGCAGCGCCATAACACCAACCGCAGAACGGGTCGAAAATGTAATGAAAGGTTATATCGGACATATTATGTCCCTTATTCTTGCGCTGAAAGTAAATTTATTGCGGCCATTTCATTTCGTTTTTCAATACCTTAGCGCTAAGTTCGAGACTGGACTCATCTTTTAGCTCAGGATAATGTTTTTTCATCGCGGCAATAAGTTCAGCAGAATCTTTGGCTTTAGGAATCTCTGTGTTTAATGTATTTAAATAGTTCTGGGTGAATGTCACTGATGCCAATGTTTGCGGTGCGTTATCCAAATAATGGCCTGGAACAACCGTCACTGGTTTTAACTCTTTGATTTTTTCCAAGGTAGCCAGCCAATTTTGGCGTGATTCTGGTGTTTGGGTATCTGCAACCCACAGGTGGATATTACCCGATACCGCGACACCGCCTACCACAGCCTTTAATGATGGGATCCAGACAAAAGTCTTCTCGGGTGATGGCCCATCAAGACCTTCTACTTCAATTTTTTGCCCATCTATAGTGAAACTATTGCCTTGCAATGCTTCAGGTACAATTATACTGTTCGGTGCATTTTCTTTCAGAATTGGGCTCCAATACGCCATTTTTCCGTCTTTTGTTGCTTTAATTTCTTCGATAGTTTGCGGTGTTGCGATCACTTTAGCGTGAGGGAACGCTTTTGTGATGACATCAAGGCCAAAATAGAAATCAGGATCAGCTTGACTGATATAAATAGTGGTGAGTTTTTTACCACTTTGTTGGATTTTTTTAATCAGTGCTTCGGCGTCATTACGTTGAAATTGTGCGTCGATTAAGGCGACTTCAGTTTTGCCACTGATAATTTCAGAGGATACCGGGAAAATACTCTTTTCGCCCGGATTATAAACTTCCATTTTCAGTGGTGCTGCTGCACTGGCAGTTGATACGGTAGCGAATGTTGCCAGGCCAGCAAAGGTCATTTGTAATAGCGTTTTGTTAAACATGTTGGTGCTCCTGAAGAGTGACTGAGTATTGAGTACATAATAGATTGTATTAACCAATAGAAAAACCGGATAATGAGCAACTATTTGTTGCTTAAATCGAGCTAATGATGGATAGAATTACCGCTGCTGAGGTGTTTGTCGCGATTGTTGAGCGCGGTAGTATGATTGCCGCCGCAGAGGCATTGGAAATGTCACGGGCCATGGTGACAAGATATTTGGCTGAAATGGAGCAATGGACTGGTGCGCGATTGTTGCATCGGACAACGCGAAAATTGAGCCTGACTCATGCTGGTGAAGCAACCCTTGAACGCTGCCGATGTATGCTTGAGTTTGCTCAGGATATGGATATGGTCGAGGGGAAGGAACATGAAGTGCTGAGTGGTTTACTGCGTATTAGCTGTTCCCAGTCGTTGGGGCAGAGTGCGCTGGTGATTGCGGTGAGTGATTATCTGCGTCGTTATCCGCAAGTCGCGGTTGATATGCAGATGAATAATCGTACCGTCAATCTGGTAGAGGAGCGTATTGATCTGGCATTGCGTATCACCAATGAATTAGATCCTAACCTTATAGCCCGGCCACTTTCTACTTGTCCTTCAGTAGTATGTGCAACTCCCGCCTATTTGTTGGAAAAAGAGACGCCACAAACTCCCCATGACCTGGCGGTACATAACTGCCTGACATACTCTTGTTTTGGTAAAAGTCTATGGCATTTTGATTTACAGGGAGAGAAATCTGCGGTTGCAGTAAGTGGCAATTTGAGTGCCGATGAGTCGGTGGTTTTACTGAGCGGCGCCCTGGAAGGCGTGGGTATTACTTTGCAGCCCAGTTATTCTGTAGCACCTTATATTGCCCGAGGCGATTTGGTCAGATTGTTACCGGATTATCAACCACAGTCGATGGGTATTTACGGCATTTATACTTCGCGGCGGCAGATGCCAGCAACATTGAGAACAATGTTAGATTTTCTCGTTGAATGGTTCGCAACCAATCCTGAGTGGCTTTCAACACAGTGATAAGCGATGTCGTTACATTATCAACCCGTATTTGTTATCAAGAAGGTGTCGGTATTCTTGACCATTTTATACCGAATAGATTTCAAGTTGCAGCTAACACACCTGCAACCTGAAAGGTATATATGATTAGCTTGTGAATTAATTTTTTTATTTATCAGGCGAGTTACAATGTGGCCGAACTTTAGAAGGAAATAAACGTTAACAGGTAATCACTGCCGCCAGGTGTCTCTGGAAAGTGATTGCCTGTTGTTTTAAGTGCTCGATAAAAGTATCGACCAGTGCCGAGGATGGGCGATGTACCGGTTGAATCAGGCTGATTGTAAAAGGAATTTCAACACTGAATGGTCGTACACAGACACCTTCGTTAGCACTTCTACCCATGTAATCCAATGCCGTTAGTGGGTTGACGATAGAGACGCCAACGCCCTGGCGCACCATTGCGCAAATAGAGGCCGCACTGTGGGTTTCCATTACCAGGCGGCGGTTAATTTTTTCTTCAGTAAACAGATTATCCAGTAACTGGCGATAGCTGTCGGTGACTGACAAGCTGATAAAATTCTCCCCTTCAAAATCCTGCGGTGTCAGGACTGATTTTGTTTGTAACGGATGGTCTCTGGGTAAGACACAAACTTCATTAATGCTCATCAGGGCGTGGTGCACAGTTCCGGCGGGGGGCTGGGGGTTTTCTGTTATACCCAGATCATGGCGCTGCGCTGACAGCCATTCTTCCAATAACGGAGATTCCTGCGGGATTACGCTCAGGCTGACTCCAGGGTAGCGATCCATAAATGGCTTGCATACTGCAGGCAGCAATGATTGAGAAAATACTGGCAGGCAAGCAATAGAAAGTTGAGCATGTTGAAACTGGCGAATGCCCTCGGCGGCTTGTTTGATACGATTAAGCCCGTAATAGGAGCGTTGAACCTCTTCAAATAGCCGCAGCCCTTGTAATGTTGGATAAAGGCGGCCACGCACTCTATCAAAAAGTTTAAGTTGTACCAATTGCTCAAAACGCGCCAGCTCACGGCTTACGGTAGGTTGTGATGTTTGCAGGAGCAACGCGGCTTCAGTCAGGTTGTCGGTGGTCATGACACCATGAAAAATCTCAATTTGGCGTAGGGAAATCGTGGGCATAACAACACTCCTGTGCTGATGACTGAATAATCCATATCATAAATGAATAGACTCGGTGTAAATAGATATTTTCTTAACAAACGAGCAGATGCTAATACTAATGTACCGTCGAAATCGCTCTTTTTCGCCAAACATAATAGAGAGCTAAATTACTGGGGAAGACTCATGCCGCGCGCACTTAACGATACCTCTACCGCACTCACCACTCAAAATTTGGTGGCATTACCAAAGCGGTATGGTTGCCCCATATGGGTTTATGACGGCGATATTATTGCTCAACGTATTAACCAGTTATACCCGTTTGATGTTATTCGCTTTGCCCAAAAAGCCTGTTCAAATATTCATATTTTGCGGCTGATGCGTGAGCAAGGCGTAAAAGTAGATTCAGTAACACTGGGGGAGATTGAGCGAGCTATCTGTGCTGGCTTCCAACCGGGGCGGGAATCTGCCGAGATTGTGTTTACCGCTGATCTGCTGGATGAAGCAACGTTATCACGGGTGACGGCGTTAAATATTCCGGTTAATGCTGGTTCAATCGACATGCTGGATCAGTTGGGGCAAATAAAGCGTGCTCATCCTGTTTGGTTAAGGGTCAATCCCGGTTTTGGTCATGGCCATAGCCAGAAAACTAATACCGGCGGTGAGAATAGCAAACACGGCATCTGGTATACGGATTTACCTCAAGCCATTAATAAAATTCAACAATATGGCTTAACGTTAGTTGGTATTCATATGCATATTGGTTCTGGTGTGGATTATCAACATCTGGCTCAAGTCTGTGATGCGATGGTACGGCAGGTGATTGATCTCGGCCAGGATATCAGTGCGATTTCCGCTGGCGGTGGGTTATCAATTCCCTACCAGTTTGGTGATGCAGATAAGATTGATATTCAGCATTACTTTGGCTTGTGGAATGATGCCAGAGAAAGAATTGCTGCCCATCTTGGGCATGACGTCAAACTTGAAATTGAACCGGGGCGCTTTTTGGTGGCAGAATCCGGTGTGCTAATAGCTCAGGTGTATGCGGTGAAGAATATGGGCAGTCGCCACTATGTTCTGGTTGATGCCGGTTTCAATGATTTGATGCGCCCGGCACTGTATGGCAGCTACCACCATATTTCACTGCTTCCTGCCGATGGGCGTGACCTGACGTCTGGCCCATTGATTGATACTATTATTGCCGGGCCGCTTTGCGAATCGGGTGATGTTTTTACTCAAGAGCTGGGGGGCGGGCTAGTGACTCGAGCATTACCTAACGCCAGAATTGGCGATTATCTGGTTTTCCACGATACCGGTGCGTACGGTGCATCAATGTCTTCGAACTACAACAGCCGCCCGTTGTTGCCGGAGGTGCTGTTTGAGCGAGGGGAGCCGCGCTTGATTCGCCGTCGCCAGACTATCGAAGAGCTTATCGCGTTAGAATTGGCTTAATTTTACCGTCAATTTATGCAGGTATTGCAGTTTTGCCTGTCACTATTGATCAACATGAACCAAAAGCGGCAGATTTGAAGGTGGATTTAGGTTTCAAATTTAACGTAATATTCTTAAATGGCTGCTGTGCGCTGGCCGTTCAGCATATCAAAGCACCTCTTAGCGATTTGGTTTACCTGACTCAAGGCCACTTAGTGCAGCCTTTTTACTCTTTGCCCTTGAGTGAATCTAAGGTGCAGGATAAGTAAAACGGGTATGGATTTCCTCCAATACACTGAGCACTTCTTTATCAAGTATCACATTCTGGCTATCAATATTATTTTTCAGTTGTTCCAGTGAGGTAGCGCCCAGCAACGTACTGGCAACAAACGGTTGTTGGCGCACAAAAGCCAGTGCCATCTGAGCCGGATCCAACCCGTGGCGTTGCGCCAGCGCCACATATTCAGCCACGGCAAGTTGCGCTGACGAACCGGTGTAGCGAGTAAAGCGGCGGTACAAGGTATTACGCGCTCCTGCCGGTTTAGCACCATTAAGATATTTGCCACTCAGAGTACCAAATGCCAGGCTGGAATAGGCCAATAGCTCAATCCCTTCGTGCTGGCTGATTTCGGCCAGACCCACTTCAAAGCTGCGGTTAAGTAGGCTGTAGGGATTCTGAATGGAGACAATACGGGGCAAGTTATGCTTTTCTGCCAATTGTAGATAACGCATCACCCCCCACGGCGTTTCGTTTGATACGCCGATGTAACGGATTTTACCTGCGCGCACCTGTTCGTTCAGGGCTTCCAGTGTTTCAAGTAAGGTGACAGGTACCGCATTTTCGCTATAACGATAATTCAGCTTACCGAAACAGTTGGTTTCACGTTGTGGCCAATGTAGCTGATAAATATCAAGATAATCGGTATTGAGCCGTCGAAGGCTTTCTTCCAGCGCGGTACGGATATTTTTCCGGTTCAGTGCCATATTAGGGCGAATTGGCTGATCGCTATCCCGTGATGGCCCAGAGACTTTGCTGGCTAAAATAATTTTGTCACGGCTACTGCGAGTTTTTATCCAGTTACCAATATATTGCTCAGTTAAGCCCTGAGTTTCTGGTCGTGGCGGTACTGGATACATTTCTGCGGTATCGATCAGGTTAATCCCGGCTGCAACGGCATAATCTAGTTGAGCATGGGCATCGGCTTCACTATTTTGTTCACCAAAAGTCATAGTACCCAGACCCAGCAGGCTTACTTCTAATGAACTGTGAGGAATACGATGATATTGCATTGCCGACCTTCCTTTAATGTCTGAAATTGTCAGGCTAAGTCAACCGCCTTATCCGACTATAACGAAGCGCCGCACTAGGGGGAAGAGTGCATGACAAAAGTGCAGAAAAAAGTGCAGAACGCGTGCCACGAATCAACCCCGGACGGCACTATGCCTCTCATCTTTCAAGTATTGGTATAAGCTCATCGGGATCTTCTCGGTTGCCGATTCCTGCACTTTAAAATCTATTGGATAGGTGCTTTTTTATCAGTCGGTTTGTCTTTTTTTTCCGCGCATCAGATTCAGAGTTTCAACACCCATTGAGAAGAACATGGCGAAATAAATGTAACCTTTTGGAATGTGGATCTGGAAGCTTTCCAACATTAACGTAAAGCCGACCAGAATCAGGAAAGAAAGTGCCAACATCTTGACTGATGGGTGGCGGTTAACAAACTCACCAATCGGCCTGGCGGCAAACATCATTACAAGCACCGAGAAAATCACAGCAGCCATCATAATAAACAGATGATCCGACAATCCAACCGCTGTTATCACAGAATCAAGACTGAAGATGATATCCAACAGCATGATTTGCACAATAGCGGCAAAGAACGAGTTAACATGACGGGTGTGCTGAGTATCGCTACCCTCAATAGTTTCATGAATTTCTTTGCTGGCTTTCCAGATCAGGAATAGCCCTCCTAGTAATAGGATCAGATCCCGCATGGAGACACCGTGACCTGCCACCATAAACAGAGGTTCAGTCAGGCGAATGACCCAGGCAATAGAACCCAATAATGCCAGGCGCATTAGCATCGCACCGGCTAAACCGATACGACGGGCTTTGTTTTGCTGCGCTTTAGGTAATTTTGCGACCACCAAAGAAAGAAAAATAATATTGTCTATACCGAGCACGATCTCAAGGATAGTCAGTGTGCCCAGCGCCAACCAAGCATTTGGATCGGTAATCCATTCAAACATTGCGCCTTTGACCTTCAGGAAACATAAAAATACAATTATACGCGTTTATTCATTAATCGGAATAATAGGATTCATCCGTTAAAGCAAAAAGTGCCGAGCCAACATCGGGCCGGTAAAATTTTTCTTAAGATAAAAACCACGGGGGAGTGTCATGATCGGCTGCCCGTGCTCGCCGATAGCTTCTGTTAATACGCGGCTATTGGCTGCTTTCGGCCGCAATTGCAGAACTTCACCATGGCGAGCAGTGATGCTTTCTACTTTGCCTAACACGATAAGATCCATTAATTCTTCCCAATCACGGCGCAGCAATTTTTCTTCTTCTGCATTTGGGCTCCAGAGCAAGGGAGTGCCAACCCGTCGTTCAGCTAAAGGAATCTGCCGCCCTCCTTCTACTGGCACCCATAAGACTCTGGTCAGTTTATGCCGCACATGGCTGCTTTCCCAGGTAACGCCGCTATTACCGGTCAGTGGGGCGACGCAAACGAAAGTGGTTTCCACGGGCTGACCTTGAGTACTGATGGGGATGGTTTTCAGCTCGACACCAATATCGGCAAAATCCTGTTCTGGTTTACTGCCTGCGCAGGCTCCGAGATAGAATTCTAACAATAGACCAACCCAGCCTTTTACCCGCTTCAAATCGGCTGGGATGACCCATTGTGCGCGAGTCGCTAACTCGCCAAGGGTGAAACCGGATAAAGCCTGAGCACGTTGAAAAAGTTGATATTCATCGGTGGGTGAGGCTGGGGGCAGTGAATAAACAGACATTGATGGAAACCTGTTAAAATCGGTTAAAAAACGAGCTTAAATAACGGTGACTGTATATGCATTGTTGCTCAGTCTGGTGAGAATTAATAATAACATGATTTAACGGAGGTTTTCTTTTCTCCAGGTTGGAGCATAGTTTTATTTTGATTATCTTGTGCACCCATTGACAGTCATAATGAACAGGATCACACACCTATTTATCCACAGATTTATTGGATAACCTCCGTAAATTGCGATCACTGGTTCAATTTACAGCCTTGACGAGCGTTATTTTATGAGTTTTTACTCCTTTTTGCATAACTTTGATGCATTATCTGTGGATAAAAACGGCGTTGATGGATCTTTATCCAACGCCAGACCTTAAACGGATACAGATCACATTTCTTCTCCGTGAATACCTGTGATAAACCTGTTATTTTGTTGAAATTAAGCAATTATTTTATTTGTTGTTTTCGTCACTTTTAAAATTGAAAATGAATTTCACTCGCTTTTTACTTGGGTTCTGCACACATATATCCACAGAAAAAGTGAATAAAATAGTGTGTATCATCCTTTGGGTGTTCATAACTTTGCTAATATCTGTGAGTTATCCCAGAATTATCAGGTTTGGCTGGCTGATAACCAGTGGTTTACCGCTTGTTGCTAGTGTGAAACAATCAGAGCATCTTTAAGTTTTAAGCTTTCGAGGTAGTCTGGTGATCGATGATGATGGCTACCGCCCGAACGTGGGTATCGTAATTTGTAACCGGCAGGGAGAAGTGTTGTGGGCCAGGCGTTACGGTCAGCACTCCTGGCAGTTTCCTCAAGGAGGCATAAACTCCGGTGAAACACCAGAGCAGGCAATGTACCGTGAACTTTTTGAAGAAGTCGGACTGAACAAAAAAGACGTCCGAATCCTGGCTTCAACCCGTAACTGGTTGCGTTACAAATTACCCAAGCGTTTGGTGCGTTGGGATACAAAGCCGGTATGCATCGGCCAAAAACAGCGATGGTTTCTGCTACAGTTAATGTGCAATGAAGCCGATATCAATATGCAACGCAGCAGTATTCCGGAATTTGATGGCTGGCGCTGGGTCAGTTATTGGTATCCGGTGCGTCAGGTGGTTTCTTTTAAACGTGATGTTTATCGTCGTGTCATGAAAGAGTTTGCTGCAACCATAATGCCAGTGCAGGAGGTCGCTCCGCCACGTATGCCGTCCGCGTATCGCCGTAAAACGCCGTAAAAGAGGTTAAACTAAGCGGATCATGCTGACGCGCTTGCGAGAAGTAGTTGAAAAAGTGGCGATGGCAACCAGCCTGACGGATGCGTTAGAACTGCTGGTTAATGAAACCTGTCTGGCGATGAACACGGAAGTCTGTTCGATTTATCTGGCAGACAATGACCGCCGTTGTTACTACCTGATGGCGAC
>JBEGTQ010000004.1:0-13890 GCA_041179305.1 Pseudomonadota bacterium | reverse complement strand
GCCAGGCTGGCAGCAAAGGGATGAGATTTCATTGAGGATAAATTCGTAATCGTTGGCGTCATCGGCGTCGCGCACCAGATGATTTTGTGGCATCCACTCTTCAAGGATGAGCATTTCAAGTTGATATTGTTGAGAAACAAGTTTTTTAGCACAGGAGTCAGCTCATTTTAGCCTATCTCTGGTAGATCAAAGTCCGAGCCAGAAAGCCAAGACTTTGTGAGCAACCTGAAAGCGCCTGCAGGCGCTTTCAATATTATTGATGAACGGCCATCAATTTTTAATCCAAGTTTTATTAACCCGCATTTTATTGACCAATAAAGGCCAAGCCACCCATATATTGGCGTAATACTTCTGGCACCTGAATACGGCCATTTGCCTGCTGGTAGTTTTCCAGCACAGCAACCAAGGTACGACCCACCGCCAGACCAGAACCGTTCAAAGTATGAACAAAACGGGTTTTTCTGTCTGTCTTATTACGGCAACGCGCTTGCATTCGACGCGCCTGGAAATCCCACATGTTGGAACATGAAGAGATTTCACGGTAAGTATTCTGCGCGGGTAGCCACACTTCCAGATCGTAAGTCTTGCTGGAACCAAAACTCATATCGCCAGTACACAGCAACACTTTGCGGTATGGCAACCCAAGCAATTGCAGTACTTTCTCCGCATGAGCAGTCAGCTCTTCGAGTGCCGCCACTGAGTCTTCCGGGCGAGTAATCTGCACCATCTCAACTTTATCGAATTGATGCATACGGATCAAACCACGGGTATCGCGGCCATAAGTACCCGCCTCTGAACGGAAGCAAGGTGTATGGGCAGTCATTTTCAGTGGCAGAGAATCTTCTTCCAGAATCTCATCACGCACCAGGTTGGTTAGCGGCACTTCGGCAGTAGGAATCAGCGCATAATAACTGCTATCTGATTCATCCTCCAACGGCTTGGTATGGAACAGGTCTTCGCCAAACTTAGGCAACTGACCGGTTCCGTACAAAGTGGTATGGTTCACCAGATAAGGAACGTACGTTTCCTGATAACCATGCTGTTCGGTGTGCAAATCCAGCATAAATTGAGACAAAGCTCGGTGCATGCGAGCGATTTGCCCTTTCATCACCACAAAGCGCGCACCGGTCAGTTTCACTGCGGCAGCAAAGTCAAGACCGCCAGACATTTCGCCCAGAGAAACATGATCTCTCACTTCAAAGTCATACTTACGCGGCTCACCCCAGCGGCTGACTTCAAGGTTGTCATTTTCATTTTTACCCACTGGGACAGCGTCATCCGGCAGGTTAGGAATTGAGAGCGCCAGATCGTGAATTTCTTTTTGCAGCTTGTCCAACTCAACCTTAGCGGCATCCAATTTTTCACCCAACACATTGACTGCCAGACGTAACGGTTCAATATCTTCGCCACGCGCCTTGGCAGCACCAATCAGTTTCGATCGGCAGTTACGTTCTGCCTGCAAATTTTCTGTTTCAATCTGTAAAACTTTACGGCGCTCTTCTTGTTGGCGCAACATCTCAACATCAAGTTTAAAACCTCTGCGAGCCAGTTTTTCAGCGACTGCGTCTGGCTCAGTGCGCAGCATATTGGGATCGAGCATGCTAGTCCTGTACTTGTAGTTATGACTATACCCTGTTATACGAAATCATAGCGTTGTTAACCGCTGAGATAACTTTGGGTATAAGGATTATTAAAAATAATGCAACGAGGTAAGCAACGTAAACAGCCAGTTACCAAGTATTTATAGCGCTAACCTTACCGTAACCACAAGGTTAGCGGTAGCGTTTTATCGGGCTATTTTGATCCTGCTCAGCCAACCATGATAGCTTTTCACCAATCTTACTTTCCAGACCTCTGGATGAAGGTAAATAGTAACGGGTCGAGGCCATTTCAGGCGGGAAATAATTCTCTCCGGCAGCATACGCATGCTGTTCATCATGAGCGTAACGGTATTCAACCCCCAGCCCCATCTCTTTCATCAATTTGGTTGGCGCATTGCGTAGATGTTCGGGAACATCAAAGTCAGGCTTATCGCGAGCATCCTGCATTGCTGCTTTAAATGCAGTGTACACACTGTTGCTCTTAGGCGCGCAGGCTAGATAGACAATCGCCTGAGCAATTGCTCGCTCACCTTCTGCCGGCCCGACACGGGTAAAACAATCCCATGCTGATATCGCTACCTGCATGGCTCGCGGATCAGCATTGCCGACATCTTCTGAAGCAATGGCCAACAGGCGACGTGCAACATAAAGTGGGTCGCCACCGGCTGTAATTATGCGAGCATACCAATACAGGGCAGCATCGGGTGCCGAACCACGAATCGACTTATGCACCGCCGAGATCAGATCGTAGTAGCGGTCGCCTTTATTATCAAAGCGTGCACTGCGCTCACCGGACACTTCTTTCAGCAGCTTAGGGGTTAATACCCGTATCCCGTCGGCATTTATTTCTGCTATATCAGCCATCATTTGAAGGCTGTTCAACGCCCTTCGCGCATCACCACTCACCAGTTCTGACAGAATACGGCGAGTCTCTTCTGGCAGTTTGATATTCTGACCGCCATAACCACGGTTGTGGTCAGACATCGCCTGATCAATCACTTTCTCAATATCTTCAGCAGTCAGCGCTTTTAGCAAATAGACACGTGCTCGAGAGAGTAATGCTGAGTTCAGTTCAAACGACGGGTTTTCAGTGGTCGCACCAATAAAGGTGATCGTACCATCCTCAATATGAGGTAAAAAAGCATCTTGCTGGCTCTTATTAAAGCGATGGACTTCATCAACGAACAAAATAGTACGCCGACCGGCATCGCGATTTTGCCGTGCCCGTTCAATCGCTTCACGAATCTCTTTAATACCAGAGGTCACCGCAGAAATACGTTCGACATCAGCCTGCCCATAGCGGCCAATAATTTCCGCTAGCGTAGTTTTACCGGTGCCTGGCGGCCCCCAGAGGATCATGGAGTGTAACTGCCCGGCGACGATTGCCCGCGGTAGCGGTTTATCCGGTGCCAACAGATGTTGCTGGCCGATGTATTGATCTAACGTCAAAGGCCGCATACGTGCGGCCAAAGGTTGGAATTCATTTTGGGAAAAATCGAGAGACAGATTACTCACGTAAACCTCACTGCCGCTGGTCGTCCAACGTGACGCCTTTTGGTGGGGTAAATTTAAATTTGCTGGCATCTGTCGAGCTATTCTGCTGCCCCTTCAAAGTATAAGCGCTGCGCTGCCCATCTTGCTCAACTGCGGTAAAATTTTTGATAGTGCCATCGGGCGTTACCGCGATCGCAAATTGCTTCAGATTGCCGTTAGCTGTTTTAGGCGTCAACTCAAAGTCATCGCCTTTCTGCTTAACATTATACTGTTTCCAGTCATCCGAATTGTTGCGGGTGATCAGCATAAAAGGCGTATTACCTGTGGCATTCCTCAACCACGTAGCGGTAACCTGTTCAACGAACGGGTTATAGAACCACAAAGTTTCGCCATCAGAAATCAGCACACTTTCGTCTGGTGAAGTCATATGCCAGTTAAATAGATTCGGCCGTTTCACCCAAAGCTCACCCTCACCTTCCTGCACAACCGCACCATCAGCACTGGTAACATTTTGTAAGAAGCGGGTATGGAAGCTATTCACTTTGCTCAAGCGACTTTGCAAATCTTCACTGGCATCAGCCAGTGCTGAGGTAGAAATCAAACCTAATAACAGACAGCAAGCAACAAGCAGTTTTTTCATTATGTTAAATACCTTATAAATTTCTGCCTATACCCAAATTACTTCAAGATTCAGATAACCTGCAACAGAGAGAAACCTCTGGAGATTAATCAAGTTGAGTAAAGGCAGTCAGCATCGCCGCACGTTGGCAATGTTTATGTTAACTACCTCAGAGTAAAACTTTACTCATTAGGCGGTGGCGCTAAAACTTCACGGTTACCATTATGACCCGGTGTGCTAACAATTTGTTGAGCTTCCATCTGTTCAATAATACGTGCGGCACGATTATAACCGATACGGAACTGGCGCTGTACACCGGAGATAGAGGCACGGCGCTTCTCAAGTACAAAACTCACTGCCTGGTCGAATAGCGGGTCCAGTTCTTCGTCGCTATCAAGCCCCATGCCACCGCTTTCACCCTCTTCGCCACCACTGAGAATGCTCTCGATATATTGTGGACGACCTCGCGCTTTCCAGTCATTGACCACAGCATGCACTTCTTGATCACGAACAAAAGCACCGTGGACACGCACCGGCATTGAAGAATTAGGTGCCATATACAGCATGTCGCCCATACCCAGCAATGATTCTGCCCCCGCCTGATCAAGTATGGTACGTGAGTCGATTTTGCTGGATACGGTAAACGCAATCCGGGTTGGAATATTAGCTTTAATCAAGCCGGTAATTACATCCACAGACGGACGTTGTGTAGCTAACACCAGATGAATGCCGGCGGCACGGGCTTTCTGCGCGAGGCGGGCAATTAGTTCTTCAACTTTTTTACCAACGGTCATCATCAAGTCAGCGAACTCATCAACCATCACCACAATATACGGCAATTTCACTAACATTGGTGGTGATATATCCATACTATCAGAAGGTTTCCAGAATGGATCTGGAATTGGCCGCCCCATTGCCTCAGCCTGTGCAACCCGTTCGTTATAACCCGCGAGATTACGCACACCCAATGCAGACATTAATTTATAGCGACGTTCCATCTCACTGACACACCAGCGCAATGCATTCGCAGCATCTTTCATGTCGGTAACAACTTCGGTTAACAGATGAGGGATGCCTTCATACACTGACAGCTCCAGCATTTTAGGATCGATCATGATAAAGCGCACATCTTCTGGTGTGGCTTTATACAAAATACTCAGGATCATCGCATTGACCCCAACCGACTTACCTGAACCTGTAGTACCCGCCACCAGCAAGTGAGGCATTTTGGCCAAATCGGCCACCACTGGCTGCCCGGAAATATCTTTACCCAGCACGATAGCCAATGGTGATGGATTATCGCGAAATTTTGTGCAGTCAAGCACCTCGCGCAGATAAACTGTCTGGCGGTGTTTATTTGGCAGTTCAAGACCGACATAAGGTTTACCGGGAATCACCTCCACAACACGAACGGCAATAGCTGACAACGAACGCGCCAAGTCGCGGGAAAGATTAGAAATCCGTGAAGCTTTAACGCCAGGGGCAAGATCCAGTTCAAAACGCGTAATCACCGGCCCTGGAGAAATACCAACCACTTCCGCTTTCACCCGATAATCACCCAGTCGAGCTTCAACCAGACGCGCAGTTTGCTCCAAAACAAACATATCTACCGGTTCTTCTTCTGCGGGGGGAGAAGAGAGCAGATCAAGCGTTGGCAATGGTGTCGTCGATTTTACTAACGGTTGATCGTTACGCATCAAGAATGGATGAATCAAACTATCCATTGCCGAACCAGGCTGCGTTGAAGCCTTTGTTACTGGTGATTGTACATATGCAGGCTGAACTGGCACAGATTGCCCCGAGTGTGCTTGATACGGTGACGACTGGTGGGTTGTAATAGGTTCAACATCCTGCCTAAATGCCTCTTCTTCAGCGACTGGCGGGGCTGTTTCTTCTTTATAAGGTGAAAAAGTGAATGCATTACTGGTATCAACTGAGCGCCTTTCATTAATTGGATCCTGGCTATCAACTGTGCCATAGCGATGTTGCTGTTGTACTGCAAAAGGTTGCCTCAATGCAGACTCTTTCAAGGCCTGCTCATCTTCAGGTACCGTACCTGCACCCAACTCAGACGTCATATTTTGAAGCGATTGAGCATTTCTCTCCCCACACTCACGCTGTTCTTGCTCAGCCATACGTTGAGACGGTAATTTGATACCATAAGAGGATAATTCACGCCGTGTTGGAATACGCACAGGATTAGGCCGCGGCAACTCAGGGCCAATCCCCTGCTTAATTTGAGCACTGCTATCACTGCTCGCTGTAAAGGCTGGCATAAAGGTCGTTGCGGTAGAAGCTATAGTAATACCGGTTCTTGGCAGCGTTTTATCCGATACTGTGCTATTCGATGACGGATCGCTTACAGACCCGGTCGCCAAATCATCAAGACCACGGCCAAAACCAGAGTTCATATGAGAAGTACTATCAACTTGATCACTATGACGCTGTGCGGCAGAGAAATCGAATGGTGAATGGCTGGCTGAGGGTTGTGGCGCATCCCATATCCCCATTTGCGATTCAGGCCGTTGAGCCGGAGTAGTAATGTGTGTCTGAGTGGGTGACGGAGTCTCTTGCAGGATTTCAAACGAATATAGCGGCGGTATCGTTGTTTCATCAGCTATTAACGGTGCTGCATTGTGACTGATTACAGACGCTGAGGTGCTGGCAGCAGGTGCAGAAGATAATGGTGAGTGATTGTCATTATCGGTGGCACGCAAGCTGCTTAATAACGGGTCATAATCATCTTCTATTTTAACAACTAACGGGGAACTTTGTCCCTTGGCTGACGCTTCAATTACGGATAGCGCGGAGAATAACACCTCATCGTCTGCATGAGCTGTTGATGCAGCAAGTGCAGCCGCAGCGCCCCCCACAGGTGCAACGTTATTTGAAGCGACATGCTGATCTTGTTTTATGTTCTGAGTATCACCAACCCAATAATCTTCATCTTCATCTTCATCTTCATCATCATAACGCGCTTCACGACGTGAGCGGTTAGTCATCAATGCCAACGAACCTAAAACCACACTGCCTATTTTCTCGGCAATGACCAACCATGACCAGCCGGTAAAGAGCGTCAGACCTACAGCCCAGATACAGAGCAACGTTAAGGTGGCTCCCACACCATTAAACCACGGCAGCATGGCATTGCTGAACAAGCTGCCAATCACCCCGCCAGAGGCAAAATAGTAGAGGTCGTCGATATTAAATGCAGCAAGGCCGCAAGAGGTCAAAATCAGGGCTAATGTGCCAATCAGACGCAATGAAAGCGCAAAATAGTCAACATGTTCACTGACGCCACGCTGGCGGAATCCGACCCAGCACAATATCACCATAATTGGGGGGATCGCGTAAGCCAAAACACCAAAGATGAAGAACAGTGTGTCAGCCATCCAGGCACCAATACCCCCGCAAATATTATGGATAGGTTCGTGCCATGCGGTCTGGGACCAACTCGGGTCTGAAGGATTAAAACTGAGCAGCGCAACCATAAGGTACGCTGCTAAAATCGTCACCACCATCAAAACAGCTTCTAGCAAACGACGCCCACTGCTGAGTTTTTTCAGGGTAACTTTTTTATCTTCTGTATATTCCTGGCTCAAGAAAGGCTCTCCAGGTTCCTGTTGACAAGTATGAGCGACAACACCGAGAACCTCCTGGCGTTAAAACTGTATGGATAGACAGGAGTGTAACCAAATTGCTCAGGTTTTGCACCTGATTGTTTACCGCGTTTTAATGACCAGGCGATTACTTTGCTTCACTTCTTCCATGACCACATGGGTACGAGTATCATTGACGCCGGGTAGACGAAGCAAGGTTTCACCAAGCAAAGTACGGTAGGCAGACATATCAGGTACACGGGTTTTCAATAAATAGTCGAAATCACCTGAAACCAAGTGACACTCTTGAATTTCCTCAAGATTTTTAACAGCCGCATTAAATTGCTCAAACACGTCCGGGGCACCCCGATTCAGCGTAATCTCAACGATAACCAGCAGGGACGCATCCAAATACTGTGGATTAAGCAGCGCGGTATAGCCATGAATAAAGCCCTGACGCTCTAAGCGGCGCACACGTTCCAGGCATGGTGTTGGTGACAATCCCACCCGTTTTGAAAGCTCAACATTAGAGATACGTCCATCTTTTTGTAATTCATTCAATATGTTACGATCTATACGATCCAACTCTTTTCCTGGGCGTTTTTTATTATCTATCATCTTATTAGTCTCTCTTAATTTCCTTGAGTCTTCGACATGCTCTTAGTCATAAATACGTTGATAACCTGTTACAGATAACGACTTTGCGCCTATTTTATCCAAATATATCAATACGTTATTATCTCACATTCTGTCTGTCCAACTATGTGAAAAGCACTTGATGATTATTAGCCTTAGAGGAGGAAAGCAACATCACAAACAATTGCAGATATATTTCCTCTACTCGTTTGTTGTCCGGGCATTTACTCCACATGCCATCCCGCATTAAGCGAAAGCATTCCAAGGTTTTAGTTTAGTATCATTGATACCAAATCCGAAATTATGGCGCGCAGATAATTTCTTCTTCCACTGATGTTTTCGCAAATGCACAGCCGATTGTCAAAGTAAAAGAAGTTAAATCAGTAGAACATGCCAAAATTAAAATCCAAGAGGTCATTTTTGACCTACTTTTTCACCACCAAATTGTTATAAAATTATCCAAAAAAGTATGCTGACGATGTGGCTATAATTTCAGCTACTGGTTCAAATCAGTGACTGGGGTGAGTAAAGGCAGCCAACACCCCTGCATTTTGAAAGACTATGGAGATAATTAATTTAATCCCTTTATTGACTAACTGCCGATTCTTAATACATTTTGTTTATTAAATAGGTTTAGCCTATCAAAGAAATCGATAACAATATTTTTGCCTACTTTTTTTAATGCCATATTTTCCCTACAATCGCTAACATTGTCCGCCATTGTGGGAAAGAGATATTCATGAACACGGTTAAACATAGCAAATTAATTATTCTGGGTTCTGGCCCTGCGGGTTATACCGCCGCAGTTTATGCCGCTCGCGCCAACCTAAAACCTGTATTAATTACCGGGATGGAACAAGGCGGTCAATTGACCACCACCACAGATGTGGAGAACTGGCCCGGTGACGCTGAAGATTTGACCGGTCCGGCCTTGATGGAACGAATGCGAGAACATGCAGAAAAATTCAAGACAGAAATTGTGATCGATCATATCAACAGTGTCGATTTACAAAATCGTCCATTCCGCCTGATTGGCGATAGCAAAGAATACACATGTGATGCGTTGATCATCGCTACCGGCGCATCAGCGCGTTATCTGGAGATGGCATCAGAAGACGCGTTCAAAGGAAAAGGCGTTTCGGCCTGCGCGACCTGTGACGGTTTTTTCTATCGCAATCAGAAAGTTGCAGTGGTTGGTGGGGGCAATACCGCAGTTGAAGAATCACTGTATCTGGCCAATATCGCCGCTGAAGTTCATTTGATTCACCGCCGTGATACCTTCCGTTCAGAGAAAATTCTGATCGACCGTATGATGGAAAAAGTTAAAAACGGCAATATTGTACTGCACACTGACTGTACGCTGGATGAGGTTTTGGGTGACAGCATGGGCGTGACCGGTGTGCGTCTGAAATCAACCAAAAGCAACGAGACTGAAAAAATCGCGGTTGCGGGTGTATTCATTGCCATCGGCCACAGCCCGAATACCGCTATCTTTGAGGGTCAGCTCGCACTGGAGAACGGCTACATCAAAGTTCAATCTGGCCTACAGGGCAATGTAACACAAACCTCAATCCCAGGTGTATTCGCTGCGGGCGATGTGATGGATCATATTTACCGGCAGGCAATTACCTCTGCCGGTACCGGTTGTATGGCTGCTCTGGATGCCGAGCGCTATCTGGATGGGTTAGTGAACGATAAGTAACAACTCCCCGTGCGGATTAAAATTCTATGTGTCGGGTGGTTTACAATGAGTGAACTGCCCGTTTTTATTTCTGTTTTGTGCTTAATTTTGTGCAGCGGCATGTCAATGAAAAACAGCAACTTATTGATCTCTCATAATGCGGTGACTATCACAAGCATAATGGTTTCACCTCATGGCATGACGAGGTAATATTGCCTCTCGCTGATCTATCATCATCAATGGTGGTAGACATTCATATACCTTATATCGATAGTAAGCAGACAAATTGCCTGATGAATAAAACAAGACAATATGAGTTAATTCGTTGGCTGAAAAAACAAAGCGCCCCCGCGCAACGTTGGCTCCGCCTGTCCATGTTACTTGGCTTACTTAGCGGGTTATTGATTATCGCTCAGGCATGGTTGTTGGCAACCTTGCTACAATCTCTGATTATCGACAAGCTCCCCCGTGCGGCTTTGACAACCGATTTCTGCCTACTGGCAGGGACTTTTGCCGCTCGTGCGGTGATCAGTTGGCTGCGTGAACAGGTAGGCTTCATTTGCGGTATGCGCGTACGCCAGCAAATCCGCAAAGTGGTGTTAGACCGCTTAGAGCAACTGGGGCCATCCTGGGTAATGGGTAAACCAGCCGGAAGTTGGGCAACTATCATTCTGGAACAAATTGATGATATGCAGGACTATTACTCCCGCTATCTGCCACAAATGTATCTGGCGGTATTTATTCCGATCTTGATTCTGATTGCCATCTTCCCTATCAACTGGGCTGCAGGTCTGATCCTGTTAGTTACTGCGCCGCTTATCCCCTTGTTTATGACATTGGTCGGTATGGGGGCTGCTGATGCCAATCGTCGTAACTTTGTCGCGTTGGCACGTTTGAGCGGTACTTTTTTTGACCGCCTGCGCGGGCTGGACACGCTACGTTTATTTAATCGCACCAAAGCTGAAACTGACCAAATTCGCGAGTCTTCAGAAAATTTTCGCCGTCGCACTATGGAGGTGCTGCGCATGGCCTTCCTCTCATCGGCAGTATTAGAATTTTTTGCCGCCATATCCATTGCCGTAGTTGCCGTTTATTTTGGTTTCTCTTATCTGGGAGAACTCAATTTTGGCAATTATGGTTTCGGTGTAACTTTATTTGCAGGTTTTTTGGTGCTGATTCTGGCTCCAGAGTTCTTCCAGCCATTGCGTGATTTAGGTACGTTCTATCATGCCAAAGCCCAAGCGGTTGGCGCTGCGGAATCGTTGGTTACGTTTTTGAGTAGTAAAAGCGAAACAATCGGCCTGGGTGAAAAAAAACTGAGCGGCCAAGAAGCGATCTCCCTTGAAGCTAATGAACTGGAAATTATGGCACCCAATGGAGCCCATTTAGCAGGTCCACTGACATTCTCACTGCCAGCAGGCAAACGTGTGGCAGTGGTGGGGCTGAGTGGGAGTGGCAAGAGTTCATTACTCAATCTGTTGCTGGGCTTTTTACCTTATCGTGGTTCGCTAAAAATTAATGGGGTTGAATTACGCGAACTTGAACCACAGTGTTGGCGTCGCCAATTAAGCTGGGTGGGTCAAAATCCGCATTTGCCAGAACAGACACTGGCCGCCAATATCTTGCTGGGGCAGCCTCATACAGCTGAAAGCCAATTGCAGCAGGCGGTAGAGCGCGCTTATATCAATGAATTCCTCGTGGGTTTACCACAAGGACTGAATACAGAAATTGGTGAACATTCAGCGCGTCTGTCTGTTGGCCAGGCGCAACGGGTTGCAGTAGCCAGAGCACTGTTAAACCCATGTCGCTTATTGTTGCTGGATGAACCCACAGCCAGCCTTGATGCCCACAGCGAACAACTGGTGATGAAAGCACTGGAGGAAGCGTCCCGCAGACAAACAACACTGCTAGTTACCCATCAGTTGGAAGATACTCTGGGTTACGATCAAATCTGGGTAATGGATAATGGTCTTCTCATTCAGCAAGGTAATTACGCCACCCTTAGCCAATCTAACGGTTCATTTGCCAATCTGATGTCCCATCGCAATGAGGAGTTTTAATCATGCGCGTACTTCTCCCCTTTCTGGCGTTGTATCGCCGCCATTGGTTGCTGATTTGTCTGGGCATTGTGCTAACAATTATCACTTTGCTTGCCAGCATCGGATTGCTGACATTATCAAGTTGGTTTTTAGCAGGTACGGCTCTCGCTGGCCCCGCCGGATTATATACATTCAACTATTTGCTTCCCGCAGCGGGTGTCAGAGGTGCGGCGATAACCCGTACTGCGGGGCGCTATACCGAACGGCTGGTCAGTCACGATGCAACATTCCGCGTACTGGCTCATCTGCGAGTATTTGCTTTTCAGAAAATACTGCCACTTTCGCCTGCTGGTATTGCCCGCTTCCGCCAAAGTGAATTGCTGAACCGCCTGGTGGCCGATGTCGATACCCTCGACCATCTCTATCTGCGAGTAATATCGCCACTAATGGCTGCCATCGTGATCATTGCCGCAGTAACTTTTGGCCTGAGCTATCTGGATGTCAATCTGGCTCTGACTCTGGGTGCTATCCTGTTTGGTCTGTTGTTATTGGTGCCATTGATTTTCTATCGTGCAGGGAAGCCTATCGGCAGTGATCTTACCGACCTACGTGGCCGTTACCGTGAGCAACTGACTTCCTGGTTACAAGGGCAGGCCGAATTATTGGTCTTCGGTGCCCTGCAGCGTTTTCGTCATTCGCTGGAAGAGATTGAACTGCGTTGGATGCGCCGCCAGAAGCAACAAGCATCGCTGGCTGGTTTAGCTCAGGCACTGATGATTTTGGCCTCTGGTCTGACGGTAACCCTAATTTTATGGCTAGCGGCCGAAAGTGTGGGCGGTAACAGTCAGTCGGGTGCATTGCTGGCGCTGTTTGTCTTCACCTCGTTAGCAACATTTGAAGTACTGCTACCGGTAGCCAGCGCTTTCCAACATTTGGGTCAGGTTATTACCTCGGCAACACGGGTTGGGCAATTGATAAATCAAAAGCCTGAAGTGACATTCCCGGTCAACGGCGCGGCACAGACCTCAAAGGTGGTGCTGCAAGTGACCGGGTTGAGTTTTACTTACCCACAGCAACCCTTACCTGTTTTGCAGAATATATCGCTGTCACTAGCCGCAGGGGAGCATATTGCGCTACTGGGGCGTACTGGCTGTGGTAAATCTACTTTCCTGCAATTATTAACCCGCGCTTGGGATACTACCCAAGGAATAATCACTCTGAACGGAGAACCATTAGAGAATTATGATGAAACAACGCTGCGCCAGATGATGACAATGGTCAGCCAGCGGGTGCATATATTCAGCAGTACCTTGCGTGAAAATCTACTACTGGCCTGCTCTACCGCTTCAGATGCACGGCTAAAGACGGTTTTAGAGCAGGTAGGATTAGCCAATCTACTGGATAACAGTGAAGGCCTGAATGCCTGGATGGGAGATGGTGGCCGGCCGCTATCCGGTGGTGAACAACGTCGAGTGGGGATTGCTCGAGCCTTGCTGCATTCGGCTCCGTTACTGCTACTTGATGAGCCTACCGAAGGGTTGGACGCCGGAACTGAACAACATATTTTGGCATTGATTCGCCAGCATTTTCGGCATAAGAGCTTAATCATTGTCACTCATCGTTTGCATGGGCTGGAGTATATGGATCGAATCTGCGTGATGGATGGTGGAAAGATTATTGAGCAAGGCGATCACCAAACCTTGTTGCAAAACAAAGGGCGCTATTACCAATTCCATCAACGGCATTGAAACCATAGCAGCACATATATTATGAATGTGCCGCCTAAGCGCAAGCGGATAATCAGCAGAATTAGCGCTAATATTAATGAGAACCACTGAAACAAAAGTAGTTTTATTTATCAACGAAAATTATGCCTAAAGTAATTGGAGCAGCAGGTAGCAAGTAAATTTCGAATCACTTACTGAAGTCAGTGATTCGAATGAGTAAGCGTAGCGAACTTTAATTGGTACAACCGCACCTGCTATTTCGATTACAAAGCATATTTTGCCCAGATGAGCCTGTAAGCGGCACCAGGTGGATTTATGCGCATCACACAGCTTTCCTCTCAATCAGTTGCGTTCCCTTCTCCTGAGTTGGCACTACGGGAACCTAATGGTTTACTGGCTCTGGGGGGGGATTTAGCCGCGCCACGTCTACTGGCGGCTTACCAACGGGGAATTTTCCCTTGGTTTAGCCCGGGAGAGATGATTTTATGGTGGTC
>JBEGTQ010000003.1:0-15418 GCA_041179305.1 Pseudomonadota bacterium | reverse complement strand
CGGTACTGAACCGTCTGCTGTCGGTAGCCCGCCCCCATTCTGTCCGTAAGCAGGTGAGATCCGCCTGAATGATGGTGGGTAAGGGGAAGCTGCATCCTTACCCTGTCCATGCACCAACGCCTCTCTCAACCACTCTACTGCTGGTGGCGGTAATGGGATGTCGATAGCGTCATCGTTCTTGCTGCGTTCCTCTGGTAAATGCCAGATAGCAGCGTCCAGGTCGAATTCTTCCCACCGTGCGGCGCATAGCTCCATCTTGCGCACACATAAGGCCAGCAATAACTTGAATGTGAGTTCGTTTTGCCTGCTGAACCCCTTGGCGGTTCGCATAGCCTGGAACAGTTGGATGAGTTCTTCGCGCGTTAGCCACCTGTCCCGCGCTATCTCTTTGCCGCCAGCGTCGGAAACCTCAAAGGCCGAACAAGGGTTAATCTCCAGCGCATGACGCTTAATGCCGTAATCGAAAATGCGGCGCGTCCAGCGTAGAACGTCTGTTGCTATAGTTGGCGCTCCACGGTCAACAATGCTTTTCAGCATGTCGTCAATATGGTGCGGTTTCACGTCCTCCACCTTCATGCTACCAATGTGCGGGTTTATATCCTTGTCGATGCGGCGGCGCAGTATGTCCGGGTGCTTCCAGCGTGGCAGGATCTGACGTTCAAAGTATTCAGCGGCCAGTGCTGAAACTCGCAGCGCGTGTTTCTCTTGCTCCATCTTCTCCAGTGCTTCGGATTTGCGTTCCTGCTTCTCTCCTGCCACGTCATAACCCAGGGCAACGCGGGCAGAAAGCTCCTTGGTTGTCTCACGCGCTTTAGCCAAAGACAGTTCTGCATAGGAGCCGATCATCATTACCCGTGACTTTCCGGCAAACTTATACCGGAAGCGCCATACCGGAGTTTGATAGCTTTCCCGATAGGAAAGATAAAGCCCATTGCCGTCTGAGCGGCCTTCAAATCGTTCTCCGGCCTTTATCCATGCGCGGATCTGCATGTCTGTTAGTTTTGGCATCATGAAGCCCTAAGTATTGAATGGAGGGGTGTACACCTAGCCGTGTACATCCAATGCTAGGGGTACACCCAGGTGTACATAGCAATAGTGCGCTTTCCTGATTCTTTATGCTAGCTCATGACAACAAAAAAGCCCGCTATTTTCCGGGCTTTCTGGTTTTTTTCGGCTTCTTGATTCCTCCTGAATAGTTACTCGATATTCTGAATCTGTTCGCGCATTTGTTCGATAAGCACTTTCAGCTCAATGGCTGAATTGGTGACTTCGGCATTGATAGATTTTGATGCCAACGTATTCGACTCGCGGTTGAATTCTTGCATCATAAAATCAAGGCGACGACCAACAGCTTCTTTTTTCTTCAGAATATTGTGTGTTTCTTTAACGTGCGCTTCCAGACGATCCAGCTCCTCGGCGACATCGACGCGCTGAGCCATCAGCACCAATTCTTGCTCCAGACGGGTGTTTTCCAACTGGACTTGTGCTTCTTCCAGCTTGTTCAGCAAGCGTTCACGTTGCCACTGCAAAATGTTTGGCATATGTGCACGGACTTTAATCACTTCTGCGTTAACACCCGCCAAACGCTGTTCGATCAGAGCTTTCAGAGCGGTACCTTCAGTTTCGCGGGAAACGATAAAGTCATCCAGCACGATATCCAATGCCTGTATCAAATCAGTACTGATTGCATCCAAGTCTTGTTCTTCGGCAGCCATAACTCCTGGCCAACGCAGAATATCCATTGGATTAATTTCGCCTTCATCGCTCTGCATCTTAACCCAATTAGCGGTTTCAACTAACTGTTTTGCCAGCTTTTCATTAAGAATAAGGGAGCTTTGGGCATTAGCATCCGGTTCAAAACGCAGGTTACATTCGATTTTACCGCGGGTTAGACGGTTGCGGATACGTTCACGGATGACCGGTTCCAGGCCGCGAAACTGTTCAGGCAAGCGAATATAAGTTTCTAAATAGCGCTGGTTAACGGAACGCAGCTCCCAGGCTGCGCTGCCCCATTCACCCTTAATATCACGCCGAGCGTAAGCGGTCATGCTGCGGATCATTATTGCGTACCCGTTTTGAAGAAAAGATGCAGCGATTATAGCCTCCGAGTCGCAAGCAAGATAGGCATTACATCACTAAAGCCGTATAATGCGCGCCCAATATTGATTTAAAGCCGGAGAAATCCCATGCGTCCAGCAAACCGAGCAGCACAACAAGTCCGCCCATTGATCCTGACTCGTAATTACACAAAACACGCTGAAGGTTCAGTGTTGGTTGAGTTTGGTGATACCAAAGTTTTGTGCACCGCCACGGTCGAAGAGGGTGTTCCGCGCTTTCTCAAGGGCCAGGGGCAGGGTTGGATAACCGCGGAATATGGCATGTTGCCACGTTCCACCCATAGCCGTAACGCCCGCGAAGCCGCGAAAGGCAAACAAGGTGGCCGTACTTTGGAGATTCAACGCCTGATTGCCCGTTCTTTACGCGCGGCGGTTGATTTGAAGAAGTTGGGAGAGTTCACCATCACCTTAGACTGCGATGTGTTGCAGGCTGACGGCGGCACCCGTACCGCTTCAATCAGTGGTGCTTGTGTGGCTCTGGCCGATGCGCTGAATAAGTTGGTAGCAGCAGGTAAATTGAAAAAAAACCCGATGAAAGGTCTGGTTGCTGCAGTTTCTGTTGGTATCGTAAAAGGTGAAGCTCTTTGCGATCTGGAGTATGTCGAGGATTCTACGGCAGAAACGGATATGAATGTGGTGATGATGGAAGATGGACGGATGATTGAGGTACAGGGTACCGCAGAAGGCGAACCATTTAGTCACGAAGAACTCTTGGCATTGCTTACTCTGGCTCGTGGGGGGATAGAAACTATCTTCCAGGCGCAGAAGGCGGTGTTGGAGCAATAAAATTCAGGGTAAACCAGCCTTCCAGGGAAAGCTGGTAACTAGCGATTAAGGTAACACTTTGGCTGACAGGATAGCGATTGGTTTAACGGGCACATTCTGGTACGGGCCAACATTTTCTGTCTGAACCTGGGAGATTTTCTCTACCACATCCATACCGTTAACCACTTTACCAAACACGGCATAACCGAAATCACGCTGGCCGTGATCGAGGAAAGCATTGTCTGCTACGTTCAGGAAGAATTGGCTGGTGGCGCTGTCTTTATCGGCGGTGCGAGCCATCGAGATGGTACCGCGCAGGTTACGCAAGCCATTATCCGCTTCATTTTTGATTGGCGTTTTAGCGGTTTTTTGTTTGAAGTCAGCAGTAAATCCGCCGCCCTGGATCATAAAACCCGGAATAACACGGTGGAAAATAGTGTTGTTGTAATAGCCGTTTTTAACATAATCAACGAAATTCTGGGTTGAAATCGGCGCCTTCTGGCTATTGAGTTCCAACTCAATATTCCCAACCGATGTTGTTAACAACACATGGGGTTCACCGGCAGCTAAAGCAGCAGGTGCTGCGACGCTAAGGTAACAAATTGTGATGAAGGTCACTAAAGTACGTTTGAACATTAACAGTTCCTTTCTGCGGGATACTAACAACGGAAAAGCGTTTTGATTCTAGATAGCTAATCGACGCAATGCCACCCATTTACCTATATTTACGTAACAGAATGCCCATTGTCACTGGAATCTTACAATATAGACAGATTAACCGCGCCAAGACCACCAGTTATACCCAACTTACCGTTTTGGTGAGAAATATCCCATATCGTTTTTAGCTACTCGCTAACCCGGCGGATGCCGGCACCTCACGGGTTGGAGCTTATTCGCGCAATTCATAATAATATATTGTACGACTAAATATTGGGGGGCGACTACAGTGTTAGTGTGAGCTACTTTGAGATACACCGAAACCGGTTTGTGAACGAACAAACTGTGCTTTGAAGCGTAGACGTTCTTGCTGGCCGACTTCTGATTTATCGGTAATGGAGAAGAACCAAGTCCCAACGAATGCCACTATCATTGAGAATAATGCTGGATATTCATATGGATAGATTGGTTTCTCATTACCCAAAATAGTCACCCAGATGGTTGGACCTAAAATCATCAGGGTCACCGCTGTCAGTAACCCCAACCAGCCACCAATCATTGCTCCCCGAGTGGTTAGTTTATCCCAATACATTGAAATGAAGATGATTGGGAAGTTACAGCTAGCTGCAATGGAGAATGCCAAACCTACCATGAAAGCAATATTTTGTTTTTCAAACAAAATACCCAAGCCGATAGCGACAAATCCTAAAACAACAACGGTGATTTTAGAAACTTTCAGTTCATCACGTTCGTTTGCTTTACCCTGCTTGATCACGCTGGCGTAAAGGTCGTGAGATACCGCCGATGCGCCGGCTAATGTCAGGCCTGCGACCACCGCGAGAATTGTTGCGAAGGCAACTGCTGAGATAAAACCTAAAAAGAGGCTACCACCCACGGCATCCGCCAGATGAACTGCGGCCATATTGTTACCGCCAAGCAACGCACCGGCAGCATCCTTAAATGCTGGATTTGGGCCGACCAATAGGATCGCGCCAAAGCCAATGATAAAGGTCAATATGTAGAAGTAACCGATAAAACCGGTGGCATAGAACACGCTCTTACGGGCTTCCCTGGCATCACTTACCGTAAAGAAACGCATTAGAATGTGTGGCAAGCCCGCAGTGCCGAACATCAATGCCAATCCGAGAGACAGTGCTGATATTGGGTCAGATACCAATCCTCCAGGGCTCATAATTGCCAAACCTTTAGGATGAACTTTAACAGCTTCGCTGAATAAGGTATTGACGTTAAAGCTAACGGACTTCATGACCATAATGGCCATAAATGAAGCACCAGCCAGCAGCAATACTGCCTTGATAATCTGTACCCAAGTGGTGGCGAGCATGCCGCCAAACAGGACGTACAGCACCATCAAAATGCCTACCAACACCACTGCAACGTGATAGTTCAAGCCAAATAATAATTCTATAAGTTTACCAGCACCGACCATCTGCGCGATCAGGTACAAAGCAACCACGACCAACGAACCACAGGCAGATAAGGTTCGGATCGGCCTTTGTTGTAAACGATAAGAGGCAACATCAGCAAAGGTATAGCGCCCCAAATTACGCAGCCGTTCGGCAATTAAAAACAGAATAATTGGCCAACCGATTAAAAAACCTATGGAGTAAATCAGACCATCGTAACCCGAGGTATAAACCAGTGCGGAAATGCCGAGGAATGATGCCGCAGACATAAAATCCCCAGCGATAGCCAAACCATTTTGGAAACCGGTGATGCGCCCACCTGCGGTATAATAATCGTGGCGAGAGCGGGTACGTTTTGAAGCCCAGTAGGTTATATATAAGGTCGCGCCGACAAACAGCACGAACATGATGATAGCTTCAATATTTAGTGGTTGGCGATGTACTTCACCGGTAATTGTTTCTGCCTGTGACAGTGCAGGTAGAAACAGTAAAAAAAGCGTTGGCCAATGGCGAGTATTCATTGCTTCACCTCACGAAGAATTTCTGCCGTCAGGCGGTCAAACTCGCTATTAGCACGAATTACGTAGCTACCTGTAAGAAAAAAAGAAATAACGATCAACCCCACACCAACGGGAATACCGTGAGTAATGCTGGAGCCTACGTATAGCGGGTTACCAAGCCATTGTGGTTCGAAAGCAATCAGGAAAATGAATCCGACATACAGTGCCAGGGTAATGAGCGACAGTAACCAGACAAAGCGGCCACGTTTTTGCACCAACTTTTTGAAACACCTGTTATTTTCAATTTTCGGATAAATGCTGTCATTCATCAGAATCTCTCCTTTGAGGCATTAATTAAGTTTGCCGCCTATAGACGGCACAATTTACAATGGTATTTGCATTGATTGTTTTTCTTCCAGTAACTTATCTACTACGCTTGGATCGGCCAGTGTTGAGGTGTCCCCTAAGTTGCTGGTATCGCCTGTGGCAATTTTGCGCAGAATACGGCGCATGATTTTGCCTGAGCGGGTTTTTGGCAGTGAATCCGTCCAGTGCAGAATATCCGGTGTCGCAATTGCGCCAATCTCTTTACGTACCCAGTTACGCACTTCGGTATACAGCTCGGGGGTCGGTTCTTCACCGTGATTCAGTGTGATGTAGGCATAGATTGCCTGCCCTTTGATATGGTGAGGAACCCCGACTACTGCGGCCTCGGCGATTTTTGGGTGAGCGACCAGCGCAGATTCAATTTCCGCCGTTCCCAGGCGGTGACCTGAAACGTTCAACACGTCATCCACCCGGCCAGTTATCCAGTAGTAGCCATCTTCATCACGCCGTGCGCCATCACCACTGAAATACATGCCTTTAAAGGTGGAAAAATAGGTTTGTTCAAAGCGGTCATGATCGCCAAATAGCGTTCTGGCTTGCCCCGGCCAAGAGTCTGTTATCACCAGATTGCCTTCAGCCGTGCCTTCTTGTGGGTTACCTAAATTATCTACCAGTGCGGGCTGGACACCAAAGAATGGACGAGTGGCAGAACCGGCTTTTAACTCGGTGGCCCCTGGTAGGGGGGTTATCATAAAGCCGCCCGTCTCGGTCTGCCACCAGGTATCAACGATAGGACATTTGCTGTTGCCAATTTTGTTGTAATACCACTCCCATGCTTCCGGATTAATGGGTTCACCAACCGACCCCATGATGCGCAAGGAGTCGCGCCTGGTGTCTTTGATGGCTTTGTCGCCTTCGGCCATTAAGGCGCGGATGGCCGTTGGCGCGGTATACAGAATATTGACCTGATGTTTATCAATCACTTGACCGAGACGGTTAACGCCTGGATAGTTAGGCACACCTTCAAACATCAGAGTAATGGCACCACATGCCAGCGGGCCATACAGCAGATAGCTATGGCCGGTTATCCAGCCCACATCAGCAGTACACCAGTAGATATCACCTGGATGGTAGTCAAACACATACTTAAATGTCAGCGCGGCATAGACCAGATAACCGCCGGTGGTATGTACTACCCCCTTAGGTTTCCCGGTAGAGCCAGAGGTATAAAGGATGAACAGCGGATCTTCAGCATTCATTTCTTCTGCTGGGCAGTCAGTGGAAGTTTCTTTCATCAGATTATGCCACCATAAATCGCGGCCATCCTTCCAGTAACTGGCATTGCCGGTACGTTGGAAAACAACAACATTCTTGATACTGGTGATCGCAGGGTTTTTCAGTGCTTCATCGACATTTTTTTTCAGTGGAATTACCCGATCGGCACGGATGCCTTCATCGGCAGTAATCACCAGTTTTGAGTTAGAATCGATGATGCGGCCAGCAACTGCATCGGGTGAGAATCCGCCAAATATCACGGAATGTACGGCACCAATTCGCGCGCAAGCCAACATAGCTATGGCGGCTTCCGGCACCATCGGCATATAGATTGCAACCACGTCACCCTTTTTAATGCCAAGTTTTTTCAGTACATTGGCGAACTGACAGACATCATGATGAAGTTGTTTATAGGTGACGGTTTTTGATTCATTAGGGTTATCACCTTCCCAAATAATGGCGGTTTGATCGCCACGTTCTGCCAGATGGCGATCCAGACAGTTAGCAGCCAGGTTCAGTGTACCGTCTTCAAACCAGCGGATACTGATATGTCCAGGGGCAAAGGACGTATTTTTGACCATTTTATATGGTTTAATCCAATCAAGGATCTTACCTTGTTCACCCCAGAATTTGTCCGAATTCTGCACAGATTCTTGATAGTATTGCTGATATTGTTCTGGGTTGATCAGGGCATGTTCTGCAATTGCAGCAGGAATAGGGTATTTATATATTTTGCTCATAATTAGTTCTCCTTGAGGCTGTTGATAATATGTCAACTGAAATTTAATTATAATGTGATTGAATGTTTTGTTTCTTTTTTGGGCGACAGATCACGCATAAAAGATATTGATTTAGAAACTTACTTAATGGGCTGTGCGGTGAGCCGATATCTTGATGATAGGTGTGGTGCGAAATGGAAAAACAATAAAGAAATGTGCTAATTAGTCTGTTTATATCTTGAAATGAAGATATTAAGGATGAAACTGGGTTAAAGTGCTAAGCCGGCGTGATTAAGACAGTGCAGTATTATATACTCGCCATCTTTCAAGGTGTAGGAGTGTTGACTGCGTTCGCTCACGCGAATCACTTACTGATGTAAGCTCGTCGGGATTTTCTCGCTTGCGGCCTTTCTGCACGGTGAAATCTGTTGAGTGTAGGCTATACCAAAAAAGATAAAATACTTACATATATTATAAATATTATTTATATATGTAATTAGCGTTATATATATCCAAGCTGGGGGCATGGGAATATAAAAAAAGAACAGCATAAATATGCGTTTTCATCTATTCGTAGTCGTGAACTTTACTTTCCTAATTTAGAATAGTTAATTTTATTGTGAAGCCATCCATAATAAATGGAAAATTGATTTTAACAATTAAAGTATTCTGAATGTATTCAAAGCAGTTTCTGAAAATATGTTCAACGTTACTCATATGATCATACGCTACGCCCCCTATTATGGTGCCTGGCTTGATCCCGGTGACAGTTGCCAACGTTGGTTTTGCCTCGCTTATCTTGTCAGCCGGGCTGGTTATTTTGGGTCAGCGCTGAAACCGTATTGCTGCGGCTCATTGAGAAAATGAAAGTCAATAATATGCTAAAACTGATTACCCGCGTTGTGATTTCGATTGACTGTTCCTCCAACTTAGGGGAGTTCGCTCTTTATCAGAGTATTATCGCCATTATTCTGTGATATATCAGTGTAAAAATCTGTTGGAGAAATACTGACAGAGGTTTGCTATTGATATTTATGATCAATAGCAAACCAGTAAAATTGCGATTGATAAACAGTGATTATTCATTCATGCCTAAACGATATGATAACTGAATAAGTTCAGCGACTTTATGTACATCCAGTTTCTTCATCATATTAAGTCGGTGAGTTTCAACGGTTTTTGGGCTGATAGACAGCCGATCAGCGATGACGCGGTTACATGCTCCTTCAGTGATTAATTTTAAAACCTGCCGCTCGCGGGAGGTCAAGACCGTCTGGCTATTCTCACTATTTTGCGCCAATTTATTCATCAGAGAGATATCCAGGGCGGGATCAACATAGTGCTTACCTGCGGAGACGGTTTGAATTGCTGCCATCAAGATTTGTTGTGAGCTTTTCTTCAGAACATAGCCCAATGCGCCATTGTTTAATGTCCTGCTGGCGTAATGCTCTTCGTGGCGAGCTGTCAGTGCCAGGATTTTCATTTTCGGCCAGCGGCGAAGAAGTTGAATAATCACGTCAAGGCCATCCATACCGGGTAAGCCTAAATCTACTATGACGATGTCAGGCTCGGTTTTCATGCATAGATTGTATACATCCAGCCCATTATCTGCCTGGCCGACGATTTGATAGCGTGGATAAGCTGCGAGCATGTTTCTGATGCCATTAATAATCAGTTCATGGTCATCAACAATCAGTAATTTTGTATTCATGAATGTATTCCTTATTACTTGACTATTGAAATGGATTTTTTGTCAGTGCACCGAGGGTTAAGCCGTATATCAATTATCTCATCAAGGCGTGCGATATCTTGCTGTGTCATTATTTGGTGGGTTTCGACAGCCATTTCTAGTTGAATAGTCGCCTCATATAACTCAGTTAACCCTGCCTGCCCAGCACAGCCTTTTAGCGTATGGAGCAAGTGTGATAAGGCTGGTAAATTTTCGAGAGATTCTTTAATTTTCTGCATTAATGTTTGCAGTGACCGATATAACTTTACGTTAATTTGCTGGTCAGTCAGGTCTAACAATGGCTTGGGACTGGACATCTGGGGAGTGAGAGCGACACCACGTTCCAGTTGAAATTGTGCGGTTAAATCCAGTATTTCTGCCAGTTGTAGCAGAGTGATTGGTTTTGATAGATAGTGATTCATTCCCGCTTGATAGGCTCTGGTTTTCTCATACGGGCTCGCGTTTGCACTGAGGGCAGTTATCATGCAGTGTTTATCTGCATTCTTTGAATCATCGCGCCAGCGTTGGGTTGTTATCAACCCGTCCATCCCTGGCATGCGAATATCCATTAATACCAAGTCGAAGCGTTGCGTATGTCCGAGACATAAAGCAGCCTCGCCACTTTCAGCCAGAGTCACCTTATGCCCCAATTGTTGTAGCATCATGCCAGTAATATCGCGATTGGTTTCTGCGTCATCAACCAGCAGTATGGTCATTTGCCAAGATTGTATGGGGAGATTTGTGAGCGCGTTTGGTGTATTTACTTGCTTATCTGTGCCAGATGGACTGGCACTCTGCAAATGCCGTTTAACTTTGGCGTATAAGCGGCCCGGCAGGTAGCTTAGCTCCTTATCAGAAGAAAATGCAGATAATTTGTGTGACGATTCATCGCCGATGGCGTGACAGGTAATGCCCCAGACAGATAGTTGTTCATGCAATGATTTTGGTGCGCATAATTCACCATGAAATTGTCTGCCCGATGCTATTTCACTAAAGGGTAAAATCAATGAGAAACGGCTACCGCAGCCAGGTTGACTGGTAAGAACAAGATGCCCTCCCATCATTCTTGCCAGATTATCTGCAATTGTTAGCCCTAGACCTGTTCCCTGAGCATGACCACTGTTTTGAACAAATGGCTGGAAAATTTTCTGTTGATCCTGTTGGTTAATTCCACATCCTGTATCCTCAACGGTAAAACAGAGCTTTTGCCTTTTACGGCTGACATTCAAGCTAATGCAGCCCTGTTGGGTAAATTTAACCGCATTTCCCAATAAATTGATCAGAATCTGCTTTAAGCGCTGACTGTCTAATTCAAGCTCCAGCGGCACGTCGGAACTAACATGGGTTGAGAGTATGATTGGTTTGTTCAAGACCAGGCTGTGGATGGTCAGCATTGCCTGATCCAATAAGGGTAATAAAGCAATTTTCTCCTGAGAGAGCGTCATTTGCCCTGATTCAATACGCGAGAAGTCAAGAAGATTGTTAATTATTGCCAGTAAAGAAAAGGAACACTGGCGAGCTGTCTCCGCCAACCGCATTTGCTCTGGGGATAATGTGGTGTTTTGCAGTAACTCAACTGCCCCTAAGGCACCATTTAATGGTGTGCGGATTTCATGACTGATAGTTGTCAGATGTTCACTTTTACGGCGATTGGCCTGTTCAGCTACCTGTTTGGATTTTGCCAGAGCTAATGTGCGCTCTTTGACTTTCATCTCAAGGGTATCGTATTGCTCATTTAGCGTATCGAGTAGATTATTATAAGCACGAGCAATATGCCCTAATTCATCCATACGTTTTACCGGTAGGCGTGGCTCCATTGCTTGTGGACCGGTAGCGCCAATAATATTGACGAAGTTCCATAAAGGGATTGCCAGATAATATCGCAGCAACAATGACAGCACTAAGGCCAGCAATAGCAAAATAGCCAGCGCAAAAGGCAATTGATGCAAGGCCGGTTTAGCTGCTTCCCAGGCAAAACCTACTCGTGGATAAATGACTAATTGTTGCCAGCCCGGGCCTTTTAACTGTGTTCTTAATACCAGATAATCAGGTGTTTGTTGCCAACCGTCGTGTAATTTACTATTTTTTAGCTGAGTGAGGATTTCATGTAATTGGTGGGAGGAGATGCCTTGCTGGATAATTGGTAATAAATCACCATTTTTATCGAGCCATAAATTAAGATCTCGCTGCTCTATTGGTTTATTATAACTAACTAACTCATTAATTTTTAATGTAAAACCAGCCAATATTTTTTGTTTGTCGCAAACAGCAACTGAGACATGCCAGCCATCATTAGCATTGTAAGCGGGTGAACCCCAATAAACATTACTGTGGGTTGGAAACATTGGTAGCAGCCGTAATTCGTTACGCCGTTGATTCAAATACTCACTCGATACTTTTTGCGGTCGAAATAATATAATATCACTATTTTTTCTCATTATAAAACTATCGATATAATAGGTCTGCCCGACAGTCCCATAGGCCTGAATGATCTGAAGGTCATCTTTATGTTGAGTATTATGGCAACGTTCAGAACTAAATGGAATATAGCCATCATTCGTGGCACTGAGCGCGAATAAAGGCCGCACAGCCTGATTGTTTTTCCAGCGGCTTATTAATGAAGCCGCATCTTTTTCTGCGCCTTGGAGCTGGTAGTTACTTAAATTTGCACGCAATTTAGCCATATTGGTTAATTCATTGATAAGCCGCTGGCGTGTGTTCTCGTATGAAAAAAATGCTGTGGCTGAAATTAAGATTAGCCAAATAGCTATTAATGTTGCACCCAGTATTATTATCAATCGAGTGACAAGCGATGATGATTTTTCCATAAAGTCACCTGATTTTTCTTTAGTACACCATAGTCTAAATTTGATATCAAGAGGCTAAATTTGATATCAAGAATTATACTAATTTCACTCCTATTCGTTATAGATCCATTTAACTTTTACAAAAGAGTAAATCAGGTTTTTAATCCATAGCAAACATTCCATAACGATGGATATGTGGATGAGTTTCCTCGACTAAATTTTGCGGAAATAAACCTCACGTGTTTCTTGAATGAATATCAGGTATTTACCTGACCACGCCCTTCTTTGTTATTTGTCAATATGGCTCATGGAAAACGTCACTCTCAGGGATGCTATGAAATCAATACAATTTATTTTATTTCGGCAAGAGGGAGTATTACGTTGCGAAGGAGAGAGCCATACCGTGCCTGCGGGGAGTTTAGTGGTGACGAATGAACAGGCAAGTGTGCTATCTTTTTCGCAGGACTCAGTTATCTCAGTGTTGTGCCACTCAATAGATCTTCTTCCTATATATCAATATCTTGCAAGCTGCATGGTGCAATCAGATAAGTTCCGTTTACCCCATAAAGAGTCTGGGCACTACAAGGTGTTGCCTGCCGGTAACGATATTATTTGTGTAACTGAACAGTTAATTAATATTGAAAGAACTGCATCATTACGGTTTCTTTACCTTTATTGTCTGGGTCTTGAGCCTGTGTATTTCTCGCAGTTATTAGAATCCATTGTTGGTACCAATAGGGAGTTACTGGAGTTTTTTGAAGAAAACCGCCTCAATCCGTGGACGGTTTCGCGTTATGCCGATGAATTGGGGATCTCGACTCGTAAATTGAATTTTCTTTTTTATGAAAAATTCGGTATGTCGGCAAAACAGTGGTTACTGGATCAACGTTTAAAAAAAGGCTGCGAGCTGCTGCTATCGACCCAACTACGGGTGGCTGATATCGCCATGGAGTGTGGTTTTAGCAATCACGCTCATTTCTCTGATAGTTTTCGCCGCCGCTTTCACCAATGCCCGTCACATATGCGGTCGTTGATGGAATAGAGGGTAACATGGATATATACCCGTCATCTTCAAGATGCCGGTATGTTGGCTGTGCTCGCTCACTAAAATCATTGATCGATGTCAACTCGTCGCGATTTTCCTGTTTGCTGTTTTCCTGCACCTTGAAATCGATTGGGTATGGATGTATCAATTAACCGCAAGCGATTAATAAGATGGTGATCACGGTTATGTATTGGGGGCGCGGTTGAATGATCCTCGGGAGATGATAGTGCCCTGAACTGCCGGTATCCTACAATTTTCAATGCATGCCTGGCTCCTTATCTTGGCGACAGCGGCCGGTTCCTACTTCGACGCTTACCCTGTCGCCCCTGTAATCATTACGTTTTTCAGTGAAATTGCAGAAAGTCAATGTAGCTCCGTCATTAACCCGACATCCGGCATGCGCCGCGCCACCCGAAACTGGGGTATCACGGTACGAGTGAGTTACTGACGTAAATAAACCTGCGGCAAGGCGCTTTCGGGATGGCGAGAAATACCTAAATCAGCCTGATACCAGCGAGTCAGTGTTTTTGTGTTGAGCACTTCTTCTGGTGTACCACAAGCTACCAATTCGCCTTGAGCCAACAGCAGAATTCGATCTGCGTACAGCGCCGCCAGATTTAAATCATGCAGTACACAACAAACCGCCAGGGGTTCCTGATTCGTCAACTGCCGCAGCAGGCGCAAAGTGTGCTGCTGGTGATACAAATCCAATGCAGAGGTCGGTTCGTCAAGGAATAGCCAGCGTGGTGTCGGCTCTGGTTGCCACAATTGTGCTAACACTCTGGCCAGTTGCACTCGTTGCTGTTCACCGCCGGACAGCGCACGGTAATCACGTTGCGCCAGAGACAAACAATCTGTTTGTGCCATAACCTCTTCCAATGCTTGCCGATTCTGCGCCACTCCATAAGGTGCACGACCCATCTGAATCACTTCACTAACACTAAACGGAAAAGCCAAATTACTGTATTGGCGCATGACTGCACGGGTACGAGCCAGTTCTCGTGGTTGCCAGCTAGTTAGATTTCTCCCCATCAAACGACACTCGCCATTTGATGGAGAAAGATAACCGGTCAGCAAACGCAGTAGGGTTGATTTCCCCGCGCCGTTCGGGCCGATAATTGCTACCATTTCGCCACGGGCAATTTGCAGCGAAACGTCATTAATTAACTTCCGCCTTTGCACCTGATAGGAAAGCCGATTTGCCTCCAATAAAGCTGTTGGTGCCACTATTATGTCAACCACTGCGTTGCTCCCGCTGACGTAAAATCAGCCACAGGAAATAAGGGCCACCCAACAGGCTGGTAATCAAGCCGACGGGCATTTCAGCGGGAACCACCAGAGTACGAGCTAACGTATCAGCCGTCAGCAACAGGCAGGCGCCCCCCAACGCAGCTCCGGGCAGCAACCAGCGATGATCAGCGCCAATACGCATGCGAATGAGGTGCGGTACCACCAATCCGATAAAACCAATAACGCCGCTGACTGCAACGGCAGCGCCGATCAAAATGGCACTCAGCAATAGCAAACGGATTTTAGCTTGTTGAACATTAACACCCAGATAGTGGGCTTCTTCATCGCCCAACTGCAATAAGTTTAGTTGGCGAGCCTGTAACAGCCCAAGCAGGCAAGCGGGTAGAATCAGAGACGCTGCAACCATCAATGTCGACCACTGTGCCTGCCCGAGACTGCCCATGCTCCATAGGGAGAATTGGCGCAATTGTTGGTCGTCGCTGATGTAGGTTAATACTCCGACTGCTGCACCACACAAGGCATTAATAGCAATCCCTGCCAGCAGTAGGCGGGACAGATTGCCATGCCCCCAGCGGCTGAGGGTAAAAATAATGGTTGAAATGGCCAGGCTACCGATAAAAGCACCTACCATATGGCTGTACAGTGCCAGTAATGGCGGTAAGCTGAATGGCATAACGATAATCAACCCGACACACAAGGCTGCACCACTGCTGATACCCAACAGACCGGGATCAGCGAGTGGGTTACGGAATAACCCTTGCATAATTGCGCCGGAAACCGCTAATGCACAGCCCACCAC
>JBEGTQ010000002.1:0-20638 GCA_041179305.1 Pseudomonadota bacterium | reverse complement strand
TTTCACTGGGGCTGTTTGCTTACAAAACGGACATTTTACATCAACCTTAGCCATCAGAATCCCTTTGATAAAAACGGGGAGTTTATCTGATGATCACCGGATTGAATACGTGACCCAAAATCGAGGGTCTGGAAGATATTCTGATAGCCTGTGTTGACGGCCTGAACGGGTTCCCAGAAGCTACCAACGGTATTTACCCGCGAACCGACGTCCGGCTTTGCATTTTTCAAAAAATACGTAATTTAGTTAAATGGTTAACATCAAAGCCCCGACGGGTTTGTATGGCTGATTCAAAGCCGGTTTATCGCGCGGTACTGAAAGGGCGACAGAAATGGCGCTGGATGAGTTAGATGAAAAACGGGGCGATCAACTCCCCGGTGGTGCTCCAATGCTGCCACAGGAAGTGGAAGAATTTATTGGGTATAATTTAACGTAAAAAAGCCGGTTGTTGTTTTTCGTATGCTGAAATATGGCTTTCATGTTGCAACGTCAGGCCAATATTGTCTATGCCATTGATCAAGCAATGACGGCGGAAATTGTCTATTTCAAAAGAGTAACTTTTCCCACCGGCATTCACTGTTTGCTGCTCTAAATCGACAATAAACTCGATACCTTCAGTCTCTTTCACCAATCGGAATAAGGTATCGATATCCTTTTCATTTAAGGTCACTGGTAGTAATTGGTTATTAAATGAGTTGCCGTAAAAAATATCAGCAAAATTCGGAGCAATAATCACTTTGAAGCCGAAATCAGTCAGTGCCCACGGTGCATGTTCACGGGATGAACCACAACCGAAGTTCTCACGAGCCAACAGAATCGTTGCGCCTTGATAGCGGGGTTGATTCAGCATAAATTCAGGGTTTGGCTCTTTGCCGGCATCGTCCAGAAAACGCCAGTCGTTAAACAGATGTTGACCAAAACCGGTGCGGGTCACTTTCTGTAAAAACTGTTTCGGAATAATTGCGTCGGTATCGACGTTTGCTGCATCCAACGGCGCGACCAAACCCGTGTGTTGAGTAAAACCTGTGTGTTGTGTAAATTTAGTCATAGCGGTGTCTCCGGTTAGTGGGGGGTGGCGGATAAGTCGCGAACATCAGTAAAATGACCACTGACAGCGGCAGCGGCAGCCATTGCTGGGCTAACCAAATGTGTGCGGCCACCACGGCCCTGACGACCTTCAAAGTTACGGTTGCTGGTAGAAGCACAGCGCTCACCTGGCTCCAGGCGGTCGTTGTTCATCGCCAGGCACATAGAACAACCGGGCAAACGCCATTCAAAACCGGCCTCAATAAAGATCTTATCCAAACCTTCTGCTTCTGCCTGTGCTTTTACCGGGCCGGAACCGGGTACCACAATGGCTTGCACGCCAGTTGCGACTTTGCGCCCTTGCGCAACTGCTGCTGCAGCACGTAAATCTTCAATGCGCGAGTTGGTGCATGAACCAATAAAAACTTTATCAATTGCTACGTCGGTCAACTTAATACCGGGGCGCAATGCCATATAAAACAAGGCCTTTTCTGCCGACGCGCGCTCAATTGGATCGCTGAATGATTCTAGAGCCGGAATAATGTCATTCACCGCAATGACCTGGCTCGGATTGGTGCCCCAGGTTACCTGTGGTGCGATATCTGCCGCATCCAGTGTGACGATAGTGTCGAATTTGGCGTCAGCATCAGATTTCAAGGTATGCCAGTAGGCCACACCTTGTTCCCATTGCTCGCCGGTCGGGGCGAACTGGCGGTTTTTCAGATAAGAAAAGGTCGTGTCGTCCGGCGCGATTAAACCGGCTTTAGCGCCCATCTCTATCGCCATATTACATAATGTCATCCGACCCTCCATGCTCAGCGCTTCAATCGCGCTGCCACAGAATTCGACTACGTGGCCTGTGCCACCTGCGCTACCGACTTTGCCGATAATCGCCAGCACGATGTCTTTAGCGGTAATACCCGGGCTGACATGGCCACTAACGTCGATTTTCATGGTGTTGGCTCGACCCTGCTTCAGGGTTTGCGTTGCCAATACATGCTCAACTTCTGAAGTGCCGATACCGAAGGCCAATGAACCGAATGCGCCATGCGTGGCAGTATGCGAGTCACCACAAACGATGGTCATACCCGGCAAAGTCATGCCTTGTTCGGGGCCAATTACATGGACGATGCCTTGAAATGGGTGATTCAGGTCATATAAAGAAATGCCAAACTCGGCACAGTTTTTGATCAATTCTTGCATTTGAATTCGAGCCATTTCGCCGCTGGCATTGATATCTTTAGTTTGAGTGGAAACATTGTGATCCATGGTGGCAAACGTTTTACTCGGCTGATGTACCGAGCGGCCCATCTTGCGTAAGCCATCAAAGGCTTGTGGTGAAGTCACTTCATGCACCAGATGACGGTCGATGTACAACAAGGGGGTTTCATTCGGCGTTTCGTAAACGATATGCGCATTGTACAGTTTTTGATATAATGTCCTACCCATATTAAACCCCCTCTGCCACGAATGTAGCGATGATATTGCCCATTTCGTTGGTACCAATTGCTTTCCCTTCACCGGCCAAATCAGCAGTGCGATAGCCTTGTTCCAGAGCCTGATTAATTGCGCGCTCAATGGCATCGGCGGCGGCGTTTTTACCTAAACTGAAACGTAACAGCAGAGCCAATGACAGGATCTGAGCGATTGGGTTGGCGATATCTTTGCCCGCAATATCCGGTGCGGAGCCCCCAGCAGGTTCATACAAACCAAAACCTTGTTCGTTCAGGCTGGCAGAAGGCAACATCCCCATTGAACCGGTGATCATGGCGCACTCGTCTGACAAGATATCGCCAAACAAGTTAGAGCAAAGTAATACGTCAAACTGGGCAGGATCTTTGATTAACTGCATGGTAGCGTTGTCGATATACATATGAGATAACGCAACATCTGGGTAATCGGTTGCAATAGCGGTGACCACTTCACGCCACAAAATTGAGCTTTGCAATACATTGGCTTTATCAATAGAAGTGACTTTGCCACGGCGTTTACGGGCAGATTCAAACGCAACGCGGGCAATACGTTCAATCTCAGCGCGATGATAAATTTCAGTATCAAAAGCACGCTCGTACTGACCCTGGCCTTCACGGCCTTTCGGTTGACCAAAGTAGATACCGCCGGTTAATTCGCGCACACACAGAATATCGAAGCCTCTGGCAGCAATATCACTGCGCAACGGGCAGAAATCTTCTAGCCCTTGATATAAGCGCGCTGGGCGCAAGTTGCTGAATAATTTAAAGTGCTTACGTAATGGCAACAACGCGCCGCGTTCTGGTTGTTCCTCGGGTGGCAAATGTTCCCATTTAGGGCCGCCGACGGAGCCAAACAAAATGGCATCAGCCTGCTTACATCCGTTCACTGTTGCTGCTGGTAACGGGTTGCCGTGACGGTCGATGGCGGCACCACCCACATCATAAACGTGGGTCGAAATCTTGATATCGAAACGTGAGCACACCGCATCCAATACTTTATTTGCCTGAGCCATGATTTCAGAGCCAATGCCATCTCCGGGTAAAACGGCAATATGATAAGTTTTAGTTATATTCATACCATTTCCTGATGACTTTGTTGTAAGCGCTGCTTTTCGATTTCTACCTGATGAGCGCGCCAGATGCTATTTAATACGTGAACCAACGCGTTAGCGGATGACTCGACAATATCCGTTGCCAGACCAACACCGTGGAAGCGGTGGACTTTATGGGCGACGACGATATCAACCTGACCCAATGCGTCTTTACCTTGACCGTTGGCAGCCAACTGATATTTCACCAGTTCAATGTCATAACCGGTAATGCGATTGATGGCCTGATACACCGCATCAACCGGGCCATTACCTGTGGCGGCTTCGGATTTAATTTCCTCGCCACACACTAATTTTACTGATGCCGTTGCCATCACACTGGAACCAGACTGAACGCTGAAATAGTCCAAACGGTAGTGTTCTGGCTCTTCCTGCTGCTTATTAATGAAAACTAAAGCCTCCAGGTCGTAATCAAATATCTGGCCTTTTTTATCCGCCAGCGTCAGGAACGCGTCGTACAAGGTGTCTAAATTGTAATCTTTATCTTGATAACCCATCTCTTCCATGCGGTGTTTGACCGCCGCGCGACCTGAGCGGGAGGTCAGATTCAACTGTACTTCTTTCAGGCCGATGGATTGTGGTGTCATGATTTCGTAGTTTTCACGGTTTTTCAGTACACCATCCTGATGGATACCGGATGAGTGGGCGAAAGCATTACTGCCGACAATGGCTTTATTAGCGGGTATTGGCATATTGCATAACTTACTGACCAATTGGCTGGTGCGGTAAATTTCATGATGATTAATGTTGGTGTGTACGCCCAACATCTTCTCACGCACTTTGATGGCCATGATCACTTCTTCCAGCGAACAGTTACCGGCGCGTTCGCCCAAGCCATTAATGGTGCCTTCTACCTGACGTGCACCGGCTTGCACTGCGGTGATGGAATTGGCAACAGACATGCCCAAATCATCATGGCAATGGACAGAGATGATGGCTTTATCAATATTGGGTACGCGCTCATACAAATTTGTGATAATTCCACCAAATTGATAAGGCGTGGTGTAACCGACGGTATCAGGAATATTGATGGTTGTGGCACCGGCATTAATTGCGGCTTCTACGATGCGGCACAAGTTATCAATGGGGGTACGGCCAGCATCTTCACAAGAGAACTCAACGTCATCGGTATAGTTGCGGGTGAGTTTCACTGAGTGAATTGCCATCGCCAACACATCATCAAAGGAGCGCTTTAATTTGGATTCGATATGTAAAGAGGATGTCGCCAAAAACACATGAATACGGAAGGCTTCGGCAATACGCAGAGCTTCAGCGGCGATATCAATATCTTTGTCTACACAGCGTGCCAGAGCGCAAACGCGGCTATTTTTGATGTGCTGAGCGATGGTGCGCACTGATTCAAAGTCGCCCGGCGAGGAAACCGGGAAACCGACTTCCATTACATCGACCCCCATTCTTTCCAGTGCAAGTGCGATTTGTAACTTCTCTTTAACACTCAAACTGGCTTGCAATGCTTGTTCACCGTCGCGCAATGTTGTATCGAAAATAATGACGTGTTGGCTCATGGGGTGTTCCTTGTCGTGTTTACATTTGCGTTTAGCGGGTAAAAAAAAACCGCGCATTTGCGCGGGTTTGTTAATCTTGATGGCTGAATCAGTTCTGATTTCCGTCCACCAACATACCGCGCAAGTGAGATGCGTTAAGTAGTAGTCTTGGTAGGCGGGTGGTATAGAACATAATGTTAAACTTCTCATCGGTTAAAATATTATATTGCCTAAATTGATACGTGAACTCTATGGATATGTCAACATTTGTTTAAGCTGGCAACTTCAACGGGTTGTTCATGTTTTGACTGCACTCGCTACTCGTCCCATCATTGGGTTTCTCTTCTGCGAGGCCGCTGCAATCAACGTTCAAATCTGCTCTCGGCAAATTTGTTACCCGAATCACTTACTGATGTGTTAGTGCCGATGTAAGCTCATCGCGATTCATTCGTTTGCTGCCTTGCTGTGTTTTTAATCTATGGGTATTAGGTGTAAAAGATAATAAAAAAGCATAATATGGTAATTATTAATCTTAATGAATTAACACAAAATCTTATTGCCATTTTATATATTAATTATGAATGTATATAACCTGTAACTTAATATCAAAAACCCTTTGTTAGTTTAGTGTATTACAATGATGCTGGTTATTTATAACAACAGTGAATGTAATGAATTTATTTATTCAATATGATTTAGATTATGATTAAGAACTAATAAGGTTTAATTGATGAATTTATTGTTTATTAATGGCATAGTTGTCAATTATCTCATTTTGTGATGCGATCATATCGTTGATTTTATTAGGAGTATTTATAAAACGATGGTCTGGTATTATTGAGGTAAATTAGTTTAGGCTGCTATGTAAGGGACTCTATTCTATATAGATGGCTTATTCATTTATTAATCTATGGAGAATTGCTGACAGAAGAATGCATTAGGTGTGATTTATACTGTCACTCCTATACAAGGATGAGACTTAACTTTACCGAATAAAGGTAGGGCTGAGAATATTGGTATCATTAATATTAAGAGTTAAACGATATTTTTAAGTAACTATACCGAAAAGATTTCAAAATGTAGAAAAGTGGCAAGCGAATGAATCCCGATGCGTTTACATAAGTAAGTAATTCGGGCTATTGAGTGCGGCCAACACACCTGAAATTTGAAAGATGACGGGTAGATAAATATCAGAGAGGCTTCTTATTAATCTCACCATTTGCATAAAGCTTATTGGAGTTAAGCATGTCTGAACACAACTTAGTAAACGATGATCAAGGGACTAAAAAAGAGTGTGGTGAGGCTCACTTAAGAAGTGTTGACCTCAATTTATTAACAGTTTTTGATGCCGTGATGCAAATGCATAATGTTACTCGTGCCGCCCAGTTTCTGGGAATGTCTCAGCCTGCGGTAAGTAATGCTGTCGCCCGATTGAAAATTATGTTTAACGATGAACTGTTTGTCCGCTATGGTCGTGGTATACAGCCTACAGCGAGAGCTCGTCAGCTTTTTGGCCCTGTTCGCCAGGCTTTGCAATTAGTGCAAAATGAATTACCTGGAGCCGGTTTCGAGGCAAAAAGTAGTCAGCGTGTGTTTAATTTATCAATTTGCAGTCCTTTAGATATCAGGCTGACGGCGCAAATCATACAACGGGTAAAGCAATTGGCACCTCACGTTCAGCTCATTATCAGATCCTATCTTAATGACAATATTGAACATCAATTGCGTTATCAGGAAACCGAGTTTGTTATTAGCTACACTGAGTTTGAGCGCCCGGACTTTCATCACATCTCATTGTTTAATGATGAATTAGTTCTGGCTGTGTCTAAAAATCACCCAAGGATTGGCGATTCGGTTACTCAAAAACAATTGTTGTTAGAATCACATGCTGTAGTGTCACTGGATAAAATGGGATCTTTCAGTGAGCCTTATTATGAATCAGCAGCATGTTCTCAACGGATTGCTTATGAAAGTACAGATATGAATAGTGTGCTTAATATTGTTTCTCAAACTTATTTTGTTGCCATTGCCCCCCGCTGGTTGGTGCAAAAGTGTTGTGAACCACTTAATTTGAAACTGATTGTTTTACCTGAGGAAAAAACATATCGAGCGTGTTATCTCACATGGCATGAATCCACAGATCGAGATAAGGGTCATCAATGGATGAAAGAGTTACTTAGCCAGTTTAGTCTTCCCGGTTAGTTTTTGGCGCTAAATCCTGCTACTGAAATAATGTAATTATTGGTGGCAGGTAATGAGCTATCCGATCAGTCTGTACCTAATGAATTTCAGAATGTAAGTGGGCAAGCGAATGAATCCCCATGAGTTTACACTCGTAAGTGATTCAGGTGACCAATTTGCTGGGAGCAGATTTGGGCGCTACTTGTAGTGGCCTTGCAGAGGCGAGACCCAAGGATGGGCCGAATAGCGGGCGTAACCAACACCCCTGCAACTTAAAAGATGACGGGTAAACGTACCTGTTCAGGTAATCCCTGTCATTACCTCAATTATTGTATTTTTTATCAAACTCAATTTTAGCGCACATTTCTACGCTGAATTTTATTTGCCATAACATATAGAGTGGGTATAACAAACTAAGAATAGAAATATCGGCCGTTGTGCCTTTTCGTTCAGCTTACAGGTACCAGTGATAAGCTGGATGCATTTCTCAATGCGGTACGAGAAGTAGCAGAAATCGTTGAAGTTGCCCGTTCCGGTATTGTCGGTGTGTCACGCGGTGACAAGATCATGCGCTTATAGGAGGGTTAAAACGATTGCTCAATATTGCGTTCTGCGGTTAGATCTATCGCTGGCTATATCCGTAGCTAAATGATGTCTATAGGTAAGATTGATAAAATTTTGGGGATATCCAGGTCGGGCAGGCAATACTGCCTTTCATCATTTTACTGGGTTTATAAGGGGTTACCGTGAAACTGGATGAAATCGCGCGTCTTGCGGGTGTTTCGCGCACAACGGCCAGTTATGTCATTAATGGCAAAGCGAAACAGTACCGAGTCAGCGATAAAACAGTAGACAAAGTTATGGCTGTTGTCAGGGAACATAACTATCACCCAAATGCCGTCGCGGCAGGATTGCGTGCGGGCAGGACGCGTTCGATCGGTTTGGTGATCCCTGATCTGGAGAATACCAGCTATACCCGGATTGCTAACTATCTGGAACGTCAGGCGCGTCAGCGTGGTTATCAACTGCTGATCGCCTGTTCTGAAGATCAACCCGATAATGAAATGCGTTGTATCGAACATCTGTTACAACGTCAGGTTGATGCCATTATTGTTTCGACAGCACTGCCGCCAGAACACCCCTTTTATCAGCGCTGGGCGAATGATCCTCTACCGATAATTGCGTTAGATCGGGCTCTTGATCGGGAACATTTTATCAGTGTGGTGGGCGCGGATCAGGAAGATGCACAGATGCTGGCGAGTGAGCTTCGTTTATTCCCTGTGGAGTCAGTGTTGTATCTGGGAGCGTTACCCGAGTTATCGGTGAGTTTCCTGCGCGAAATGGGCTTTCGTGAAGCGTGGAAAGATGATCCGCGCAAACGTGATTACCTGTATGCCAACAGCTACGAACGCGAAGCTGCTGGGGTGCTGTTTGCCGAATGGCTAAAGACCCATCCCATGCCACAGGCGTTGTTTACCACTTCATTCCAGTTGTTACAGGGTGTTATGGATGTTACGTTAAAACAGCGTGGGCGGCTGCCGGACAATCTGGTGATTGCTACTTTTGGGGATAACGAACTATTGGATTTCCTGGCGTGCCCGGTTCTTGCGGTTGCACAGTGTCACCGCGATGTTGCCGAGCGAGTGCTGGAGTTGGTGTTAGCAAGCTTGGATGAACCGCATAAACCGAAACCGGGATTGACTCGTATTCGGCGTAATCTGTTTCGCCGTGGCAGTCTAAGCCGCAACTAACTGAGTAATAAACAATTTCAGTTAGGGCGCCTAATATCTAATAGATTTCATGATGCAGGAAGATGGCAAGCAAACCCCGATGAGCTTACCGAAGTCAAGTGATTCGGGTGAACGAGCGTAGCTAACACACCTGTACCATGAAGGAAGACGGATATTCAAACATAGCCTGCAACGCGGAACAACCGACGGCAATATTCTAAAAAGTAACCATAAGCGACACCCATCGCCATTGACACAACGGCATTACTGGTGGTCGCGGTGGTTATTTGTTCTAAATCTGCACCAACAGCCCATAGAATCATGGCATAAATTGGAGACTGGAAACTGACATAAGCCAGTAAGTCAGCCAGACTTCGTGCCCAAAAGTGATCGCCAACGTAGCAGCGGGTAAAACGAATGAAGGCATCGCGATAGACACCATAGGGCCAGGCAATAAGAATATTAACGGGTATTGAAACCAGCCGCGAAGAGAGTGACTGTTGGAATGTCATTCCCGAAATCAGGACTTCAATCATCATACCGATGACAAAACAATAAATCACGAGTGCAAAAGTATCGGCTGCGGCACTGCGCAGACGGGATCCAGTTGAAAACATTGTCATTTACTCCCTACTTTTTCGGGGGAATCTGCCAAAATAACAATCAATAAAATTAATAGCAGACTTATATATTGCTAATTATTTTAATTGCAGATTATTATGTCGATTTTTTGCCTTTTATGTAGTTTACAGTGCTATTGTTTGTAATATAACTAGCTTAAAATTTTTATTTTTAACATTTGACTGATTTTTATACTTTGTAATATGAAAATCTGGACTTGTTGTGGTGATTTAAATGGCATGCAGTAGGATTTTTTTTAAAAAACATAAAGTTGAATCTAGGATTGGCTCTCATGGCAATAGATAGAGGTGTTTGTACGGATCAGGTTCAATCATAACTAACTGATATTCAGAAAAACAATTTGTCTCATCTGGTTAATTTAGGATTTATCCGTCTGAATATATTCATATTTCAGTAATGTCGGAAAATAGGCGTCAATAATTTATTTCAAAATAGATGAATCCCTCGCTGCTAATTGAAGTAAAATGCCCCAATAGGTATCGCTTGTTTTTTACAAAGTCATTACCCTATTGTGATGGGTTTAAGCGTCGATTATGGTGTTTTTCCTCAGAAAAAACCTGTGTAAACGGGATTTATCATAATCCGGTCTAATTTTTTGCCGAGCGTTTTTTATGCTAAAAATGAAATATTTTTTGCATAAAGAAATAATGAGACAATTAAACGACAATTAATTTTTTATTTAAGAGCCAGAAAATACTGGCGGAAAAATAGCCAGATAATCATGATGTTAATTTATATTCCAATCACTAAATTAGTCCCTTCTATCAGATATATCTCAGAAATGACCCATAAATATTGCCAAACCTCATCGGCTCTGGCTTGACAAGGTTTTAATACCCTCCGTAAACTCTTTAATGTGGGAATTTGTGGGGTAAAGTGGCGAATTGAGTCATTAAGGGGTAACTCAATTATGTTTCGTGGGGCAACGATGGTTAACCTCGACAGCAAAGGGCGGCTTGCCGTACCTACCCGATACCGGGATTTGCTGAACGAGGAGTCGCAGGGTCAGATGGTCTGTACCATAGACCTCCACCAGCCATGCCTGTTGCTTTATCCACTCCCTGAATGGGAAATCATCGAACAGAAATTATCTCGGTTATCAAGTATGAACCCGGCGGAGCGTCGCGTTCAGCGTTTGCTGTTGGGGCATGCCAGTGAATGTCAGATGGACGGCGCTGGGCGCTTGCTGATAGCAGGAACATTGCGTCAGCACGCCGGGTTGAATAAAGAAGTGATGCTGGTTGGGCAGTTCAACAAGTTTGAACTGTGGGATGAACAGACCTGGTATCAACAAGTCAAGGATGACATCGACGCAGAACAGTCCACTCAGGAACCACTGTCTGAGCGGCTACAGGACTTATCGCTATAAGCATGACAGATCACAAAAAGATTGTAGCTAACAACTACAAACATACAAGCGTATTGCTGGATGAGGCGGTAAATGGCCTGAACATCCGCGATAACGGCAACTATATTGACGGGACTTTTGGCCGTGGTGGCCACTCACGTCTGATTCTGTCGCAACTTGGTTCGGAAGGGCGCTTGATTGCAATTGACCGTGACCCACAAGCTATTGAAGCGGCGAAATCAATTACCGATCCACGTTTTTCTATCGTACAGGGTCCCTTTTCCGATTTAGCGCACTATGTTCGGGAATTGAATTTAGCGGGTCGTATTGATGGTGTATTGCTGGATCTGGGAGTGTCATCACCTCAGTTGGATGATCCTGAGCGCGGCTTCTCCTTTATGCGTGATGGGCCACTGGATATGCGCATGGATCCAACCCGTGGGTTGTCTGCTGCCGCGTGGTTGATGAAAGCCAGTGCTGATGATATCGCTTGGGTGTTGAAAACCTTTGGCGAAGAGCGTTTTGCCAAACGGCTGGCCAAAGCTATTGTTGAACGTAACCTCATCCAGCCAATGACACGCACCAAAGAGCTGGCTGATTTGATTGCTAATGTTAGCCCGTTTCGCGAAAAACACAAACACCCAGCTACCCGCAGCTTCCAGGCTATCCGCATCTACATCAATAGCGAATTGGAAGAGATTGAGCGAGCACTTGATGGCGCTCTGGAGATTCTGGCGCCTGAAGGTCGTTTGTCCGTGATCAGCTTCCACTCGTTGGAAGACAGAATTGTTAAAAACTTTATTCGTCATCACAGCCGTGGGCCACAGGTTCCCGCAGGGTTGCCGTTGACGGAAGAACAGCTACACAGTATGGGGGGCCGCACACTGAAATCGGTTGGCAAGATGATGCCATCGGATCCTGAAGTGGCTGAAAATCCGCGGGCGCGTAGCTCGGTATTGCGCTTTGCCGAGAGGGTTAATGTGTGATAGGTAACGAGCGTCACGGTTTAGTCGGGGTCATTGGCGGTGATTTAATCCGTAATGCAAAGATCCCATTGATTCTACTGGTCGCGGTGTTGGTGTCTGCCGTATTGGTTGTGACGACGGCCCACCGTACGCGTTTGCTGACTGCTGAGCGCGAACAGTTAGTGTTGGAACGGGATGCGCTGGATATTGAGTGGCGCAACCTGATTCTGGAGGAAAACGCGCTGGGTGATCACAGCCGCGTTGGGAGTATCGCGGCCGATAAACTGAAAATGCAACATGTTGATCCATCACAAGAAAACATTGTGGTTAAGCAATAGGTATTTTTTAATAAATTAAAGGAGTTAGTCGCCACCATGACTCGTAGCAGCCAAGGTAATACATGAAAGCAGCGCACCGCGGGAAGTTAAAGCGCCAGGAAGAACAAGCCAGCTTTATTAGCTGGCGTTTTGCGTTGTTGTGTGGCTGTATTTTACTGGCATTGGTCGGCTTGATGTTACGCACTGCCTATCTGCAAGTGATCAATCCTGGCAAGCTGGTGCGCGAGGGCGATATGCGCTCGCTACGTGTTCAGGAAGTGCCTACGGCGCGTGGTATGATCAGTGACCGCTTAGGTCGGCCACTGGCGGTTAGCGTGCCGGTTAATGCGGTATGGGCGGATCCTAAAGAGCTGGCCGAACGTGGCGGTATTACACTGGATACGCGCTGGAAAGCATTATCTGATGCACTGGAAATCCCATTGGATCAATTGGCTACTCGGATTAATGCCAATCCGAAAGGCCGCTTCGTCTATCTGGCACGTCAGGTTAACCCCACCATTGGCGACTACATCCACAAACTGAAATTGCCCGGTATCTATCTGCGCCAGGAATCACGCCGTTACTATCCGGCAGGTCAGGTGATGGCACACATTATTGGTGTCACCAACATTGATGGCCAGGGTATTGAAGGGGTTGAAAAAAGCTTCGATCGTTGGCTCACCGGGCAACCCGGTGAACGCACCGTGCGTAAAGACCGCTATGGCCGTGTGATTGAGGATATTTCCTCCGTTGACAGTCAGGCCGCGCACAATCTGGTGCTGAGCGTTGATGAACGTCTACAGGCGCTGGTGTATCGCGAACTGAATAACGCCGTGGCATTCAACAAGGCAGAATCAGGTACCGCAGTACTGGTGGATGTGACCACCGGTGAAGTGTTGGCGATGGCAAACAGCCCTTCTTATAACCCGAATAACCTGACCGGTACGCCAAAAGACGCCATGCGTAACCGGGCGATAACCGATATTTTTGAACCCGGTTCGACAGTGAAGCCAATGGTAGTAATGACGGCGTTGCAGCGTGGCGTGGTGAAAGAAAACAGTGTGCTGAACACCTTACCGTACTTTGTTAACAGTCATCAGATCAAAGACGTGGCCCGTTACGCAGAGCTGTCTGTGACCGGGATTTTGCAGAAGTCGAGTAACGTCGGTGTTTCTAAACTGGCGTTAGCGATGCCATCCTCAGCGTTAGTGGATACTTACTCACGGTTTGGGTTTGGGAAAGCGACCAATTTGGGGTTGGTCGGAGAAAGCAGTGGCTTATATCCTAAAAAACAACGGTGGTCTGACATAGAGAGGGCCACCTTTTCTTTCGGCTACGGGCTAATGGTAACACCGTTACAACTAGCGCGAGTCTATGCAACCATCGGTAGCATGGGGATCTATCGTCCGCTGTCGATCACCAAAGTTGATCCGCCAGTGGCCGGTGAACGCATTTTCCCTGAACCGCTGGTGCGCACTGTGGTGCATATGATGGAAAGCGTGGCATTGCCCGGCGGCGGCGGTACCAAAGCCGCGATCAAAGGTTACCGTATTGCCATTAAAACCGGTACCGCCAAGAAGGTCGGCCCTGATGGCAAATATATGGATCGATACCTCGCTTACGCCGCCGGCGTTGCGCCGGCGAGTCATCCTCGATTTTCTCTGGTTGTGGTCATCAACGACCCGCAGGCAGGGAAATATTACGGTGGTGCGGTTTCTGCACCGGTGTTCGGTGCCATCATGGGCGGGGTGTTGCGTACCATGAACATTGAGCCAGATGCGTTACCCACCGGTGATAAACATGAATTAGTGATTAATACAAAAGAGGGTTCAGGTGGTAGATCATAACTTGCGCGACTTACTCGCGCCTTGGGGGCTAGACGTCCCGGCGCGTGCGCTACGGGAAATGACACTAGACAGCCGGGTCGCCGCTGCCGGAGATGTGTTTGTCGCGGTCGTTGGCCATCAGGCGGATGGTCGTCGCTATATCCCGCAAGCCATCGCCCAAGGTGTGGCGGCAGTGATAGCCGAAGCCGAGGGTGTGGCGCCGGATAACAGTGTGTCAGAGATGCACGGTGTCCCAGTTATTTATCTGCGCAATTTGAATCAGCACTTGTCCACGCTGGCGGGGCAATTTTACCATCAGCCAGGTGCGGCATTGCGCCTGGTGGGTGTCACCGGAACCAACGGTAAAACCACCACCACACAACTGTTGGCGCAGTGGAGTCAGGCATTGGGCGAAACCAGTGCGGTGATGGGTACCGTAGGTAATGGCTTGCTAGGGCAGGTAATCCCGACTGAAAACACCACCGGTTCCGCCGTTGACATTCAGCATCTGCTGCGTAACCTGGTCTGCCAGAGGGCCACGTTCGCTGCGATGGAAGTCTCTTCTCATGGATTGATTCAGAACCGCGTTGCAGCCTTGCCTTTTGCTGCGGCAGTGTTTACTAACTTAAGTCGCGATCATCTTGATTATCATGGCAATATGGCGAGTTACGAAGCAGCGAAATGGCTGCTGTTTTCCACCCATCAATCCGAACATAAAATTATCAATGCTGATGACGACGTGGGTCGCCGCTGGTTAAGCCAACTGCCACACGCTGCGGCTGTCAGCATGGCAGGCAATGTCCCAACTGGCTGGAAAGGCCCGTGGCTTTCGGCGAACACGGTTCAATATCATGATAATGGCGCCAGCATTGTTTTTGACTCAAGCTGGGGTGAAGGCCGGTTAGAAAGCCACTTGATGGGTGCATTCAACGTCAGCAACTTGCTGGTGGCACTATCAACATTACTCTCTTTGGGTTACCCAATGGCACAGTTATTGGCTACCGCTGCGCAACTGCAACCGGTGTGTGGCCGGATGGAAGTGTTTAATGCGCCAGGTAAACCGACGGTGGTGGTGGATTATGCCCACACCCCTGATGCTTTGGACAAAGCGCTGGCAGCAGCCCGTTTACATTGTACCGGTCAACTGTGGTGTGTGTTTGGCTGTGGTGGTGATCGCGACAAAGGTAAGCGCCCACTTATGGGTGGTATCGCAGAACAACTGGCTGACCGCGTGGTAATTACTGACGACAACCCACGCAGCGAAGAGCCGCGGGCAATTGTGGCTGATATCCTCAGTGGTTTGCTGGATGCTGGCCACGTGCAGGCGATTCATGGCCGTGCAGAGGCGGTAACCAGTGCCATCATGCAAGCCAAAGAAGACGACGTGGTGTTGATCGCCGGTAAAGGTCATGAAGATTATCAATTAGTAGGTAATCGCCGGTTGGATTATTCCGACAGGGTCACCGTCGCGCGTTTGTTGGGGAGAGTAGCATGATTAGGGTTTCGCTGCGTTTTCTGTCCACGCTACTTAATGCTGAATATATTGCCAGCGATAAATCTGGCGATAACATCGAAATAACCGAAGTGACCATTGATACCCGTAAGGTCACGGCAGGTTGCGTGTTCGTGGCATTGAAGGGCGAGCGTTTCGATGGGCATGATTTTGCAGAAGATGCGGTTGCCGCAGGAGCCGCGGCTTTGTTGGTAAGTAAATGCTTACTGGTGGGGGTGCCGCAGTTAGTGGTTAAAGATACCCGTTTGGCGCTAGGGTTGCTTGCTGCGTGGGTGCGTGAACAGGTGCCTGCCCGTGTGGTGGCGTTAACTGGTTCTTCAGGCAAAACCTCAGTAAAAGAAATGGTTGCCGCCATTTTACGTCAATGCGGCAAGGTGCTGTATACCGCCGGTAACGTTAATAATGACATCGGTGTGCCGCTAACGTTGCTGCGTCTGACGCCCGAGTATGATTTTGCCGTGGTTGAGCTTGGTGCTAACCATATTGGTGAAATTGCCTACACTACAAATTTAAGCCGCCCGGAAAGTGCGCTGGTCAATAATTTGTCAGCCGGTCATTTGGAAGGCTTTGGTTCCCTGGCTGGCGTGGCGAAAGCTAAAGGTGAAATTTTCTCCGGCTTGCCTGCTAAGGGTACGGCGATTATTAACGCTGACAGCAATGACTGGCCGCACTGGCAAGAAATGCTGCATAACAAACGCGTCTGGTATTTCTCAGCTCGTGCCACAGGGAATATCGATTTTTATGCCAGTGAGATACGTATTACGCCTCAGTTGACCGCTTTCATCCTGCATACGCCGTTTGGTACGCAGGCTATCGAATTGCCACTGCCGGGGCGGCATAATATTGCCAATGCGCTGGCTGCTGCGGCGTTAGCCATGTCAGTGGGTGCTGATTTGGCTGCCGTACGACAGGGGTTAACGCAATTACAAGCGGTGCCGGGCCGTTTATTCCCGATTAAGTTATCGGCTGATAAATTGCTGCTGGATGACTCCTACAACGCCAATGTGGGTTCTATGACGGCGGCCACTCAGGTGTTGGCAGACATGCCGGGCTACCGCGTGATGGTAGTGGGTGATATGGCCGAATTGGGTGACACGGCAATTGATTGTCATCGTCAGGTCGGTGAGGCAGCCAGACAGGCGGGGATCGATAAAGTGTTGAGTGTCGGTACATTAAGTCAGACGCTGAGTGATGCGAGCGGGCAAGGCGAGCATTTTCAGGATAAGTGCGCGCTGACGGCCCGTGTAAGCGCGCTACTGAGTGAACATCCGGTTATCACCGTGTTAATTAAAGGTTCACGTAGCGCCGCTATGGACACTGTGGTGCGTGCGTTACAGGAGAAGGCATCATGTTAGTTTGGCTGGCCGAATATCTGGTAAAATTTCACTCGGGCTTTAACGTCTTTTCCTATTTGACGTTCCGCGCGATTGTCAGTTTACTGACGGCACTGTTTATTTCTTTGTGGATGGGGCCGTACCTGATTGCTTATTTGCAGAAATTGCAGATTGGACAGGTAGTCCGTAACGACGGGCCAGAATCACATTTTAGCAAACGCGGGACGCCGACGATGGGCGGTCTGATGATTCTGTTTTCTATCACTATTTCGGTATTGATGTGGGCTTATCCCTCTAACCCGTATGTGTGGTGTGTGCTCTTTATTCTGGTGGGTTATGGCATCGTCGGTTTTATTGATGATTACCGCAAAGTGGTGCGTAAAGATACCAAAGGTTTGATCGCCCGCTGGAAATATATCTGGCAGTCAATGATTGCACTGGTGGCGGCGTTTGCTATGTATAGCATCGGTAAAGATACTTCAGCCACTGAATTGGTGGTGCCCTTCTTCAAAGACATTATGCCGCAGTTGGGTCTGCTGTATATCCTGCTGGCTTATTTCGTGATTGTCGGTACCAGTAACGCTGTCAATCTAACCGATGGCTTAGATGGCCTGGCCATTATGCCTACCGTCTTCGTCGCCGCCGGTTTTGCTTTGGTGGCATGGGCGACCGGTAACGTTAACTTTGCCGCCTACCTGCATATTCCTTATCTGCGCCATGCTGGTGAACTGGTGATTGTCTGTACCGCGATGGTCGGTGCGGGGTTGGGCTTCCTGTGGTTTAACACCTACCCGGCCCAGGTCTTTATGGGTGATGTCGGTTCATTGGCATTGGGTGGCGCACTGGGCACTATTGCTGTGTTACTGCGTCAGGAATTCTTATTAATCATTATGGGTGGGGTGTTTGTGGTTGAAACACTGTCGGTAATCTTGCAGGTTAGCTCCTTTAAATTACGTGGACAGCGCATATTCCGTATGGCACCGATTCACCACCACTATGAACTTAAAGGCTGGCCAGAACCACGGGTTATCGTGCGCTTCTGGATTATTTCGCTGATGCTGGTACTGATTGGCCTGGCGACGCTGAAGGTGCGGTAATTATGATTGATTATCGAGGTAAAAAAGTGGTCATCATCGGGCTGGGGCTAACCGGCCTTTCCTGCGTTGATTTCTTTATGACGCGTGGTGTGACACCGCGCGTTATGGATACCCGTATCAATCCGCCGGGCCTCGATAAATTACCTGAAACTGTTGAATGTCATGTTGGCGATCTTAAGCGGCAGTGGTTATTGGATGCAGATTTGATTGTTGCCAGCCCGGGTATTGCGTTGGCACATCCGGCATTGCGTGATGCAGCAGATGCGGATGTCGAGATAGTCGGGGATATTGAACTGTTCTGCCGTGAGAATCAGGTTCCGGTGGTGGCGATTAGCGGCTCTAACGGTAAAAGCACCGTGACCACGCTGGTGGGGGCGATGGCGAAAACGGCTGGCTGGCAGGTGGGTATTGGCGGCAACATTGGCGTACCGGCGCTGACGTTATTGGAACAAGAAAACCAACTGGTGGTTTTGGAGTTATCCAGTTTCCAATTGGAAACCACCGCCAGTTTGCAGGCTTGTGCTGCCACTGTATTGAATGTGACCGAAGATCATACTGACCGTTATCCATTTGGTTTGCAGCAATATCGCGCTGCTAAATTGCGAGTCTATGAAAACGCGAAAATTTGTGTTGTGAATGCCGATGACGCACTCACCATGCCGCTGCGTGGCGCAGACAGTCGTTGTATCAGCTTCGGCGTGGATGTTGGCGATTATCACCTGAATAAGCAGCAGGGTGAAATTTGGTTGCGGGTGCGAGGCGAGAAAGTCTTGAATACCCGTGAAATGAAATTGACCGGTCGCCATAACTATTCCAATGCGTTGGCGGCGTTGGCGTTGGCCGATGCGGCGGGTATACCACGTTCATCCAGCTTGAAAGCGTTGACGACTTTTACTGGTTTGCCGCACCGCTTCCAACGGGTCTTTGAACACAAGGGTGTGCGTTGGATTAACGACTCCAAAGCCACTAATGTCGGCAGTACTGAAGCTGCGCTGGAGGGGTTACAGATTGATGGCACCTTGCATTTGCTGTTGGGTGGGGACGGTAAATCGGCAGATTTCTCTGTGTTGACGCGCTTTTTGCAAGGTGATCGTATCAAGGTTTATTGTTTTGGCCTTGATAGTGAACAGTTAGCAGCGTTGCGTCCTGAGGTTTCTCAGATCACCGAAACGATGGAACAGGCAATGACGCTGTTGGCAAAAACCCTGGCACCGGGTGATATGGTCTTACTGTCACCTGCTTGCGCCAGTTTGGACCAATTCCGCAGCTTTGAGCAACGCGGTGATGAGTTTGCTCGTTTGGCAGAGGAGTTAGGCTGATGCGTATGCCGGGGCTGTATAATAACGTAAAACATTACGTGATGGGGGCGCGGGAGAGCGACACCACCAACATGGTACTTTATGACAAAACCTTATTATGGCTGACATTCGGTTTGGCAATTATTGGTTTTGTGATGGTGACGTCGGCGTCAATGCCAATTGGTCAGCGTCTGGCCGGTGACCCTTTCCTGTTCGCCAAGCGTGATGCGCTGTATCTGTTGCTGGCATTGGGGTTGTCGCTGGTGACGCTGCGTATCCCAATGGCCATCTGGCAGCGCTATAGCAATATTATGTTATTGATTTCCATTATGATGTTGCTGGTAGTTTTGGCGGTAGGCAGCTCGGTAAACGGGGCGTCTCGCTGGATTTCACTCGGGCCGTTACGTATTCAGCCTGCTGAGCTATCCAAGTTATCGCTGTTTTGTTATTTGGCCAGTTATCTGGTGCGTAAAGTTGAAGAAGTGAGGAGTAACTTCTGGGGCTTCTGTAAGCCGATGGGTGTGATGGTCATTCTGGCGGTGTTACTGCTGGCACAGCCTGATTTAGGTACTGTGGTGGTGCTGTTTATCACCACACTGGCGATGCTGTTCCTGGCCGGCGCGAAGATGTGGCAGTTTTTGGCGATTATTGGTTCCGGTGTGTTGGCGGTTTGTCTGTTGATTATCGCCGAACCCTACCGCATGCGCCGAGTGACATCCTTCTGGAATCCGTGGGCTGATCCGTTCGGCAGTGGTTATCAGCTAACCCAGTCGTTGATGGCTTTTGGTCGCGGCGAATTCTGGGGGCAGGGCTTAGGCAATTCAGTGCAAAAACTGGAGTATTTACCTGAAGCGCATACTGACTTTATTTTCTCGATTTTAGGCGAGGAACTCGGGTATATCGGTGTGGTTTTGGCACTGTTAATGGTATTCTTCGTCGCTTTTCGCGCGATGTCCATCGGGCGTCGCGCATTAGAGATAGATCAGCGATTTTCTGGTTTTTTAGCCTGCTCAATCGGTATTTGGTTTAGTTTTCAGGCACTGGTTAACGTTGGGGCTGCCGCCGGGATGTTGCCGACCAAAGGTTTGACATTGCCCCTGATCAGTTACGGCGGTTCGAGCCTGATTATTATGTCAACCGCAATAGTGCTGTTGTTGCGTATTGATTTTGAAACACGTTTGGCAAAAGCCCAGGCGTTTGTGAGGGGTGCCCGATGAATGGCAATACCCGGCGTTTAATGGTGATGGCTGGTGGCACTGGGGGGCACGTCTTCCC
>JBEGTQ010000001.1:0-8585 GCA_041179305.1 Pseudomonadota bacterium | reverse complement strand
ATTATTTCTTTATCTAAATTGTGGATATTACTTATTCAGTTACTGCAATAAGGTTAATAAATTTACCTTAGAACAGAAAAATATCACCGGTCTTTTTATTACTTCCTGCAACTCTTATTTGCCATGTTAGCAGTACGAATATCGCCATTTATCTATCATTTTAATATATGTATCCGATAAAAATAACAGTTATATAAATGTTTAATCGACGTGCAGTCGCATTACAGTCATATTAAATAAAATGATGGATTTATAACAACGAGAGAGGCTGAACTGAAATGTCGGGAACCGATTGCGACAAGAAAAAGAGAAGCCAGCGCAGCCAGCTCCTCACTTATGTCATTATTTTTGAGTCAGCAGAAAATTAACCACATCTGCATACTGTTTAGCATAAGCATCCATTGAACTGGTGTCTATACCATCATTTTTAATCATATATTTGCCATTAACAAACATCGCAGGAACGCCACGTAATTGCAGATCTTCCGCCGCCTTTACTTGTTGAGCAACTAATGATTTAACTACAAAGCTATTCAACGCAGAATCATAGTCCTCGCCGCTGATACCAGCCTTGATGAAGACATTACGGATATCATCAGCGGTTTGTATCGTTTGTGTTTTCTGTATGCCTTCAAACATCAGTGGAGTGATTTTTTCTTCAACACCCAGTGACGTAGCAACAGCCCAGGCTTGGGTCAGTTGTTTACCTAGTGGCCCAAGGAACTCAACATGGTAACGCGTCATTTTAACGCCTTCAGGCAGTGCTTTTTTCACTGTCTGAGGCACATGGTAAATTTCTTCAAACTGATAGCAATGTGGGCAATAGAAAGAGAAAAACTCTAATACCTGAGGCTCTCCAGTTACTGGTTTATTTAACGTCTGATACTGGGTTCCGTCTGTAAACTGTGCGGCAGATGCATTGAATGCCATCACTATACCAACGAGCGCTAACCATACATTTTTCATACTATAATAATCTCCATTATCTCAGCTTTAGTACATTGGCATGAGCTGCAAAGGGGGTGCCCGCAGCAGCTTAACCTGTTCTGTAAAAAGGGCCGTCTGTTGTAACCAAAAATCAGGCTCCGCCATCCACGGAAAACTTTTAGGAAATGCCGGGTCTTGCCAACGCCTGGCGACCCATGCAAGGTAATAAACCATCCGCATCGCGCGTAAAGGTTCAATCAGTGCAAGTTCACGCTGATCAAAATCAGCAAACTCACTATAAGACTCCAGCAGGATATCCAATTGGATTAACTGCTCGTTGCGCTCACCGTGTAATAACATCCACAAATCCTGAACCGCCGGACCATTTCTGGCGTCATCCAAATCGACAAACATCGGACCATCACGCCATAAAATATTACCGGGGTGGCAATCACCATGTAACCGTAAAGGCTGCCAATCGGTATGCCAATACAGCTTGACGGTGGCAATTAATAAATCGGTTGCTGCCAGGAAGTTATCTTTCTGTTTTGCTGGCACTAATAGGCTACTGGCCAACAACTGGCGTGGTTCGATTAGATATTCCTCAATATCCATCGTTGGACGGACAACAAAAAGCCCATCGCTACCCACCTGATGGATTCTGCCGAGAAAACGCCCAACCCACGCTAATTGATCAAGGTTGTCTATTTCATACTGTCGCCCGCCAACACTTGGGAACACAGCAAAGAAAAAGTTACCATGAGTATGTAAAGTTGCACCGTTTAACTGCAACGGCGCGATGACAGGGATCTCCGACTCTGCCAAATCAAGCGAGAAGCGATGCTCTTCGGTAATTTGCTCATTGCTCCAACGCTCAGGTCGGTAAAACTTCACCACATACCGTTTACGGTCTTGATCCATAAACTGGTAGACTCGGTTTTCGTAGCTGTTAAGCGCGGTTAACCCTGAATCCACCTGTAGCCCGACTGTTTCAAGAGCATTCATAATCAAGTCTGGAGACAATGTCTGAAAATTAAAAGCAGAGCTGTTCATAACAACATTCGGTCTATATAAGTGACAGCGGCTCGCTGAGAATGAGAAATAGTATCATCAAAGCCCCTCCCTACGCAGGCAGGAGTGTGACTAATCTTTAATGATGCGGTCAGGCTGAATGTAAAAGGTCAATCAGCTCATTAATATGATGACATCGCATAGCGAAGTTATCTTATTCAAAAATATGCAGACAAAGTAACAGGGATATTCACATAGGGAAAGAGAGCCTATTGTCAATATAAGTAAATCCTGACGTCTTTACCTTCGCCTGCTTGTGATTACCGGTGGCGGCAGTGATAACGCCCTTCTGGCGCGGTACATCGTTCAACAAACGCAGCTTGTTATTGGCCCAGACATAAGGAATATTAAGAGTATGAGCCTACCAAACAATGATCCTTTTCAGGAACAGCAACTGACCTTTGATCCTCGAGGTCATCAGCTCACCAATATCAATGCCTGGACCCCAGACAGCCAATGGCTGGCTTATGATGTGCGCCCCAATGGCGGAATGTTTAGCGGCTTAACGATTGAGCGAGTTAATTGTGTAACTCGTAATATTGAAGTGATTTATCGTGCACAGCATGGCGCGCATGTTGGCGTGGTGACAGTGAGTCCCGATCAACCTACACGTTATGTCTTTATCCACGGGCCAGAGCATCCAGATAGCTACTGGCGCTATGATTTCCATCATCGGCGCGGGGTAATTGTGTCGGAGCCGGACAGAGAACTGGCAGTAACGCTTGATGCGATGGATATCACAGCACCTTATACGTCAGGTGCATTACGAGGTGGCAGCCATGTTCATGCTTTCAGCTCTGACGGCAGTCGCCTCAGTTTTACCTATAACGACCATGTGCTGCATGCATTAGATCCGGCATTGGATTGTCGCAATGTCGGTATTGCACTGCCTCTGCATGGTGTGAGCCCGCCTAAACAGCATCCGCGTGAATATGATGGCAGTCATTTCTGTGTTTTGGTCAGCAGTACCACACCGGTACCTCAGGTTGGAACTGACCAGATAAGCCGTGCTTATGAGGAAGGTTGGATTGGGGTGCAGGGGTATCTTAAAGCGGACGGTACCCGACAGCGTTGGGCATTGGCATTTATTGGCGACACCCTCTCAATTCAGGGAGTGAAAGTTCCGGAAATCTTTATTGTTGATTTGCCTGAGCATGACAGAGACTACGCCCGAGCAGGTGAACAACCACTGCAAGGAACAGAAACCACACTGCCGGCACCGCCTGCGGGAGTCGTTCAGCGGCGGCTAACTTATACATCCGCCAGACGTTTCCCAGGGCTTGCCACCTGCCCGCGGCATTGGTTACGTGCTTCGCCTGATGGCAGTGCCATTGCCTGTTTGATGAAAGATGACAATGGTGTGGTACAGCTATGGCTGGTTTCCCCCAATGGGGGCGAACCGCAACAACTCACATCTGGTAAGGAGGGCATTCAGTCTGCATTTAGCTGGAGGCCGCAGGGTGATAGTTTGGCATTTGTGTGTGATAACAGTGTAATGCTATGTGATAGCTCTACCGGTCAACTGCATCGCCTGACTGCCCGTAGTGCCGTTGCGCCGTTGGCCGATGCGGTGGTGTTTTCACCCGATGGCCATAAGGTAGCATTTATGCGGGAAATAGATGGCTGGGCGCAAATGTTTATTGTCAATGCACGCTGACTATTCAAGCTAACCGAGAGCTGTGAGGGATCAGTACGTAGTGGGTCAATAACGCCGAACACCTCAATGGCTGGTTAATGTAACAACAGAAAATTGAGATGAAGATTTACGATCCAACATCGTCGCTAAAAAAACGCCCGATGCGTTGCATCAGGCGCTTTAAGAGCTAAAACTGTCAACCCATGTTAGCGCGGGTCATATGTCAGCATATTATTACCCTCACTTGCTAAAGCGCACTAAGGCAACAATACGCATAACTGAGCTTAGATCAATTTCAGTGCCATCCAGTATAACCCACCGGAAAGAACAATAGAGATTGGTAAGGTTAATACCCATGCTAACATAATGTTCTTTACAGTCTTACTCTGTACTCCACCGCCATCAACTAACATGGTCCCGGCAACGGCTGAAGAGAGCACTTGAGTTGTCGATACTGGCATACCGGTATAACTCGCAATACCGATAGAAACCGCCGCAGTCATCTGGGCAGAAACACCTTGTGCGTAAGTCATGCCTCTCTTACCGATTTTCTCACCGATGGTCACTGCAACACGTTTCCAGCCGATCATGGTACCCAAAGAGAGAGCCAGCGCGACAGCGACGATAATCCAGGTTGGTGCATATTCCACTGTTTCCAAGAGATCTTTACGCAGATTGTTAAGGAAACGGCGATCCTCCGCACGGGTTTCGGATAGCTTAGCAACAGTCCCTGCAGTTTCTGCGATACACATTAGCAAGCGGCGCATATGGCTGCGCTGATCAACCGTAAGGTCATCATAGTGTTGCAGATTGGTTAGTAGCCCCTGTGCATGGTCGATAGCGATCATGGCTCGTGAACTGTGACAATGGAACTTTGCTGGTGTATCTGGTGCAGGAACCCGTGGTTTCAGCGCAGCGGCATTGAGCAATGCTTCAGGGTGTTGCTGATAAAATTGTTGCAGATGGGTCACTGCATCGCGGGTACGGGCAATATCATAACCGGTTGCATTCATATTCACGACAAACCCGGTTGGAGCCACGCCGATTAATACCAACATGATCAAGCCAATCCCTTTTTGACCATCGTTAGCACCGTGAGAGAAACTCACGCCAATAGCCGAAATGATCAGTGCAGTACGGGTCCAGAATGGCGGTTTACGTTTACCGTCTTTCTTTTCTCGTTCAACCGGGGTCAGATGAATACGTTGTTGTTTCTTGGTTCCGTTCCAGTAACGACGTAACAGGAACACTATCAAGCCTGCAATAACCAGACCCACGATCGGGGATAAAATTAAGGACAGGAAGATTTGTATCACCTTAGGAACGTTCAGCGCATCCACTACGGATGTGCTGGTGACTAATGCATTGGTTAATCCAATACCGATGATAGAACCAATCAGCGTATGAGAACTGGAGGCTGGGATACCGAAATACCAGGTACCCAAATTCCAGATAATCGCCGCCAATAGCATTGAGAAGATCATAGCTAACCCGTGTGCCGAGCTAACGTTTAACAACAGATCAGTAGGCAGTAAGTGAACAATGGCATAGGCCACGGTCAAACCGCCCAGCATTACGCCGAGGAAGTTAAACACCCCCGCCATCACGACAGCAACCTGTGAACGCATGGCACGAGTATAAATTACGGTCGCAACCGCATTAGCTGTATCATGAAAACCATTGATGGCTTCGTAAAACAGCACGAACAACAAAGCAAGAGCTAACATTAGGCCGGTATAGAAGTCTAAGCTAGCAAAAAGATGTAGCATAAGCGTTACGCCAGTTTTTGGACATGAGCGCGGCGCATTATCAGTGACAATGGCGATGGAGAAAAGAAAAATATGACTTTTTTCTGACACGATCACAGATGAACGGGTGTTTATGAACCACATATTTATTTTATATCAGCAAGTTACTTTATTTTGCCCTATGAGGTATTTTCTTGCTGTAGCGATCTTTTGGTGAGTAATTGAGCAATATTCCGGCGTTAACTTGTCGGTTGAATGCGCTATGCCCAAGTGATTTCAAGATGCAGCCAACGCCCCTGCATCTTGAAGGGTGACGGGTATAAATATTACGATAACCCGCTAATAGCAGGCAATTTTGCAGCGATGATAATTGTACTTGGTGAGGATCAGAGTGGAAAAGTTTGATGTGATAGTCATAGGTGCGGGTGCTGCTGGGCTATTTTGTGCCGCTCAGGCTGGGCAGGCAGGGTGTCGGGTGCTATTGGTGGATAATGGCAAAAAAGCTGGACGTAAGATACTGATGTCAGGTGGTGGCCGTTGTAATTTCACCAATATGTTTGTAGAACCCACGGCTTATTTGTCACAAAACCCTCACTTTTGTAAATCAGCATTGGCACGTTATACCCAATGGGATTTCATTGATCTAATGAACCGTTATGGTATCGCCTGGCATGAGAAGACGTTGGGACAGTTGTTCTGCGACGATTCTGCTCAGCAGGTCGTTGAGCTGCTATTAAAAGAGTGTGAGCTGGGGCAAGTGACTCTCCGGTTGCGTAGCGATGTTTTGTCAGTTGAAAAAAACGACATTGGTTTCATATTACAAATTAACGAAAAAAAAGTAAGTGCTAACTCACTTGTTGTTGCCTCTGGTGGCTTGTCCATGCCGGGTCTGGGGGCATCTCCATTTGGATATAAGCTGGCGGAACAGTTTGGCCTCAAAATAGTGCCCACCCGTGCCGCATTGGTTCCCTTTACTTTACATAAGCCGTTGCTGGATCACGTGCAAACGCTATCGGGTGTTTCAGTCCAGGCCGTGGTCACCGCTGAGAGCGGTGTCCGTTTCCGTGAGAGTATTTTATTTACGCATCGTGGGCTTTCTGGGCCAGCTATTTTACAGCTATCAAGTTATTGGCAGGTTGGTGAGTATGTGAGCATTAACTTACTTCCTGATACCGATTTAGATGCCTTTCTGAACAGCCAGCGACAAGCACATCCTAATCAAACGCTAAAAAATACTCTGGCACAACTGTTACCTAAACGGCTGGTGGAATGCCTCCAGACAGTGGCGCAGCTACCCGATATCACGCTTAAGCAATTAAATGTACCGCAGCAGACAGCGCTGATAAGCCATCTTCAGGAGTGGCGGGTGCAACCCAATGGGACGGAAGGCTACCGTACTGCTGAGGTCACCATTGGCGGTGTAGATACTCAGGAGCTATCGTCCAAAACGATGGAAACCCATAAAGTGCCAGGATTGTATTTTATGGGCGAAGTGGTCGATGTCACCGGTTGGTTGGGGGGTTATAACTTCCAATGGGCATGGAGTTCCGCCTGGGCTTGTGCGCAAGCGCTGGCTGCTGTACAGAGACAGTCACCAAAGTTAAGTTAATTCGCTACAGCCAGATAGATTACATTTGGTACCGGCCTGATAACTCTGGGTGCTGTATGGTGCAAAACAGAAAGCTCAAAATTTCTGAAGAATATAAAAGAGCGGTGATCCGTCGTGCAGCCATTGGCGCAATCCCTGGACAAAAATGGTCTGACCAACGGTAAAGCCGGATAATCGGTGGATCATACATGCCGTATCTGCACATTTGCCATAAACAAACCCTTACTCTTACTGTTTGAATAGCCTAATAAAGTAGCCATTTTTTTACTTGAATCAATAATATTAGCATTGGCTAAAAAAAACACTTTACAAGTGAGATTGATAATGATTATCATTGTCGTGCTTTCTGATGAGGCATCAAAATTTAGGTGTTCACATTACGAAGGCACGACATTGCTCACATTGCTTCCAGTGTTTACTTAGCCAGCCGGGTGCTGGCTTTTTTTTGCCATTTTTTCCTCAAATACCCAACTCAAAAACGGTGTATTGCAAAGTTCCACAAAGTTTTTCTTCCTAACCACTTCAAATACAGCTCATTTATTGTTCTCTAATTTTTTGCACATAGAGATGGATTTTTTACGTTTTCATCTTCTCACGTCCGGTACCGCAGCGTGCCAGGACAGTATGGGGAACGAGTAACAGGTTCATGCGGGTGAATTTCAAATTTTATTCGCCACTCAGAATATAATGGCCGTGGCCATCAACCGCTGTATTTGTATCAGGTCTGGATTCACTCGCTTGCCGCTTTCTTGCATGTTGAAATCCATGGGGTATACGTAAAAAGGGCATGTACGTCGCGTTATACCCTTTTTTTTGCTAGAATTATATCCCGTTCATTCTGCTTCAGCTCGTTGATAATGAAGAAAAAAAGGCCAGTACTACAAGATGTCGCCGATAGGGTGGGGGTTACTAAAATGACCGTCAGCCGTTATTTGCGTAATCCGGAACAGGTTTCGGCTGCGTTGCAGGCAAAAATTGCCCTGGCATTGGATGAATTGGGTTATATCCCCAACCGTGCGCCCGATATTCTCTCCAATGCCACCAGTCATGCCATTGGTGTGTTGTTACCGTCATTAACTAATCAGGTGTTTGCCGAGGTTTTACGCGGCATTGAGAGTGTGACGGACGTGCACGGTTATCAGACGATGCTCGCCCACTATGGCTACCAGAAAGAGCGTGAAGAGCAGCGGTTAACCTCGTTACTCTCTTATAATATCGACGGCCTGATCCTCTCCGAGCGCCATCATACTGCCCGCACTTTAAAAATGATTGAGGTTGCGGGGATTCCGGTTATTGAACTGATGGATTGTTCATCGCCGTGTATTGATCTGGCTGTGGGCTTTAACAACTTTGAAGCTGCAAGGCAGATGACACAACAAATCATTGCTAAAGGGCATCGTTACGTGGTGTATTTTGGTGCGCGTCAGGATGAGCGAACGGTGATCAAGCAGCAAGGTTATGAACAGGCGATGCGCGAGTCAGGTCTACAGCCGATGAGTGTGATGACCAGCCGTTCGTCGTCATATTCGGCAGGTGCAGAGCTGCTACGTGAAGCGCAGACGAATTACCCGCAGATCGACAGTATTTTTTGTAC